>NZ_JBWQTV010000027.1:0-21217 GCF_056619965.1 Halalkalibacter sp. HAAS-P014 | reverse complement strand
GCTACTTTCCCAATGAACGCAACCAGCGTCTGCCTTTAAGCAGGTTGAGTGGTCTCCTCAACATCCGCACGACGCGCGAGGCCTGCCAACTTGTTCGCTCTCTTTTAGGCAGTGTGGCACGTTCATCGTCGAGCAGAAACTAAAAAAAGACCTCTAATTGTAACCGAACGTACTAGGTTCGATTACAATTAGCAGGCCTTATTTATTCGTGATCATATTTCATTGGCATGCCGCGCCGCATTACGCCCTTTGTCTCAACTCCACCTAATCCTTTTTCACCTGTGATTGTGTTACGAAGAACGTCAGAGAGACTTACACGATCCATGAATGATGTTAAGCTAACTCGAGCTGCGATGTATACAGGGTCAAGAGCATGAATATTAACACGATCAGGAGAGCTGGCAAAGTTCGAACCAGCTTTTATCAATGTTTCAAAATGAGACTGGCACGCGCCGGCAAAAACAATAAGCTCATCACGGTTCCATGAATGTTTCCTTGCAATTCTTACACACTCAGCAAAATACTTTGTATTTCGGTAAGAACGTACATCACGAGCATCGCCCTTTGACTTCAAATAAGCATCATGCCCAGTAACGACTACAATATCTGGTTTAACCATTTCAAGCAAAGAACCAATTTGTTCAGGCATTTCCTTTTCATGTAAATGGACGCCATACACAGGAACGCCTAATTTATTATATAACTCGGTGCATTTGCGAAGGTAAAGGCCATCTCCATCTATATGAAGTACACGCCCACGTAACTCAAAATAACTCGATTCGCTCTGGTATCCAGATGTAACTTGATAATCACCACGCTGTTTCATCAATTTCGCATCTTGCCTAAAAAGCAAATAAGAATTTTCCTCCAGTTCCTTTGCTTTTTTCTGATGCGCTGTTCGCTCTTTTTCTGAAACGATGACAACATCCTCAATCGGGGCATCAGCAAGCAAGCGCATATCCTCCCCAGCAAGTTCAACGAAATCTGAATACACTTCTACAATTCGAAACAACAAGTCACATTGATACGAAAGGCGAGCGACGATATCCCCTTTATTCAACTTCATTGTCACGCCTCCTCTCCACTTAAAATATGTGAGAAAGAGGGCTAGTGTGCTATTTTTTAGGTAATCTTTTTAAAAGAGACTCGCTTAGGTCAGCAAATTCCTGAAGTGATAAAGTTTCCCCTCTACGTTTAGGGTCAATACTTGCTTCATGTAATGCTTCTTCAAAGTCCTGCTTTTTTTCTTTTGGACCTAAATTATGAACAAGATTATTTAAGATTGTTTTTCTACGATTCGCAAAGCAAGCATGAAACACTCGAAAGAAAAAATCTTCATCCGATACATCTACAGCAGGTTCCTCTCGGATTGTTAAGCGCAGCACTGCAGAGTCAACTCGTGGCTGTGGTATAAATACGCTTGCTGGAACAGTCATAACGCGCTCAGCTTCAGCAAAGTATTGCGCGGCTATTGATAACGATCCGTATTCTTTTGTACCTGGTTTAGCTGCTATTCGATCAGCTACCTCGGCTTGAATCATCACGACAATCCCCCGAATAGGGAGATGTTCCTCTAACAATTTCATTAAAATCGGCGTTGTTACATAATAGGGTAAGTTTGCCACGACCATAATGTCATCGATTCCTTGAAATTGTTCGTTAATCACTTCATGAATATTTGCCTTTAACACATCTGAGTGAATAATATTAACATTGTCGTATGGCTTAAGTGTTTCATCTAAAACAGGGAGCAACCTTTGATCAATTTCAAAAGAAACAACCTTTTGTGCTTGTTTTGCTAATTGTTCAGTTAATGCCCCAATTCCCGGTCCGACTTCGATTACTCCTGTTTTTTCTGTTATAGATGCTGCCTCTACAATATTTCGTAAAACATTTGTATCAATTAAAAAGTTTTGTCCCAAGCTCTTTTTGAAGCTAAAGCCAAATTTCTCTAAAATCTCTTTTGTACGTGCCGGTGTTGCAATATCCTTTAACATAATTCTTGTTCCTCCTCAAACACACGTTGGATCGCTTCTTGAAATTCATCTGCCGTGATTCGAAATGTCTGCAGTCGCTTATGAAGCTGCTTCCCATTTGCATATCCAATATGAAGCAGCTCTCCAAGACGCTCTCTTCTTTTTTTTGATTTCGGGCCGGCAATCAGACCTGCTGCATGAAGGTCTTGCCAATCAATTATTTCCGTATGTTCTGTATCTTCTACTTTAGCATGCAATAATGCTTGACGAATGGCTTCAGGTGTTGCATTTTCAACACCAAGATCGTCAAGATTTTTTGAGATTGCATCTTTTTTCGGTAAAAAGGCATGCTTGCAATCTGGAACACGATTACTAATAATCTTTCTAATTCTTTCACCTGGGTAGTCTGGGTCGGTCAATACAATAACCCCTCGGCGCTCTTTAGCAAGAATAATTTGCGCAATCGTGCTCTCACTAACAGCTGACCCATTCGTCTCAATCGTGTCCGCATCAACAGCCCTCTTAATTGCTACTGTATCATCTTTGCCTTCTACGACAATCACTTCTTTAATTTTCATACTTTACCCCTAACCATTATGCTAGTCCTATTGTATCCTGAAAACCGAATAAAATAAATTTATTGTAGTCCAATTATGTAGGATAGATCTACACTTATATTTTTTATTTAAAAGGCTGACTCGCATACTTTGTTGTTTTTGGGCTTGCTTGTATTCACATGTTCGTTCCATTTCGCTCCATTCACTCGCTTTCCGTGGGGAGGTGCCGAGCCTCCTCGGCTGCGCCTGTGGGGTCTCGCCCCTACCTCTAAATCCCACAGGAGTCGAGTGACTTTCGCTTCATTTCACTACGATTAAAAACTTCTAACAGCAACAACCTTTACGAAAATAGCCACAAAAAGAAGAGCACAGGGTGGAAACCACACTGTGCTCAATATATATTAATCTAGAATGGTTACTTTAACACTTCTTGTTCCCCAACTAAAGGCATCTGATTTAGTCGGTACATGAACATCGATTTTATTCCCTCGGATCGCACCACCTGTATCACCAGCTATAGCTTCACCATAGCCTTCTACATGAACGCGAGATCCTAAAGGAATTACATTCGGATCAACGGCAATTACTTTCATATTACGATTGTTATTAAGATTAATCCCTGTAGCAGTTACCCCACTACATCCACTACAATTGGCAGTATATGCTGTAGCAGAAACCGTAAATGAGCGGCCATTACTTGAATTGGAACTTGAACTAGAGCTTGAATTTGAATTTGAACTCGACTCAGAGCTTGAGCTTGAACCTGCGCTTGTATTCGTCCCACGAGAAACTGGTTGCGCAGGTTTAGTTCCAACTGCTACAATACGGTCCTTGCTTTCCTTGACCGTCTTTGTCTCAACTAGCTCTCTAGATACTTCTTCTCCGTCTTCAAGCACAACTTCATAACGCTTTTCAACAGTTCCTTCTTCTCCAGCTTCCACCACTTCTTCTTTTCCTGATTGTAACCCGTCATCCCTTTTTGTGACTGTACCAAAAGCTACAGCCTCTTCCACCACATCGGTGACTTTTTCTACACGTATTACTTGAATTTCTGATTCTTGGTTAAGCCGTTTATCTAAAGCTGGCTCAACACGATCAAGCTCACCTAATGTAACACTCTCTCTCTCTAAAAAGTCAGCGACAGTCGTCGAAGTTGTCCAATATTCTTGCTGCTGTCCATCACTAGTAAGCTCAACTTGAAAAGCAGATTCATAGAATACATTCATTTTATCAGTTATTTCTTCACTTAAATCTGGTGTGATAATGTCTTCTTCTTTATAATCAATTTTCAACTCTTCCACCAGTTGTTCTACATTTTCTGCGGTCGTCCAAACCGGCTCTTCAAGCCCTGCCATTGTAACAAAGACTTCCTTTGCTTGCTCCCACGAAATAGTCATATGACTAGCAATTTCTGTGTCTAAGCCCGGTTCTACTAAATCATAGTCTTGAACATCTAATTCTTGCTCCTTCATCAGTTCAGCAACGGTAGATGCATGTGTTTTCACTGTAACTTCCTCTCCATTTGCAGAGATTGTTACTGTTGCTTTAGTCGTCTCGTATACAGCGTACAAAATCACGCCTACAAAGAGAATGAGACTGATAACGGAGATTACCAACTTTTTCCCAAAACCTATAGCAGGAAGGAGTTGGCTCCTGTTTGTTTCCATCTCAATGTACTCCCCCTTCTCAACGTCCGAATTATAAACACTGTACCTCCTTTTGTCAACTTTACTATTTTTGTTTTCACGCCGCATTGACCCTATTATCCAATAAAATGCCTACAAAGAAAACAAAAAATTATCGACACGTCCACTCTATGCACCTACTTATGCCTGTAGAACCTTTTCGAATGGTTTTAAATTTAGACAAGCCTCGTCAAATATAGCTAAATTCTCTTATCAAGATATGCCAAAAATTCGTTTTGCATTTGCTGTTGTGTGGATAGCTAACTCCTCCAACGTAATGTCTCGCAGTTCAGCTATTTGTTCTGCTACTAGTTTGACATAAGCCGGTTCATTTCTCTTCCCACGGTATGGATGGGGTGCAAGATAAGGACAATCAGTTTCTATTAACAAACGGTCTAACGGTACGACTTTTGCGACTTCTTTTGGACGTTTTGCATTTTTAAATGTTACAGGTCCTCCAAGTGATATATGAAAATTCAGCTTTAAACATTCCTTTGCAATTTCCACACTCCCTCCAAAGCAGTGCATAATCCCACCAACTTCATTTGCCTCTTCTTCTTTGAGAATATCGACAATATCTTGATCTGCTTCGCGATTATGGATCACAATTGGCAGCTTTACTTTCTTTGCTAAGCGAATTTGCTTACGGAACACATCTTTTTGTACATCTTTTGGTGATTTGTCCCAGTGATAATCTAACCCCATCTCTCCAAGTGCGACTACTTTCGGGTGGGAACTTAACTCCTCTAACCACTTTAAATGATCATCTGTCATATCAATAGCATCAACTGGATGCCAGCCAACTGCCGCATACAAAAAATCATACTTTTCAACTAGGCCTAAAGCGCGATTAATGGTTTTTTCATCAAAACCGACAACAACCATATTTTCGACTCCACTTTCTTTTGCACGTTCAATTACTTCTTCTAAATCCTCATCAAATTGATCTGCATTTAAATGTACATGAGTATCAAATAACACGCTATTACATCCTTTCATGATTAGATAAACTTTACAATGAACTAAATCACATAGTCACTTTCATTGCTAGTAATGAATCAAAAAGGTTGTCTCGTCATGAACTAACCCTATAGTACATTTTTGTATACGTAGTCTATGTATACACCTGCTTACTATTTTGGGGCTAGGACATTGAGACAACCTTATTCATTATTTTACTTGTGCTCCATTTGGCAGGCTTCCATCAATGGTTGCCAACTGTAATTTCTTTCCTTTAGACCCAGCTAAAATCATTCCTTGTGACAATTCACCACGTAATTTTACTGGTTTTAAGTTCGTTACACATATGACTTTCTTCCCAGTCAATTCATCTGGTGTATAGTGTTTTGCTATACCAGAGACTACTTGACGTTTCTCATAACCAAGATCTAACTGGATTTTCAATAACCGGTCGGCCCCTTTTACTGGTTCAGCACTTAGCACTTCAGCTACACGAAGTTCAACTTTCGTAAAATCATCAATTGTAATTTCATTTTCCTCAACTTCGGGTACCTCTTCTTGCGCTTCTGCTACTTTTTTCGTGCTACCCATTATTTCTACGATATGTGAAACTTCAGCTTCCATATCAAGACGAGGGAAAATCGGTTCTCCTTTTTCAACTGTTGTTCCACTAGGAATTTGAGCAAAGCTTTCTAAAGTTGTCCATGTTGTAACTTCTTCTGTAAGCCCTAACTGCTTCCAAATACGCTTTGGTGTTTCTGTCATAAATGGCTGAATCATAATCGATACTTGGCGTAGTGACTCCGCAAGATGATACATCACAGACCCTAGTTCTTCTTTCTTTGCCTCATCTTTTGCTAGGACCCAAGGCTGAGTCTCATCAATATATTTATTCGTACGACTGATCAATTGCCAAGTTGCTGATAATGCAACCGAAAACTCCATCTCTTCCATCGCATTTTCGACGTTTGTAACTGTTTCCTCCACTAACTTAACAAGAGGCGCATCAAATGGAGTTGCATCCTTTACATACTCAGGGATCTTTCCATCAAAGTATTTATTAATCATCGCGACTGTTCGATTTAGTAAATTTCCTAAATCATTGGCCAAATCATAGTTCACACGCTCAATGAACCCTTCTGGTGTAAACACACCATCAGAACCAAATGGAACTTCACGAAGGAGGTAATAGCGAAGCGCATCTAATCCATAACGGTCAATTAAAGGTACTGGATCAACGACATTACCTTTTGATTTTGACATCTTTCCATCTTTCATTAATAACCAGCCATGGCCAAATACTTTCTTAGGTAATGGTAAATCCAGTGCCATGAGCATAATAGGCCAATAAATCGTATGGAAACGCACGATTTCTTTTCCTACTAAATGTACATCAGCAGGCCAATATTTCTTATATAGTTCCTCATTTTCGCTTCCATAACCAAGCGCTGTTATATAATTAGAAAGAGCGTCTATCCAAACATAGACAACATGCTTAGGATTACTCGGAACTTGTACGCCCCACTTAAATGATGTACGAGAAACCGCTAAATCTTCTAACCCTGGCTTAATGAAATTATTAATCATTTCATTTTTTCTTGACTCTGGTTGTATAAAGTCAGGATTTTCCTCATAAAACTGCAAAAGGCGATCAGCATAGTTACTCATTTTAAAGAAATAGGATTGCTCACGTACTTTTTCCACTGGATGGCCACTATCAGGACTCTTTCCACCAATCACTTCACCATTCTCATTTTTAACTGGGTCTACTAATTGGCGTTCTGTATAAAATGTTTCATCAGGGATGGAATACCAACCTTCATATTCATCTAAATAGATATCACCTTTTTCCAATAACCGTTCAAAAATTTGTGCGACTACCTTCTTATGGCGCTCTTCAGTTGTTCGAATGAAATCATCATAAGATACATCAAGTTTTTTCCAGAGGTCTTGAATACCAGCAACAATTTGATCAGTAAATTCTTGAGGAGTTTGTCCCTTTTCTGCTGCTTTTGTTTCAATTTTTTGTCCATGCTCATCCGTTCCTGTCAAAAAGCGAACATCATATCCACGTAAACGCTTGTAACGTGCCATAGCATCGCCGGCAACCGTTGTATAAGCATGTCCGATATGAAGCTTATCACTTGGATAATAAATTGGAGTCGTTAAGTAAAATGTCTTTTTTTGTTCTGTCACAATAGTTCCTCCTTAAATTTTGAAAAATAATTGAACAACTTGGGCCTTCATTATGTATTACGAAACTATATTTCACCTTTTTCCCCATACCAAAAAGCCCTCGTCCGAATCGGGACGAGAGCATTTCTCACGTGGTACCACCCAAATTTCCTTTTTATCTCACAACAAAAAGGCTCATGAAGTCTAAGACTTCCTCTGTTAACGCCAGCAACGTCACTCCCTTATATGGCACGATGCCATACTCGAAAGTAAGCTCCTCCCAGGACCATCTTCCAACTAGAATCTATACCGGTTTCCAGCTCCCCCGGCTCTCTGCATAGCAATTGCTACCTATAGATTGCTACTTGTACTCATCCCTTCATCGGACTTAATCTTCATTTTTAATGCTTGTCGTAGTTTAAATCTTTACGCGCTAATTGTATATTCTCATTATGATAAAAATCTAACCAAAATATACCTAATTCAACCTTTATAGTCAAGAGCGATTGTACAGTGTTGCAAATGGCGTTTTCTCTTTTTTTATAACCCCTTCATGACTTAACCGGTCAAGTTCTTTTTTCCATGTTTGAACATCCCAGTTTTTCTCGGCATCTTGATTCAATTTCGTAAGCTGACTCATAATATTCATCTCTGCAAGTGGAAAATAGGCATCAAGAGCTTGCAACAACTGTTCTGAATCCTGTTTTTTCATTGCCTTGAGCTCATCAAATGGATTTAATGTATGTGGACTGGCTGAATGGGCTAGGCGAATCCGAACAGCCATCGTTCTCCCCATAATAGCCGATGAAACAAAGACATCACCCGAGCGTAAATAAGGAAGGCGCTTCCCTTCATCATGTGTTAAATCCGTCTCTTCCTTAATCGTCTGAATATCCGTGCCTCGAACTGTCCGGAAAACAAACTTTGAATTCAACTGAGCTGTTATCGTTTCATCCAATAATGTTGGACGCTGTGTAGCGAAAATGAGAAAGACACCATACTTTCTACCTTCCTGAGCAATTTCTTTTAGAACCGACTTCGCTGGTGCATCATACCCTTTTGGGGCAAAATTATGAGCCTCATCCGTTACGACAACAAACGGAGGGAAAAAATCTCCTTGCTTCTGTTGTAGCTTCGCATCTCTAAAGGTTCTCCGTTTCCCGTATAACGCACCGATCACATAACTTGAGAACACTTGCAAAAGCCAAACGGCCCCTTGTATAACAACCAATTTTCCTGAATGAATGCCTTGTTCAATTGCTCTAATATTTTGTTGGAAAAGTCCTGCTTGGTATAGGCGATTAGCACGCCACTGAATTCCTTTGATGGAAGCAAGTGGCAAGCTCCCGTATTGGTCCAATAACTTCTTGAATGTATCAAAACGGGAAATTTCGTCCCTGCTCATCCCACCATCATGCAACATCGCATCGATTTTTTGTTTACCAAGTTCTAATGCTTCTGCTAGGTTAGCAATACGATCACTGAACGATTGATAACTATCTTTTCGTTTATGAACGGTTTGAATAACATTAATCATCGACTCCGTTAGCGAGCCAGCAGCAGAAAGAAGTCTTTCAACATCTCTTGTTGTTAAAGCTGAAAAATCCACCCCGACATCCTGCCCAATTTGTACAACGGTATAGTGCTCACGATAGGAACGGGAGCCTTGAACAGAAGTGTCTTCCGTAGAGAAGTTCATTTCAAAATGAGGATCAAATACGAGTGTTGGAATTTGCAATTTCATTAGTTCCTCTAACATGACACGAAGGCCAAAAGACTTTCCAGAGCCTGAACCTCCAAACACACCGATATGTGGGTACTGCTGCATCGCTCGTATGTCGAAAATAAATGGAACACCATTTTGTTCTCGAACACCGTCGTGATCTTGAATATGTAATAACCCTTTAAGATTCTCAGGTAATGTCGAATCAATAAAATCAGTTGATTTTACTTCTCCTAACACAAGTCCATCCTCAGGAGCCGTTTTAACTAGTAAAGAGGATATTTCGTCAAAATGTGGGTGCCTCACACGAGAGCCCGTTTGAATTGGTTGTACGGCCTCTTCAAACAAACGCACTTTCGCCAGGTGGATATCATCAGCTCCGATATCATAACCAATATGCTCTAATGTTTTTAAGACTTGCTCATCTGCTATTCCTTTATCGAACCCCATCGGAATATACCGGTTATAAGAGAACGTCTCAACTACTTCTCCTTTTGGTTGATACAAAGACTCGTCCTCTATGACTAGCATTTCATTCATCCGAAATTTGTGTGTGTTGGATGCAACGTATACTTCATGTTGGGTAGTGACACCTACGATTTGCATAAGATTCCTCCTTTATTCTTTGGTTTGCCCGATTCGGGGTCAGACCCCAGTGTAAAGGGGCTCTGATTAGTACGGTCTCGCTTTTCGTTTCTTTTCGAAGAACCGTTTTCTTAATTCTGGATCTATATATTGTTCAATTAATGCTTCTACTAGTTTATCTGTTACTCTAACTTCTTTATCAACATGATCCAGCCAGAGGGGGATCCCTCGACCATTTCGAGGAGTTAAAGTTAATAATAGATTAGCAACCTCCTCTTTATAGGCAGCTTGTTCTTCTAACAAATCAAATCCTGTAATAACAGGGTCAGATGATAGACGCACCCAGACAGATTCTAACCCTGCTTTGCTTTGAATCTGTTTAATAAAAACCATCTCTTCTTGGTTCAGAACACCAAATAGAAGGTCACGGTCATACGTATGAGGTTGTTTCCTATACTGTTCGAATGACTCTAATTTTACTAGATTTTCAGTTGTAATTTCTTCAGATACACCAACGAGTAAAACATTTTTTTCAAGGGCTTTACTTCTTAAGATCGCCCACTCCTCAGGAGCATCAATTCGGTAATGATACAGTGCACCATCCATAAGAAGAATCGCTAATGGCTGTTCTTCCAAGAGTTGCAGAGCTACTTGCAACTCTAACTTTGCTAACAAGTGGGCACGGTAGTTTGCAGGAGTACGCTCATCTTCATCTAAATCGTCTTGTAATAAAGGAGAAAAAACATCTGATGATTGGCATTGGTACCCACTTGTTGTTTTTGCAAGTGCCTGAAATAAATAAAGAACATGTGGAACCTCGCCTTTTGTCTGATTAACAGAACCATCAACCGCCGCCAATTCTTTTCCATTTAACCAAGATGTTAATGCTTCTGTCGAAAGTCGCTGTAAATGTCGAATTTCTGCAGCTGATTGTCGAAGTTTTTGTCGAATATTCGTTTTATCTTTCAACGTACTTCGATAATTATCGTTAAGATTTTCATTTACTTCTTTTAGTTTTGTTACTAATTCTTCATTTATTTTTAACATTTAACTTTTTTCACCCCTAGCTCAATTACGCATAATGACAATGGTTTCAAGATAATTGGTAATTTATTACTATCCTAAAAATTTCTAAAAAAGTATTTGACTTGATTTAGAGTTACTGGTACTCTTAGAACATAAAGAAAATTGTCGAAAAATGACAAGAGTTATAGAAATTGTTTTAGTCTGAGAGGAGACACTATTAATGAAATCTACAGGAATCGTTCGTAAGGTTGATGAATTAGGTCGTGTTGTAATTCCAATAGAGCTACGTCGTACACTTGATATCGCAGAAAAGGATGCACTTGAAATTTACGTTGATAATGACCGTATTGTTTTAAAGAAATACAAGCCTAATATGACTTGCCAAGTTACTGGTGAAGTTTCTGATCAAAACCTTTCAATTGCAAATGGAAAGATTGTTTTAAGCCCACAAGGTGCAGAAGAAATCATTAAAGAACTTCAAGAATTTGTTGCTCGTTCAACTCAAGCTTAATAAGTTTAAAAAAGGGTGACCCATTTACGTTCTACCACTGGTATGTTCTTAAATGAGTCGCCCTTTTTGTTCTATTCGTCCTAGCTTTCTCGATTATGAGCATTGGCTTCTCTCGGCGTGCGCCTTTCGGGAAGTACGCCCCAATGGCTTAAATGCATTACGCCGGCTTCGCTCATTGCTTAGATAGAACAAAAAGGGAAGTTCACCCTTTTTGTTCTATCTATGGTATTCGTTGTAGATTTGGCGTTTTGGGAGGTTGCGTTCGCGTGCTGTTTGTTTGATTGCTTCTTTTGAGGACATACCGAGTTCGATATAGTGATTGACATGTTGATCGGTTGTTAATGCTTCCCACCAGTGGTCTTCTGCTTGTTGTTCAGTACTACCTTCCACAACTAAACAAAACTCTCCTTTCACCGTTCCTGTTTTGACCCATTCAATTGCTTCTTCTAGCGTACCTCGTTGGAACTCTTCAAATTTCTTAGTTAGTTCACGACTTATGCTTATTTTACGGTTCCCTAATACTTTGTACATTGCCTCTACTGTTTCTTTAATGCGGTGTGGTGATTCATAAAATAATAAGGTTGATTTATTTGCTTTTAGTTCGTCCAGCATTGCTTCGCGTTGTTTATTTTGACGTGGCAAGAACCCGATAAACTCAAAGCGTTCAGTCGACAATCCTGACGCAATTAAACTTGTTAATGCTGCATTTGCTCCAGGAAGTGAAATTACTTTTATGTTTTCCTTTAACGCATCTTGGACCAGCTCTTCACCAGGGTCGGAAATAGCAGGCATACCTGCATCACTGACAAGTGCTACGACCTTGCCTCCCTTTATTTCTTCAATAAGAGATTGCCCTGCCTTTTTGCGATTATGTTCATGGTAACTGACAAGTGGTGCTTCAATCTCAAAATGATTGCACAGCTTCTTCGTTTGACGTGTATCTTCGGCTGCTATCAAGTCTGCTTCCTTCAGAATTCTAACAGCTCGAAATGTCATATCTTCCAAGTTTCCAATCGGTGTCGGTACTAAATACAATACCCCTTCTGCTCCTTCATTTAAAAAGCTTGCTTGTTGGTTCATTCTAAAATCCTTTCTAACGCGAGTTTCCAATATAAATAGAACGAAACTCGTCTGTATATTCGCTTTGATCATTATAAACGACAACTGGAGGTAGACAAACAACACCGGGCTTCCCATCTTTAATTCCTTCTATTAATACCATGTTCGCGTCCTTATTTTCCCTCGGGTGAACAAATTGAATACGCTTTGGCTCAATTCGATACTGACGCATCAATGTCATAATATCAGTCATACGCTCTGGCCGGTGAACAAGAGCCACTTTTCCCTTTTGCTTTACATATTGACTACATACACGGATGACATCATCCAAAGAGCAATAAATCTCATGTCTAGCAATCGCTAAATGTTCATTTCGGTTTCGTTCATGTTCAGTGAACGTTTCAAAATAAGGTGGATTGCACGTTACAACGTCAAAGGATGAATGTTGTATGTCACTAGGCATTTGATTAAGGTCTGCTTCCACAAAACGAATTTGATTATGTATTTCATTTCCCTCAATCGTACGCCTAGCCATGTCAACTAAACGTTTTTGAATCTCTACTCCAATGATGTCTGCTTTTGTCCTTGTTGTAAACAAAAGAGGAATAACTCCATTGCCTGTACATAAATCGAGAATCTTTCCTTTTTGTATCGGCACTTGAACAAACCTACCGAGAAGCACAGCATCAATCGAGAAAGAGAAAACTTGTGGACTTTGAATCACTTTTAAGTCGGTCCCTGCTATATAGTCTAATCGTTCCCCTTCTAACAATTTCACTTTTATAGAAGCTCCTTTCTAGTTTAGATGCAAAAACTAGAGGCAGACCTCTCAACATTACGAAAGATCTGCCCCCTTTTAATTATTACTTTTGATGTAAAAATGATAAACAGAATAAACAATCGTCTCCATCTGGACGAATACTACCATAATGGGTATTACAAATATGGAAACCTTCTTGATACAACCTTGCTAAATTATCATAACCTTCACCGACAAAAGGCTTTTTAGCACTTTTCTTTTTCTCTTTCCCTATTTCCTCAGTCTCTTCTTGAGCCTCAAGACGTTTGCGAAGATTTTCATTTTCAATATGAAGGGAATGGTTTTCTTCTATTAAGTAAGCCAACTGTTCTTTTAATCCACGTAACTCATGGTGCAGTTCACCTAGCCGTTCTTCTAATTGGCTCACCTGTGTAAAAATCGCTTTTTTGTCCACGATGCTCCCACCTCATCATTCTGTGGCTTCAGTCGGCACGCCCTCTTTACTCATTAATTCATCCAATGTGAACTCAGCTATACGCTCCCCATCGAATAATTCAACTTGTACTAGTCGTTCTAATAAGTTTAGCCCAATAACTTTTCCTTTTCCTTCAGGCGACATAACTCGTTTTCCAATGTCAGGTAACTCTTGTTTAGCCGTTTCATACATGTCATTTTCGTACTTAAGGCAACACATGAGCCTGCCACAAAGTCCTGAGATCTTTGCAGGATTTAACGATAAGCTTTGATCCTTTGCCATCTTAATTGAAACTGGTTCAAAGTCACCTAAAAAAGAAGAGCAACATAAGACTCGTCCACACGGGCCAATGCCACCAAGCATTTTTGCCTCATCACGTACTCCAATTTGGCGTAGTTCAATTCTTGTACGGAAAATAGCTGCTAAATCTTTGACTAGCTCTCGAAAGTCGATTCGACCATCCGCTGTAAAATAGAACAAAACTTTATTACGATCAAATGTATATTCTACATCTACTAGCTTCATATCAAGCTTATGTTCGACGATTTTCTCTGTACAAACTTCAAACGCTTTCCTAGCTGCGTCAACATTTTCCTTCACAACTAATTTATCTTTATCCGTAGCAATACGTATGACTTGCTTTAATGGAAGAACGACATCGTTTTCTCCGACTGTTTTTGTACCGATCACAACTCGGCCAAATTCAACACCTCTAGATGTTTCAACGATAACCGTTTCTCCTTTCTCCAACTGAAATGAACCAGGTGAGAAATAATAGATTTTGCCCGCTTTTTTAAAGCGAACACCCACAACTTGATGCAATCTTTACCCCTCCTGTATATTAAGCAACAGCTTCTCCATCAATAGTTGAGGATTTACATTTGATACAAGCTGTCTTTTCGCAAACAAAACAGCCGACATCTTCTGGCTAATTTTATCCTGCGAACTAGTGAGTGCTTGCTGTTGTAATAGATCAATTTGATCAATATAAGTTAAAGAGTCTTCTTTTCCTACCTTTGTAAACAACAAATCCCGCAACCATAGAAGAATCATATCTAACCCTAAGTCTAGTTGCGATTTTTCTTTAAAAAGTGGCAACCACTTTTCTTGGAGTGTAAAAAGTACTTGAGTAGGTCTAGTATAGAGCTCCTCCATTAATTGTATCACTACGCTTCGTGCTTGTGCAATCCAATCTCCTTCTAATAGCTCCATTGCCTCATGATAACTTGTTGTTAAACTAGCCAATAAACTGGAAATTGTGTTAGAGTTTCCAGCCTGTGTAAGCTTGTCTAAAAATTTGACTCTTGATAACGGGGCAAATGTCATATGTTGGCTGCGTGAATGGATCGTTGGTAGTACTTTACTACCTTGCTCTGTTATAAGTACAGCTAGCGTTTGGGTTGCTGGTTCTTCTAGGAATTTCAAAATACTATTAGCTGCTCCAATGGTCATTAAATCTGCATGCTCAACAATATAAACCTTTTTCGCCGATTCAACTCCACGGTATGAGAATTCTTTTTGTAAATGCTCAACTTGTTGCTTTTTAATGGACAGTCCATCCGGCTCAATCAGATGCACATCTGGGTGATTACTGCTCTCAATTCGCTTACAGTTAGAACAAGTTAGACATGGATCGGACTCATTTCTATTTTCACAAAAGAAGCTCTTCGCTAAATGAAGAGCTACTACTCGCTTACCTGTTCCTTTGCTTCCTTCAAATAGATAGGCATGGGCCAGGCGATCCTTCTCAAGAGTTTTGACAAGTAAGTCGATCACTCTAGGCTGTATTTCTTTTAATTCATTCCATGTTTCCATTATTTCAACACCTTTAAAATTGCTCAAACTCCTCGACTGGCAAGACAAACACAGTTGCGCCTCCTACTTGAACTTCCACCGGGTAAGGAACATAAGAGTCAGCATTGCCACCCATTGGTGAAATTGGCGCTACTAACTGTTCACGACTCTGACAGTTTTCTTTGATCAAAGACATCACGTCTGCTACATTTTCATCTTCTGTCCCAATTAAAAATGTAGTATTACCAGCTTTTAAGAAGCCCCCCGTACTAGCAAGCTTCGTTGCCCTGTACTTTGCCTTTACCAATGCATCAGAAAGTCGATTACTATCTTTATCTTGAATAACAGCCATAATTAACTTCATCTTTGACAGCTCCTTTATCCCTAAAGTATGCGTTCTACAAAGAGATTAATTTCTTTTATCGCATCCTGATAGACGGACTCAATGTCTTGGTTTGCATTGATACTTTTGATTCGATTAGGATAGACGTCCATTACCTTGTAATATCCCTCTCTTACGTTCTCATGAAACTCCATCTTTTCTTGGTCAAGTCGGTTCACTTCACGTCCACCGTCATTTTGGATACGCGAAAGCCCAATTTTAGGATCAACATCAAAAAACAACGTTAAATCTGGCATATGGCCTTCAATTGCAAATTCATTAATCGCTTTGACATCATTAAAACCAATTCCTCTTGCATAACCTTGATAAGCAAGACTACTATCAAGAAACCGATCACAAAGGACAACTTTTCCTAGTTCGAGAGCTGGAATTACTTTTTCAATGAGATGCTGTCTTCTTGCAGCTGCATAAAGTAGCGCTTCTGTTCGACTATCCATTTCTGTATGTTCAACATCTAAAATGATTGTGCGTATTTGTTCGGCAATGCGAATCCCACCGGGTTCTCGTGTTCGAACCACATTTAAGCCCTTACTTAGTAAATCATATTCGATGTTATCTAAGACAGTTGTCTTGCCTGCCCCTTCTCCACCTTCTACTGTTATAAATAAACCTTTATTCATTGTCTTCCTCCGAATCAATAACGAGAACATTTTGCAAGCCGTGTTCTACTTGAAAAATAGCTCCTGCTGCTAACAGCTTTTTCACTTGTTTCAATGCTTTTTCATCTATTCGCTCTCCTGGTAAAATAAGTGGAATACCAGGTGGATAAGGAATAATTGACTCTGCAGCAATACACCCTATTGAACCCTCTAATGGTACCCTTTTTTTTGAAAAATGGTGAAGCTCACCACTTTTCATCTCTAGTTGTTTAATAGCCATTTCAACTTCAGGAGATTTAACATATTCGTCTTCATCTATGACATTATAATGCTGTAAATCTAAACGAAGAGACTCAATTTCTCGTTTTGGCACTATCGTGTTCTCGAGTCCGAAAACTAGCAGGACATGCTTTTCGTCAGCAAGTTCAGGATTCAGATTATTTTTCATAAAAAGATCTTGAAGCTCGTAACCGGATAAATGCGTTGTTGTCCTTATTGTAACTTTTAACGGATCGGAAAGATAGCTGTCTTGCCAATTTACTATCTTAAATTGCTTAATAGTAGATAATTCTTTTTTTATCGCCTCAATCCCTGCTAGAATTGTACTTATTTCGACTTTTGTTAAAGATTCTAGATACGCTCTTGCCCCGTCCAATGAGGCCATTAATAAGTAAGAAGGGCTACTAGATTGAAACATCGTTAGTGCTTTCTTTATCCTATGTCGGTGATCGTCATTTAGTTTCTTGCTTATATGTAAAAATGAACTCATTGTTAAAGCTGGTAACATTTTATGGGCTGATTGAACAACAACGTCAGCACCTATGCATAATGCAGATTCAGGAAAAGGCGTCCCTACACTATAATGAGCAGCATGAGCCTCGTCCACTAACACAAGCAAGTTATGTTGCTTTGCAAACTGTATTGTTGCTTCTAAATCAATACTAACTCCATAGTAATTCGGGTGGGTAAGAACTACCCCCTTTGCCTCTGGAAACAGTCTAATAGCTTCTACTAATGTTTCTTTTGTAACTCCCATAGCTAAGTTTGATTCTGAATCAATGAGTGGAGGTAAGAAAATAGGCACAAGTCCGGCAAGTTCAATAGCGTGAAAGACAGATTTATGGCTATTACGTTGTACAAATACTTTATCTCCACGCTCAAATGAACCATACAACATTGCTAAATTGCCAACTGTTGAGCCCCCAACTAAAAAAAGTGTCTCCTTAGCATTGTAAAATCGTGCCGCCTCTTGTTGAGCAGCAAGAATCACACCACTCGGAGCATGTAGATCATCAAGTCCTTCAAGTTCTGTTACGTCATAAGCTAAAACCTTATGAAAATCCTGATAGAGAGCAGGATGAAAAACAGACCCACCTTTATGGCCCGGCACATGAAACGATACTGGATTGTTTGCTTTATGTTTTTGTATAGCTTCAATTAAAGGAATCGGAATACGCTTCAACTAAATTCTCCTTTTATTCACGTTTTAATACTATGATACTTCACTTTCCTACCCATGTTAAGAAACGCTGTCAGCATTTTCAATGTGTAGTGAAAAGAAAAGCAAGCCTATCATCGGCTTGCTTTTCCTATTACTGTATAAAATTAGTTGATAATGTTCTCATCTCTCTTACATACAAATCGTAGATCTCATCGCATTCATCTACATTGATTAGGTCATGTTCACATGAAGAGCAGATAATTGTATTCATTACTTGTAATCCTTCTGCTTCTCTTTTCCCACAAATCGTACAATTTTTACCTAGCCGCACTTTCATTGTTTTCGTCTTCGGCATATCCATCACCCCTGACACCAGTATCGGCTATTCAATAACAGTTCATACATTACTATACTTTTAATCTATTCATTTTTTATAGGTATGTGCCTATCCTAGTCAAGATTTTATGATTGTTAGCTAAAAAGGCAGTTCAAATGAAAGCTACTGTAAAACAGGAGCAAACTGTATCAAAAGGCCGATTTTTTAAAAAGGCTTTTTCGCATACTTTGTTGTTTTTGGGCTTGCGTGTATTCACATGTTCGTTCCATTTCGCTCCAGTCACTCGCACCCGCTAGGAGGTGCCGAGCCTCCTCGGCTGCGCCTGTGGGGTCTCGCCCCTACCTCTAAATCCCACAGGAGTCGAGTGACTTCCACTTCATTTCACTACGAGTAAAAACTTTCTTATAACAACAATCTTTACGAAAACAGTCTTCAAAAAACATCAGTAGATAATGTGACAACCTCAAAGAACATAAAGAAATTTCATGCTTAAATAATTTATATCAACGTAATTAAAAACAAATATTTATATACATTACGGAAGGTGTGAGTGGGATGGGAAATGCTTTACGTAAAGAGGTAGAGATGAAAGCAACAACATCATCAACTGAAAAAAGGCCATGGTGGCAAGCGTGGGGACCTAGCGCTATTGTAGCGGCTGCCATTGTTGGGCCAGGAACTGTCACAACAGTTTCTGTAACAGGGGCAACGTACGGTTTCCAGGCTGCTTGGATTATCGTTCTGGCTTGCTTAATTGCTTACTTTGTACAAAAACCTGTCATTAAATGGACCATTCTAACCAGCTCTGGAGCAATGGAAGGCGTTCGAAATGAGATCGGCAAAGGTTGGGCAATCTTTCTTTATATCGCTCTTTTAATCGGAGCTTTGGCATTTCAGGCAGGGAACTTTTTAGGAGCAGCAATGGCCCTTAACTTCTTTGCTCCAAGTGTTCCTTTTGTAGCATGGGTTGCGATATAATCCTTTGGGGCACTTGCCATTTCATTAATAGGTGTATATAAATTAATCGAGAACATTAACCGTACTATTATTGTACTCATGGCGGTCGCTTTTCTTATTACAGTTATTGCCGCAGGACCAAATTTTAGCGAAGTAGCCACAACCGGTTTCTCACCTCAAATTCCAGGTGGAGATTACTGGCTTGTATTAGCGCTCATCGCTACAACTTTACCACCAAATACTGTGCTAGCTCTATCTGCTTTCACAAAGAAAAAATACAGCCAAGACCAATCAATTAGTCAAACTGAAAAAATTAGACGCGCTCATGCCGACCTTCGTGTAAACTTTATCATCACAGCGTTTATTACACTTTCAATTCTCGTTTGTGCAGGGGCTACATTGTATGGTACAGGAGCAACTGTAACAAATGCTGGCGACATGGCTGGTCAACTTACTCCAGTTCTAGGCCAATACGCTGGTATCCTCTTTGCTTTAGGATTATGGGCTGCAGGTTTTTCATCTGGATTATTCAACTTAAGTGTACAGCCATTATTATTCGGTCAAGCATTGGGAACGTCAGAAAATGCTAAAGCTCATATTAACCGAGCTATTATGATCGTTACGGCGATTTTACCAGTTTTAATTGTATTTTTCTTTGGACAAATGCCGATCGAATTAATTATTTCTGCTCAAGCATTAAATGGATTACTTCTGCCAATCATTGTTGGATTCGTTTGGATACTATCAAACAAAAAGAAAAAGCTCGGTCTTTATAATAATACACTAGTAGAAAACATTCGTTACGGAATCATTTTACTAATAGTAAGTGCACTTGCTGTACGAGTATTATTACAGCTTATAGGAGCTATCTAAACGAAGGCAGTCTCTTCATGGATCTAAATCCATGAAGAGACTGCCTTTCCCTTTGATTAACCTATGTTAGTCTGAACGTATCACATTATGATGATTTATCCTACTCTCTACTTACCTTGAGCACGTTGAAAAATACGGCTATTATCAAAATGTTCTAATGATGGCCCTGGTGCGACATGAATAAAGTCCTCTTCATTATTGTACTCAGGATATTTTTGGTTCCCTACTGATTTATATCTTATATGCACCTCTTCTAAATATTCTGACTCTTCTTCTGCTGCTGAGACCTGCTTCATTCCAGATAACCAAGTATCAAGATTATAAGTTCCTCTTTCAATGATTTGAGATAGATCTTCAAGAGATTCGATCAACTCTGTTAAGCAATCCAATCCGTTTCGTAACATCATTAGACCTTTATCGTTTGCTTGTTGGATCGAGTGTTCCAACCTATATAAATTCGCCTGATAATGAAATTCAATAAAACAACTGTTACGATCATAATTAAAGGTATAGTTTTCAATTTTCAATCGTTTCATAACCTTTATCAATTTTTTCTCACAATGATTCTGTTCCTTATATGGCATCCATTTAAACATACCGATCACCGTCCCTGTTTTTAGTTGATTTAATATTTGTATACCGATTACCTTATAACACTGACTTCTACAAAATTGTACAAACCCCTGTTTCAATCGTTTTACAATTGTCGACTATCTTTTACATATTGGAACGGCGATGTACGGGAACATACAGTTTTGTACACTATTACAACAATAATCAATGCATAGCTGTAAAAAAATTGTATGAAATTGTAAGATTTTGAAGTTAAAAACTTTATGATTTGAGAGAGAGATTAAAGAGATTAAACAAAGTTAATATTGAATTTAATGATATTGACCAAACAAACATAAGTGATTCTATTTCAATTATGATGAAAAATAGAATAGAGGTTGAGTCAGAAGATGTAAAAATTAATCTTTGACTCAACCTCTATAGGAAGTGGCCACCGATTTAAGCAGTACCAACCTTCTACTTTTCGCGCTAATATTAAGAAATTGCTATCATAAACATCAATGGGTTAGTACTAACCCTACCGGCCAATAGAAAGGACATATTCATTAATCCCCTAAAAAATGCTGCTATAGCTTTCGACTGTAGTACCACAGCATGCTATTTTTGCACACTAAAAAAAGACAATCCATTGGATTGTCTTTTAACTGCCTGGCAACGTCCTACTCTCACAGGGGGAAGCCCCCAACTACCATCGGCGCAAAAGAGCTTAACGACCGTGTTCGGCATGGGAACGGGTGTGACCTCTTCG
>NZ_JBWQTV010000026.1:0-61990 GCF_056619965.1 Halalkalibacter sp. HAAS-P014 | reverse complement strand
CCTCTTAAGAGCAAGCTCTTAATTGGTTCGCTCGACTTGCATGTATTAGGCACGCCGCCAGCGTTCGTCCTGAGCCAGGATCAAACTCTCCATGAAAATGGTAAGCTGATTAGCTCAATCCGTATGTGTTCATACGGAAATGTGATTTTCAATGAAAATCACTTCATTGACGAGATATCATGTATCTCTATTTCGCTTGGCTTTTGTTCAGTTTTCAAAGAACTCTCATGTCGTCCTTAACGACTAATAATACTATAGCACAACTGTCTTAGTAGGTCAAGCTCACTAATAACTCGCTGCGACATGAAATAATATATCACGTAAAAAAAGTGATGTCAACAAAAAGTGAGCAACACACAAACTATTGTGTATTGCGTCGATTAAGTACGTATTTCATCGTCTCTTTTGGAGGGACAAAGCGTTTATATATTTTGAATACAATTTGATACTTTTCTTCCATTGCACGCTTTACTACATCATCAATTCGTGGATCAGATAAGTCTAAAAGTAACTCTTCCATCTCTCTTTTTAGCATATACTCTATTTCCTGTATTTCTTTCTCATTCAACATTACCCCTAACAACATAACCACCTCGACTATTGTAACTAACAACAAGATTTAAACTAACATCTAAAAAAATTTTTGCTTTAAATTTTACTAAAGCCTTTTTAATTGTTTTCAGTTTGTACCAATTTTATTCATATATTCTCTTCTTTTGCCATAGATTGGTCATAACAATGGACAAGGAGGGTAAGCAATGAATTTCTTTTGGATCTTTCACGCCAAACGTATCAAACAATTATCGCTGGTCATCATTGCAGCTTTTTTTACTGCTGGTTTTCTTTATGTAGAACGATCGCAAATAGCCGTATTTTCGAGCCCCGATGGACCACAAGCATTTTATAAGGCAGAGATCGATGATAAGCAAATCGCATTAACTTTTAATATTAGCTGGGGAGAAAATCGCATCGGGCCGATTTTAGACATTTTAGACCAAAAAGAAGTAGATCATGCAAATTTTTTTGTATCAGCTTCTTGGGCAGAACGCTATCCTGATGTCGTAGAAGACATAAAAGAAAGAGGACATAGTATCGGTAGTCATGGCTATCAATATAAAGATTATACAGATTGGGAAGAGGAAAAAGTTAGAAAGGATATAAATCAAAGTAGCCAGATTCTATCCGAACTGACTGGAGAGAAACCTTCACTATTACGGCCACCTAATGGAGCATTTAATAAACGTACGTTAGAAATAGCCGATACTCAAGGCTTCGATGTTATTCACTGGAGTGTCGACTCACGAGATTACCAAAATCCAGGGGTGGATACAATTGTGGATACTGTTACCTCAGAGACTGAATCAGGTGATGTTGTATTATTTCATGCATCTGACTCCGTCAAACAAACACATAAAGCATTACCTATCATCATCGATCGACTACGTGGAGATGGATTTTCGTTTACTACAGTTGAGGATTTAATGGCTAGTACTCAATCAGAAAATGAAGAAATAAATTAGAAATTCGATAGTGAATTGCGTAAACTCTTCTCCCTTGCTAGCAAAATAGCCCCGGCACTTTTTTTAAAAAAAGTGGACGTAACTGGTCTTCCATGACAGGAGAACCAACTACGTCCACTTTTCGTTTTGTTAGTCAGGCTTATTTGTAAGGCGATGCAAAATAAGTAATTGCCACGTATTAGCTGTAATTAAAGGTGTAAAGTATAGCCACAACCATTTAGGATCGTTTACCGTTAACGCCGGTACCCATTCAATTGTAGTGACTACAACCATAAAAAACAAAGCTGGGATAAACGCTCCTTTGTTAGTGTCCTTTGCTTTTATAAACGCAATAATAAGACCATAAACCAATAATAACAATGGCATAACCATATAATGAAGAATGGTTTCCCCAGGTTCTGCAAAGGCTACATATCGAAAGTACATTAAATCAAAAACAACAAATGCAATTATAATGATCTGGACATAATTCCAAAGCTTTTGTGATTTAAATAAACCTAGTCCAAATCGGTGAATCGTTAAATAAGCGAAAAAGCCCATTTGACTTACTAGGCTAAATGCTGCACATATCCCAAGTAACCAAAAAAGACCAAAAAGGAAATTTAAAAATGAGCCTTCAGTATATACATGATATTCCAATGCAAATCCAACAATCGCACCACTAATACTTCCAACTAAAAGAGTGGTGAAAAAAAGGTAAACCACTTTCCGACTGTTCACGAGCAAATCCCCCATTATTCAATTCTGCTTTCATGATTGTAACAATCTCCTCAAAAAATTGCTAGTCTTCTTACACTCTGATGAATAATTTATCGGTAAATATCTCAAATTAATGACAAAATGACCGAAAGGAGCCGCACAGCATGAAACAAATAACATATCTAATCGTTCTTATAACACTCCTAGCTAATTTTGCTGGTTGTGCAGCGGCTGATGGCGGGGGAAATGCTAGTCCTGATTATGAAAGTACAAAAAAGATGATGGTGGATATGTTACAGACGGAAGAGGGAAAACAAGCCATCCAAGAAGTTATGAGTGACGATGAGTTACGAAAAGAAATTGTCATGGACAACGCTTTTGTTAGAGAAACCATTCAACAAACTTTAACATCCGAAGCGGGAAGACAATTTTGGCAAGATGTGATGCAAGACCCTGAGTTTGCACAAACATTCGCAGAAAGTATGCAAACAGAAAATGAAAAGCTTCTGAAAGGACTTATGAAAGACCCAGAATACCAAAGCATGATGATTACTGTACTACAAGATCCTGAAATGGAAGACGCTTTACTTGATACATTAAAATCAAAAGAATACCGTCAACAAGTTATGACCATTATGTCAGAAGCATTCGAAAGTCCTTATTTCGTCGCACAAATAAATGAAATTCTCACTAGAGTCGCTGAACAGCAAATGGAAAAGCAAGATCCAACTAATGAAGGTGAAGATGGTGGGGGTGAACAAGAAGGCGAAGGTTAATCTCCAATTATACTTATCAAAGTAAAAAAAAGCCCAAATGGGCTTTTTTTACTTTGTCTTTTCAATAATTCTATTTGAGATATTTTCGTAAATTTGCCCGATAGGATGGTCCTCTCCATAAACAGAAGGAGCAAAGTTATCTTCATCAATTTCCGGCTGCCCTAAAGGTATTTGACCTAATAATTCTGTCTTTAGTTCCTCTGTTAGTCTTTCTCCCCCGCCAGTTCCAAACACATATTCTTTCTCACCTGTTACACGGCTTTCGAAGTAAGCCATGTTTTCGACGACACCAAGAATCTCGTGGTGAGTCTTAATCGCCATTGTTCCAGCACGTGCAGCAACAAACGCAGCAGTTGCGTGAGGCGTAGTAACAAGAATTTCCTTAGAATGCGGAAGCATTGTATGTAGATCCAAGGCCACATCTCCTGTCCCAGGAGGCAGATCCAGTACTAAATAGTCTAACTCTCCCCACTCGATGTCCGTAAAGAATTGGTTTAGCATCTTTCCAAGCATCGGTCCTCTCCAAATAACAGGTGCATTGTCTTCAACGAAGAATCCCATCGATATCACCTTTACTCCAAAACGCTCAACTGGGTAAATTCGATCCTCAACGACTTTTGGACGCTCCTCTATGCCCATCATATCTGGAACACTGAACCCGTAAATATCAGCATCAATAATTCCGACTTTTTTTCCTAAACGTGCCAGGGTAGTAGCCAGGTTAACTGAAACCGTCGACTTCCCAACTCCACCCTTTCCGCTTGTTACTGCGATAAATGTCGTCTTGCTATCTGGCGCAAGTAGCTTTGGACCTTCAAATGCTGGTTCACTAACGCCACCCAACTTTTGCAGCTCTCCTTCTGTCAGTTCTTCAAAACGAAGACCTACTGAAGCAGCTCCTTCGCCTTTAATAACATTAACGACTTCCTGCTGCACTTCCATTTGTTCAGCAGTACCTGTTTTTGCTAAAGCGATTTTAACACTAACATTGTCTTCTTTTATTTTAATTTCACGGACGCCACCCGTCTCTACAAGATTTTTATTTAAGTCTCGATCTTTTACTCGTTTTAATGCTTCGATGACTAGTTCTTCTGTTATCAATACGGACACCTTCCTTTTCCAATTATACCTCTAGTATATCATACGAGGCTGTTGGAAATGTGGTGGTTTCCTTTAATATTATTGTGGGTCTTTCTCATTTGTATAGTAGCGCAAGATTCCTTGATAAATCGATGCTGCAACTTTTTGTTGATACTCTTCTGTCTTTAACAATTCTGCTTCTGCAGGATTTGACAAGAATCCAGCCTCTATTAACACTCCAGGAATGGTCGCTTGTTTGATTAAATATACATTATGAATTGGTTTTGCTTGTCTATTTGTATTTTCCAAATTACGGGTTACTTCATCTTGTACCAATTTAGCTAAACGCTCATTTTCCGGTATAGCACGATTGTAAAATGTTTGTGCTCCACTCCACCTCGGTGAAGGAATTGCATTTAAATGCAGGCTAACAAACATATCAGCACCAGATTCATTAACGATTGTCACTCTTTGTCTTAAATCTTCATTTTTCCTTTGCCTGACTCGCTTTGTATCTGCATTTGCTAAGTCATGATCATCTTCACGTGTCATTAATACAAGCGCCCCCGCTTCTTGCAAATAATCGCGAAGCTGTTCACTGATTAATAACGTAATATCTTTTTCAAGTGTTCCTGTTTTTGACACAGCTCCTCCATCAATTCCACCATGCCCTGGATCAACAACGATTACTTTACCTGATAAAGGAAGATTCCAGTTCGACCATGAATCATTACTAACAAATTGAAATTGGATAATAAATAACAGACACACAACACCTAAAGCAAAGGCTCCCCCTTTTAACCATTTTACCAAATTCACTGCAACCCCTCCTCGTCCACTTCTATTAATGTATATTGGGACGAGGTGATAAATATGAAGTTAAATTAAAAAGGTTGTTCAAATTGAACAACCTTAGAAACAGATAATAAGTGCATACAATTAGTTCGTGTATAGAGAGTTAACATTAATGCAATCTTAAGCGATAACGTTTTTCACCTTCTCTAAAACCTTTTGTCCACCAATTCTCGACAAATGCTTCTGTAGAAACTTGAAGCGAATCAAGTAAATAGTCAGAGTCAATTAACCACCCTTGAAGCAAGTTGAACATACAATGTGATATCTCTGTCAATTCATCATCACACCTATGTTTAACTTCTTTTTCTGATTCTCCTAAGTACCCAAATTTGCTATATTCCCCCCCTACAAGGAAAGCATCTATTGCCATATCCATGCAAGGGTCGATTAAAAAAGGATGGGAGAGTAAATAAAATGGAACTACAGGTTTAAAATGTTGCTCAACATTTGCTTTGAGATCTTTCAAAGACAAGCTCTTTAAAAGCTTGCGTTCAAATTTCCATTGCTTCTCTCTGCGTATATCTGACAGCACAGTTACACTCATTACTTTCCTCTCCTTTCATACGTTTTCTTTTCCTTTAGTATGACTTCCATCAAATCTAAGCATGCAGTGGAAAAGCTTCCGAAATTGTCCAAGTAAACTTAAGCGTAAGCTTGATTTAATAACTTGAATAATATCAACACTCGGGAACACACTAAAAACGGCAACACTAGTAGATATTTCAAATTACAATGTATACCTAATTTCTAAATGAGGTTTCTATCCAGGAGGAAAAAATTATCTAGAATCAAACGCAAACGAATTACTAAAGAGATTATAGACGTCAAAAATGAAGAGCTGTCCACAAACATTGACGATAATCTACATAACATTAAACAGTATCCAAGTAGCGACCATTTTCTATGATCCAGCCTACTTACTAGTAAGGCAAATTAGAGTTACCGATTTCCTAGATCGAATGGATATTATCATAGCAGCACTTTGGATTCCTACTATTTTTGTCAAAATAGTCTTTACTCTTTTTGTAATTTGCAAGGGGATAGAAAAATTGTCTACAAATATCTCTGGAAAATTACTAGTTCCTCCAGTTGGAGTTTTTAGTTTTGTGTGCAGTATATGGTTTTTCGAGTACTCTACTCAACTCATTCACTTCGACAGAGTTAAGCCCTTATTCATTCTGATTACGGCTTTTATCATTCCACTGTTTCTTTATTTCTATTTAGATAAAGCTAAGCAAGCTACACCAACTACTAAAAGTGTATAAACACGTCACTTATCCTATCTACTACTATCTAGTAGATAGGATTTTTCATTCAAAACAAACACAAAAAAAGACCCCCAAGTATATAGCCTTGAGAGCCTTCCAAACGCAAGTATATTAACGTTTTGAGAACTGAGGTGCACGACGTGCTGCTTTAAGACCGTATTTCTTACGCTCTTTCGCACGTGCATCACGAGTTAAGAAGCCTGCAGATTTAAGAGCAGGACGGTTATCAGGGTCTACTTGAAGTAGAGCACGAGCAACACCATGACGGATAGCACCCGCTTGTCCTGTGTAACCACCACCATCTACATTAACGTTTACGTCATATTGACCTTCTACGCCAATCTCAACAAGTGGTTGTTTAACAATAAGCTTTAAAGTTTCAAGATTAAAGTATTCATCTAATTCGCGACCGTTAATAACGATACGGCCGTCACCTGGTAATAGGCGTACGCGAGCAACAGAGTGCTTACGGCGACCTGTACCATAATATTGTACTTGTGCCAAAATAATACCCTCCTATCGATTAACCACGAAGTGTGTAAGCTTCTGGTTTTTGTGCTTGATGTTTGTGTTCGTTACCTGCATATACATGAAGTTTCATACCTTGTGCGCGTCCAAGAGTGTTCTTTGGAAGCATACCTTTGATTGCAAGCTCAAGCATGCGCTCTGGCTTGTTAGCACGCATATCAGCAGCTCTAGTTGCTTTAAGACCACCTGGGTGCATTGTGTGACGGTAGTAAATCTTATCATTTAATTTATTACCTGTTAATTGAATTTTCTCAGCGTTAATGATGATAACATGATCACCAGTGTCAACGTGAGGAGTAAAAGTTGGCTTGTGCTTACCACGTAAGATTGAAGCAACTTCTGAAGATAAACGACCAAGCGTTTGGCCTTCAGCGTCTACTACATACCACTTACGCTCAACTTCATTTGGCTTTGCCATATATGTTGTACGCATGAATTTCCCTCCTAAAAAACGATCACTTTCGTATTTTCAATCATTCAAATCTAAAAAAATTTAAAACCAATGTCTAATGTAACATTCCGAACCCGGGGCTAGTGGGTTTTGGAATTACCGTCTATCATCATATAATATTCAAACCGTAATGTCAACAAAATGTTACACGAGGCCTCGTTGTCATATCATGTTTTTTTAAAATAAATTGTTTCCCTCTAATACAACTCGCTAAAAATGGATGAGTCATAGGATACTCTCCATAAGTATAACCCTTTTCCTGGTGCTGTTTTCCCAGCAACTGTCCGGTCTTTTGCCTCTAAAATTGTCGCAAGTTCACCTATTTCTCGTTTCCCAGCTCCAATTTCAAGCAATGTTCCTACAATAATACGAACCATATTATATAAGAAGCCATTTCCTACTAATTTAAATACCAGTTCATCCCTATCAAGCTCTATCGAGACATCATATATCGTTCGAACTTTATCGACCACACTCGTATTGGCAGCACAAAAGGAAGAAAAATCATACGTTCCTATTAAAGAGCGCGACGCTTCTTGCATCAATACAATATTAACAGGAGTCGCTACATGATGGGTCAAGTTACGCCTAAATACATCACCTTTTGCATTTAATAAAACACGATAGTGGTATTCCTTTTGAACGGCATGATAACGAGAATGAAAGTCTTCAGTCACATAGTTAGCTTCATTAATACGAATATCATCAGGAAGACACGCATTTAATGCTTTGGGCCACCGATCTACTGGAATCGTCAATGTCGAGTCAAAGTGCACGACTTGTCCTCTAGCATGGACTCCCGCATCTGTACGCCCGGATGAATGAATTCGAATATGCGTGCCCTTATGAATCCTAGAAAGAGCCTTCTCGATTTCTTCTTGAACGGTTCGGCCATTTGGTTGAACTTGGTATCCAGAGAATTGCGTACCATCATAGCTAACCCATAAAGCAACTCGTTTCATCTTCAACATCCTTTCATAGGAAACGTAACACGACAATTACAGCACCAAATAGAAAACTGACAAATAAAGCAAGAAAATCTTTCACGCCCCAAATAAGCTGTCTATATTTTGACCTTCCTTCACCACCACGATACCCTCGTGACTCCATTGCAAGGGCAAGGTCTTCGGCTCGATTAAAGGCACTAATAAACAACGGTATAAGTAGTGGCAATAACGCTTTAATCCTTTGTCTCCATGGCCCTGTTGTGAAATCAACTCCGCGTGCCATTTGAGCTTTCATGATCTTTTCAGTTTCTTGCATAAAGGTCGGTATAAATCTAAGCGCGATTGACATCATTAATGCTAGTTCATGCGCAGGAAGTCCCACCTTTTTTAACGGGGTAAACAAACTCTCTAAACCATCTGTTAAATCAATAGGTCTAGTTGTTAGAGTTATGAGCGATGTTAGTAAAATAATCGTAATCAAACGAATTGCGATCATTACCCCTTGCCGAAGTGCTTCCTCATAAAGAGTGAAAAAACCAAACTGAAAGAGAATATCCCCTTCTCGTGTTAAAAATAAGTGCAAGATAAATGTAAATAAAACCAACCATAAAATCGGTTTAATCCCTCTATATATGAACGATAAAGGAATTCTCGATAAAACGACCATTGCTATCGTAAACAAGACAATAAAAGCATTTGCTAACCAATTATCGGCAAGAAATATAACAATAACTAATAGAAATACACCTACTAGTTTTGAACGTGGATCTAAACGATGTAATAACGAAGAAGTAGATACATATTGTCCAATGATGACATTTTGTAACATCGATCTACTCCCCTTTTTGCTTAATAAGATTTCCTAAGAAACGGGATGTGCCAGTCAGATCAAATTCCATAGGTACCTCGTTAAGACCAAACTTTGCTTTAACGTTCTCTAAGAAGCGCACGGAGTTAGGCAAATCTAGGCCTATTTCTTTCAGACGTGAAGCCCTCTCAAAAATCAGCTCTCTACCACCTATCATCTCAACACTTCCTTCATGCAGAACGATGATTTGATCAGCGTATTTCGCCGCATCTTCCATATGGTGAGTCACGAGTACAGTAGTTGTCCCATTATCCTTGTGGTAGTTATAAAACAAATTCATCATTTGTTCACGACCCTCAGGATCAAGACTCGCAGCAGGTTCATCTAAAACTAAAACAGAAGGTCGAACAGCAAGTACACCAGCTATGGCAACTCGTCGCATTTGGCCTCCACTTAATTGAAAAGGAGAAGAAGACAAGACCTCTTCGTTTAATCCAACAAGTGGCAATAATTCTTTTGCTCTTTTCACCGCTTTTTCTTTTGGAAGCCCGAAATTAATTGGGCCAAAACAAATGTCTTTTTCAACCGTTTCTTCAAAAAGCTGATGTTCAGGATACTGAAAAACTAACCCAACCTGCTGACGCAAGGCCTTTAAATTTGTTTTCTTTTCTCCAGCTTTAATTTCATACTTCCCAACCTTAACTGAACCTGTTGTTGGACGGAGTAAGCCATTTATATGCTGGATAAATGTTGATTTCCCCGAGCCTGTATGACCAATAACTGCAGTGAAAGAACCCGATGGAATCGTTACGGAGAAGTCATTTAACGCAACCTTCTCAAACGGACTGCCTAGCATATAACAATGACTCACTTTTCTAAATACAATGTCCATAATTCATTGATCAGCTCCTCTTCTGTTAGGCACGTTTTCGATAATGAAACCCCTATCTCCTCAAGCTGTTGCTGTAAGGCAATCGAAAAAGGCAAAGACAAACCCACATCACGTAACGTCTCTACTTGAGAAAAGATATAGGATGGTGGCCCTTCTAAAGCGAGGGTTCCATTTTGAAAAATAAGAAGCCGATCTGCTAAAACAGACTCATCCATATCATGCGTTATAGAAATAATCGTTACGCCACGTTTATGCAGCATTTGAATGGTATCAAGCACTTCTTTTCTTCCAACAGGATCTAACATTGATGTTGCTTCATCAAAGACAATTACCTTTGGTTCCATTGCCATGATTCCAGCAATGGCAACTCTTTGTTTTTGGCCACCAGATAAGCGATGTGGTTCTGCTTCTAACAGATGAGTAACTCCTATTAATGATGCGTACTTCGTAATTCTTTCTTCCATTACCTCACGATCAAGTCCTAAGTTCTCTAAACCAAAAGCAAGGTCGTCTCGAACGGTTGTTGCGACGAATTGATGATCTGGATTTTGAAAAACCATTCCTACCATTTTTCGAATTGGCCATACATCTTCCTCATTATGAGTAGAAAAGCCATCAATGACAACCGTACCCTTTTCTGGTAACAGTAATCCGTTTAATAAACGACCAAAAGTAGATTTTCCAGAACCATTTCGACCTAACACAGCAATCCATTCATTAGAATTAATTGAGAGAGTGATGTCCTCTAATGCAGGAACTTTCGTATTTTCATATTGAAAAGTCACGTGTTGCAATGCGATTAAAGCTGACAAAGACTCACCCCCATAAATAGAAAAGTATAGAAGCATCAAGAGTTGAAAGAAAAAATAGGCAAACAAAAAAGGGCCCAGAGTCAGAGCATACGTGCTCAGATCTGATTTGCCCTTTGTCGCCTCATCTATTCACTCATGTATCAATTCAATTATACAAGTTCAATAATAGCCATAGGTGCACCGTCACCACGACGAGGACCTACTTTAAGGATACGTGTATAACCACCTTGACGCTCTTCATAACGAGTTGCAATATCAGAGAAAAGTTTTTGGATAGCGTCTTCGCCAGTTTCTTCGTTTGCTACTTCTCTACGGATGAATGAAGCAGCTTGACGACGTGCATGTAAGTCACCACGCTTACCAAGTGTAATCATTTTCTCAACGATTGAACGAAGCTCCTTAGCTTTCGCTTCAGTTGTTTCGATACGCTCGTTAATGATAAGATCTGTTGCTAAATCACGGAATAGAGCCTTACGACCAGCGCTATCACGACCTAATTTTGCGTATGCCATGTTCGTTTCCCTCCTTTGTTACCTGCTCGTATATCGAGCAACAATATTAACCGTAAAAGAAAAGTAAGGGGTAGAACTATTCTTCATTACGAAGACCAAGTCCTAATTCACCAAGCTTCTCTTGTACTTCTTCTAATGACTTACGACCAAGGTTCCGAACTTTCATCATGTCTTCTTCAGACTTATGAGTTAATTCTTGAACAGTATTAATACCCGCACGCTTTAAGCAGTTGTAAGAACGAACTGATAGATCAAGTTCTTCAATCGTCATCTCAAGAACTTTTTCTTTCTGATCTTCTTCCTTTTCAACCATAATTTCAGCATTTTGAGCTTGATCTGTCATTCCAACAAAAATATTTAAATGCTCAGTTAAGATTTTAGCACCTAAAGAAACAGCTTCTTCAGGACGGATGCTTCCGTCAGTCCAGACATCAAGAGTTAGTTTGTCATAGTTGGTTACTTGACCGACGCGTGTATTCTCAACTTGATAATTTACACGAGATACAGGTGTGTAAATCGAATCAATAGGAAGAACTCCGATTGGTTGATCGTCATTCTTATTGCCCTCTGCTAGGACATAGCCACGACCACGTTTAGCAATAAGACGCATACGAAGATGTGCACCTTTTGCAAGTGTTGCAATGTGAAGATCTGGATTTAAAACTTCAACATCACTGTCATGTGTTAAATCATTAGCCGTAACAACACCTTCACCTTGGAAATCGATCTCAAGGGTCTTCTCTTCATCTGAATAGACTTTAAGAGCAAGCTTTTTTAAGTTCAAAATGATTGTTGTTACATCTTCTACAACACCTTCGATAGTAGAGAACTCATGTAACACAGAATCTATTTGAACTGATGTTACAGCAGCGCCTGGTAAAGAGGAGAGAAGAATACGACGTAAGGAGTTTCCTAATGTGGTACCATACCCACGTTCAAGTGGTTCTACCACAAATTTCCCATACTTAGCGTCTTCACTTACTTCAACCGTTTCAATATTTGGCTTCTCAATTTCTATCATTTAACAAACCCTCCTTCAAAACGTCGAACTCCGGTAGACTGCAAGGATTGCCTAACCGGATAACCAGCAGGCAATACCTAAGCTTTACACCAATTTTGCCAACAGGACTGTTATCGCTCTATCCAGTATTGACAAGGTCAGGAAAATCTATACAAAGATTATTTTCCGTTATACTCTACGACGTTTTGGCGGACGACAACCGTTGTGAGGAACTGGAGTAACATCTTTAATCATGTTAACTTCAAGGCCTACTGCTTGTAACGAACGGATTGCCGCTTCACGACCAGCTCCAGGTCCCTTAACAGAAACCTCGATAGTCTTCATACCGTGCTCCATAGCAGTCTTCCCAGCTGTTTCAGCAGCCATTTGAGCAGCAAAAGGAGTTGACTTACGAGAGCCTTTGAATCCTAATCCGCCAGCACTAGCCCAAGAAATTGTATTACCATGCGTATCTGTAATTGTCACGATCGTGTTGTTGAAAGTTGAACGAATGTGAGCAATTCCAGCCTCAACATTTTTACGTTGACGACGCTTTGGACGAGTATTCGTTTTCTTAGCCATCTTTTATGCGACCTCCTTTACTATTTTTTCTTGTTTGCTACTGTACGACGAGGACCTTTACGCGTACGAGCATTGTTTTTAGAATTTTGTCCACGAACAGGTAGACCACGACGGTGGCGAATACCACGATATGAACCAATTTCAATTAGACGTTTAATATTTAGTGAAACTTCACGACGAAGGTCACCTTCTACTCTATAACCTTCAACTGCTTCACGAATGCGTCCTAATTCCTCTTCAGTTAGATCACGAACGCGAGTATTTTCAGATACTCCAGCCTTCGCTAGAATTTCAGACGACTTAGCTTTACCGATACCATAGACATACGTAAGTGAAATCACAACTCGTTTGTCACGTGGAATATCGACGCCTGCAACACGTGCCATGTACAGCACCTCCTTGTTAATTAACCTTGTTTTTGCTTGTGTTTAGGGTTTTCACAAATTACCATTACCGTTCCCTTACGGCGAATTACTTTACACTTTTCACAAATAGGCTTGACTGATGGTCTTACCTTCATTATTTTTACCTCCTATATGGTACGGAGTGCACCGATTAGAGTCCTAATCAGATTAAAGCAGGACAATCCGAAATTATCTTGCTAGTCGCTCTCGCAACGTATTATTTGTATCGATATGTGATGCGACCACGTGTTAAGTCATAAGGCGATAACTCGACTGTCACCTTATCACCAGGGAGAATTCGAATGAAATGCATACGAATCTTTCCAGAAACGTGGGCAAGAATCTTATGACCATTTTCTAGTTCAACACGAAACATTGCATTTGGGAGTGGTTCAATAACTGTACCTTCTACCTCAATAACATCTTCCTTAGCCATGGGTTCACTCTCCTTCCTTCAGTAAATCAGAGTGTTGCTCCAAAAAATTCGTTAACGCGTAACGTAACTTTCCGTTAGTAACACGTCCTGTTTCTATAAAGCTGTTGCGAACTTCATCAGCAATGTAATCAATTAAATCTAAGTGACTAATGTTCTTTCTCTTCATCCGGTCAACTTTACGTTTATCACCATCAGCGATTTTTACAAATCGATCGTCGATTAACTCGACTATAATTCCTAACTGACCTTGGTCACGGCCTTTAGTAACTACAACGACTTGACCAATCTCCGGGGTAGAACCAGAGTCTTGCATAGACATCATCACCTACATTTAAGCTTTTGTTAAGATTTCATAACCTGAATCCGTAATAGCAATTGTATGCTCAAAGTGTGCACAATTCTTCCCGTCAACAGTTACAACAGTCCAGTTGTCGGAAAGAGTCCGTACATAACGTGTACCAGCATTAATCATCGGTTCAATTGCCAAAACCATTCCTGGTTTTAGTCTTGGGCCCTTTCCAGGTGGACCATAGTGAGGAATTTGTGGGTCCTCATGCAAGTCTTGCCCAACACCGTGCCCAACATACTCCCGAACAATTGAATAGCCAAATGGCTCTGCATATGTTTGGATTGCATGAGATATATCAGATAAACGATTGCCAGGTTTAGCAAACTCTAACCCTTTGAAAAGAGAAGCTTCTGTAACATCAAGTAATTCTTGATCTTTCTCACTAATCTTTCCGACCGCATACGTCCAAGCTGAATCCCCATGATAACCATTATAATAAGCTCCGATGTCTAAGCTAATGACATCCCCTTCTTTAAGCACTCGCTTCCCAGGAATCCCGTGTACTAATTCCTCATTTACCGAAGCACAGATGCTACCTGTAAACCCATTATAGCCTTTGAATGAAGGAGTTGCGTCATGTGAACGAATCACCTTTTCTGCAATCTCATCCAATTCTGCAGTTGATATACCGGGTTGAATATGTTCTTTAATCGCTTGATGCGTTAATGCAACAATCTTCCCAGCTTCTCTCATAATTTCAATTTCTCGTTCTGTCTTACAAATGATCATGTACGAAGTCCTTTCAATAACTGATCGATATCTTCGAACACTTTATTTATATCCTGATCACCGTTCACTTCACGTAAGTAGCCTTTCTCAGTGTAGAAATCAATGAGTGGCTTCGCTTGTTTTTGGTTAACCTCAAGACGTTTTTTAACCGTTTCTGGCTTATCATCATCGCGTTGGATTAACTCTTTTCCGTCGACATCACAAACCCCTTCCACTTTAGGTGGGTTAAAGATTACATGATATGTTCTTCCAGAAGTAGGAGAAACACGGCGTCCAGTTAAACGATCCATTAATAGCTTTTCAGGAACATCAACATTAAGCACATAGTCAATTTTGCGTCCCAATGAATTAAGTAAATCTTCTAGTGCTTCTGCTTGAGCAACTGTTCGTGGGAAACCATCTAACAAGAAGCCTTTTTCACAATCGTCTTCTGCTAAACGCTCGCGTACGATTCCAATAGTCACTTCATCAGGGACTAACTCCCCAGCATCCATAAAAGACTTTGCTTTTAAACCAAGTTCAGTTTCGCCTTTAATTGCCGCACGAAACATATCGCCTGTTGAAATATGAGGAATCTCATACTTCTCAACAATTTTCTCAGCTTGTGTACCTTTACCAGCACCGGGTAACCCCATTAAAATTAGATTCATTCCAATCTCCCTCCATCGCTCCGATTTAACAACAGAAGGCGAACGGGAAGTACTACTTCCCAGATCCCCTTGCTACTTAATAAACCCTTTATAAGAACGTTTAATTAGCTGACTTTCAATTTGCTTCATCGTGTCTAATGCTACACCAACAACGATTAATAATCCAGTACCACCTATTTGAACAGCAGGAGGTAATCCCATCCAGGCTGTAAAGAAAACAGGTATTATGGAAACAGTAGCTAGGAAGAGTGCACCAACAAACGTTAATCGATATAAAATGCGTGTTAAGTATGTCTGTGTTGTCTTACCGGGACGAATGCCTGGAATGTACCCACCTTGCTTTTTAAGGTTGTCGGCCATTTTTTCAGGATTAACTTGAATGAACGTATAAAAATACGTAAATCCAATAATTAAAAGTGCATAAACAACCATTCCGATAGGCTGAGTATAATCAAATACTCTTGTCACCCAAGCTGCAATCTCATTATCTGTTCCAAAGAAACCAGCAACGGTAGGTGGAAAGATGAAAAGAGAAAGTGCAAAGATGACCGGAATAACACCAGCAGCATTAACTTTTAATGGCAGGTGCGTGGATTGGCCACCAACAGGACTGCGTCCTACTAAACGCTTAGCATATTGTACAGGAACTTTTCTTAATGCTTGTTGAACGAAGATAACTACTACAATAATGGCTAATACAGCAAGTGCAATAAGAAGGACTGTAACAATACTTAAGAATAGCTGTTCACCAGCACCTTCAATTTGAGTAGCGTAAAGCTGATTGATTCCACCAGGGATCCCTGCAGCAATACCTGCAAAGATTATAATAGAAATACCATTTCCAACACCCTTAGCAGTTATTTGCTCACCAAGCCACATTAAGAAAGCTGTACCTGCAGTCAATACTAGAGCAATAAACAAATATGTTGGAATACTAGGATTTGGAATTAACCCCGGAAACAAAGAGTTAAAACCAATAGACATTCCTAACGCTTGAATAAAACCTAACACAATAGTTCCGTAACGGGTAAACTGAGCTAATTTCCGTCGACCAGCTTCCCCTTCTTTTGCCCATTCTGCAAACTTCGGTACTACATCCATTTGCAATAACTGCACCACGATAGAAGCAGTGATGTATGGCATAATACCCATTGCGAAGATCGAAAAGTTCCCTAAAGCTCCACCACCAAACGTATTTAAAAATCCAAATGCATTTGCTTGATCATAGAAATTTAGTACATCCTTGTTCGAACCTGGAACAGGAATAAAACTTCCGATACGAAACACAATGAGCATAAGGAGGGTGAATACAACCTTTTTGCGTAAATCACCCACTCGAATAATGTTGGAGATAGTCCGGAACATTAAATCACCTCAGTTTTTCCGCCAGCAGCTTCGATTGCTTCTACTGCAGACACTGAAAACTTATGTGCTTTAACAGTTAAGTTTTTATCAAGTTTGCCATTACCTAGGATCTTAATTCCATACTTTACGTTTTTCACAGTACCTGATTCGATAAGAAGTTCTGGAGTAACCTCTGTTCCCGCATCAAAGCGGTTAAGTGTTTCAAGGTTCACTACTGTAAACTCCTTACGAGTTGGATTTGTGAAACCACGTTTAGGTAAACGACGGTATAATGGGTTTTGACCACCCTCGAATCCTGGACGTACTCCACCACCAGAACGAGCGTTTTGCCCTTTATGTCCTTTTCCAGCTGTCTTTCCGTTACCAGATCCGATACCACGTCCTACACGGTTACGTACTTTACGTGATCCTTCTGCAGGTTTCAACTCATGAAGTTTCATGTCGACACCTCCTCGTATTTAAAATTAATCTATTACGCTTCGATTTCTTTAACAGTTACAAGGTGAGAGACCTTGTTTACCATACCGCGGATCGCAGCGTTATCTTGTTGAACAACCGATTGGTGCATTTTACGTAGACCAAGTGTGTTAACAGTAACGCGTTGGTCCTCCGGGCGTCCGATAAGACTACGAGTGAGGGTAATTTCTAATTTCTTAGCCATTTACTTTCCCTCCTTAACCTAACAGTTCTTCCACGGATTTGCCGCGAAGTTTAGCAACCTCTTCAGCACGTTTTAAACCCTTTAATCCTTCCATAGTTGCACGAACCATGTTGATTGGGTTATTTGAACCAAGAGATTTTGATAGAATATCGTTGATACCAGCAAGTTCTAATACCGCACGAACTGGTCCACCAGCGATAACCCCAGTACCTTCAGAAGCATTCTTTAATAGAACGCGACCAGCACCAAAGTGTCCAACAATCTCATGTGGAATTGTTGTGCCAACAACAGGTACTTCAATAAGATTTTTCTTTGCATCTTCTACAGCCTTACGAATAGCTTCAGGTACTTCTTGAGCTTTACCCATACCGAATCCAACGTGGCCATTTTTATCGCCAACAACAACTAATGCAGCAAAGCGGAAACGACGTCCACCTTTAACTACTTTTGCTACACGATTGACAGCTACTACTTTTTCTTCAAGTTCCAACGTATTAGGGTCAATACGACGCATTCGTTTTCCCTCCTTTGTTTCTTAGAATTGTAAACCAGCCTCGCGGGCTGCTTCAGCAAGTGTTGCTACACGTCCGTGATACAAATAACCACCACGGTCAAATACAACTACTTTGTGTCCATTTTCGATCGCACGCTTTGCTACGAGTTCACCTACAAGCTTTGCCGCATCTGTTTTCGTTGCATCATTAGCAACTTCTGAGTCTAGCGTAGAAGCAGAAGCAAGTGTTACACCATTTACATCATCAATTAATTGAGCGTAAATATGTTTAGATGAACGGAAAACGTTAAGACGAGGACGTTCAGGAGTTCCTGTAATCGCACGACGAACATGTGCATGTCGCTTCTTACGAGCTACGTTTTTATTACGCTTCGTAATCATTGAACGTCATTCCTTTCCGTGAGTTAGTGATTATTTACCAGTTTTACCTTCTTTACGACGAATATATTCGCCTTCATAACGGATACCTTTTCCTTTATAAGGTTCAGGTAAACGAACCGAACGAATGTTAGATGCAATCGCACCTACTCGCTCTTTATCAATTCCTTTAACAGTTACTTTTGTGTTAGAAGGAACATCGATCTCAATTCCTTGCTCAGGAACGATTTCAACAGGATGAGAGTAACCAACGTTTAGAACTAACTTCTGACCTGACTTAGTAGCACGGTAACCGACACCGACAAGCTCAAGTGTACGTTCAAAACCTTTTGTTACACCTTCAACCATATTGTTAATTAGACTACGAGTTGTACCGTGAAGTGCACGGTGTTCCTTGTTATCAGAAGGACGCTCAACTGTAACTAAATTCTCTTCGATACTTATTTTCATATCTTCGTGAAGATTACGCTTGAGTTCGCCTTTTGGACCTTTCACAGTCAATAGCGTACCATCAAGTGTAATTGTTACTCCACTTGGAACTTCTACTGGTTTTTTACCAATACGAGACATTCTTGTACACCTCCGTTCAATTCAAGGATCTTACCAAACGTAAGCTAATACTTCGCCACCAACTTGTTGTTGACGCGCATCCTTGTCTGTCATTACACCTTTAGATGTTGAAACTAATGCGATACCAAGACCACCTAATACGCGAGGTAGTTCACCAGCTTTCGCGTAAACGCGAAGACCAGGTTTACTAATACGCTTAAGTCCAGTAATTACACGCTCATTTGTAGCACCATATTTTAAGAAGATGCGGATTACACCTTGCTTGTTATCTTCAATATATTCGTAATCACGGATGAAACCTTCACGTTTAAGGATATCAGCGATTTCTTTTTTCACCTTTGAAGCAGGTAACTCAAGCTTCTCATGGTGTACCGTGTTAGCATTACGAATACGAGTAAGCATATCTGCAATTGGATCTGTCATGACCATAATATTTACCTCCTTCCCGTTCTTGGGATTACCAACTAGCTTTTTTCACACCAGGAATTTGCCCTTTGTGAGCAAGTTCTCTGAAGCAAATTCTGCAAAGTTTAAACTTACGTAATACTGAATGAGGACGACCGCAACGTTCACAGCGTGTATATTCTTGTACTTTATACTTTTGTGTGCGTTGTTGCTTTGCAATCATTGATTTCTTCGCCAACGTTTTCCCTCCTCTTCGAAACGACTTCGATTATTTTTGAAATGGCATTCCCATTTGAGTTAAAAGTTCACGAGCTTCTTCATCCGTGTTAGCAGTTGTTACGATAACAACGTCCATCCCACGAACTTTGTCGACTTTATCATAATCAATTTCAGGGAAAATTAATTGTTCTTTTACACCAAGTGTGTAGTTTCCGCGACCGTCAAATGCTTTCTTCGAAACACCACGGAAGTCACGTACACGTGGTAGTGATACCGAGATTAGTTTATCAAGAAACTCATACATACGCTCACCACGAAGTGTTACTTTCGCACCAATCGGCATACCTTCACGTAATTTAAATCCTGCGATTGATTTTTTTGCTTTCGTTACTAAAGGTTTTTGACCTGTAATTTCAGCTAATTCTTCAACAGCTTTATCAAGTGCTTTCGCATTCGATACAGCATCACCAACACCCATGTTCACAACGATCTTTTCAAGTTTTGGAACGCCCATTACTGATGAATAGTTAAACTTCTCAACAAGAGAAGGAACGATTTCAGTTGAATACTTTTCTTTTAAACGACTCATACGGTTGACCTCCTTTCACACTCTGACTACTTATCTAAAGCTTCGCCAGACTTCTTAGCAATACGTACCTTTTTACCGTTATCTACCTTATATCCTACACGAGTAGGTTCACCAGACTTAGGGTCGATCGGCATAACGTTTGAAGAGTGAATTGGTGCTTCTTGGTTCAAGATTCCACCTTGTGGATTATCTTGAGAAGGTTTAGCATGCTTTTTCACAATGTTTACACCTTCAACAAGTACGCGACTCTTCTTTGGAAATGCCTCAAGGATTACTCCTTGTTTCCCTTTGTCTTTACCAGAGATGATCTTTACAGTATCACCTTTTTTGACATGCATATTTGCCATGTTCGCACCTCCTTGACAGGGCCTTTCAATAATCTTCTATTAAAGAACTTCAGGAGCAAGAGAAACAATCTTCATGAACTGATTTTCACGAAGTTCACGTGCAACTGGTCCGAAAATACGAGTACCACGAGGACTCTTATCATCACGAATAATTACTGCAGCATTCTCGTCAAATTTGATATATGAACCATCTTTACGACGAGCACCGCTCTTACTACGTACAATAACAGCTCTTACAACGTCACCTTTCTTGACAACGCCACCTGGTGTTGCTTGTTTTACCGAACAAACAATAACATCACCAATATTAGCTGTTTTACGACCAGAACCACCTAGTACTTTAATACAAAGTACTTCACGAGCACCAGAGTTATCAGCAACTTTTAAACGGGATTCTTGTTGAATCATACAAACTTACCTCCCTTCAAACCATTCTTCTATTAGATAATAATCGCTTCTTCTACGATTTCTACTAAGCGGAAACGTTTGTCTTTAGAAAGCGGACGAGTTTCCATAATTTCTACGATATCGCCAGTTTTAGCGCTATTGTTCTCATCATGAGCTTTCAATTTCTTAGAGTACTTAACGCGCTTTCCGTATAGACGATCTTTCTTATAAGTTTCAACAAGAACAGTGATTGTTTTGTCCATTTTGTCAGAAACAACACGTCCTCTGTAAACTTTACGTTGGTTGCGTTCCATTTGAGCAAACCTCCTTTTTAGCCGTTGTTAATTCCAAGCTCACGTTCACGCAAAACTGTTTTCGCGCGAGCAATTGCTTTACGAACTTCACGAATACGGGCTGGATTATCCAATTGACCAGTCGCTAGTTGAAAGCGAAGGTTAAACAACTCTTCTTTAAGTGATTTCGTCTTTTGCTCAATTTCAGCAGTGGTTAAGTTACGAATATCATTAGCTTTCATTTGCGTCACCACCCACTTCATCGCGTTTTACGAATTTACATTTAACTGGTAATTTATGAGAAGCTAGACGTAAAGCTTCACGAGCAACTTCTTCTGAAACACCAGAGATTTCAAACATAATCTTTCCAGGTTTGACAACTGCTACCCATCCTTCAGGAGCACCTTTACCAGAACCCATTCGAACTTCTAAAGGTTTAGCTGTGTATGGCTTAGAAGGGAAAATTTTGATCCAAACCTTACCACCACGCTTCATGTAACGAGTCATCGCAATACGAGCAGATTCGATTTGACGGTTTGTAATCCAAGAAGCATCAACCGCTTGTAAACCATATTCACCGAAATGTACTTCAGTACCGCCTTTCGCACGACCGCGCATGTTTCCACGGTGTTCGCGACGATATTTAACACGTTTAGGCATTAACATAATTAGTTGCCTCCTTCCTCATTTTTCGTTCCTTTCGTTGGAAGGACTTCACCACGATAAATCCAGATTTTGATACCTAGCTTACCGTATGTTGTATCAGCTTCAGCTGTACCATAGTTGATATCAGCACGAAGTGTGTGAAGTGGAACAGTTCCTTCGCTGTAATGTTCTGCACGAGCAATATCAGCACCACCAAGACGACCAGATACTTGAGTTTTGATACCCTTAGCACCAGCACGCATTGTACGTTGGATAGCTTGCTTCATCGCACGACGGAACGAAATACGATTTTCTAATTGACGAGCAATATTCTCAGCAACAAGCTTCGCATCTAAGTCTGCTTGTTTAATTTCAAGAATGTTAATATGAACTCTCTTACCTGTCAAAGCATTAAGAGCTTTACGTAACGCTTCAACTTCTGAACCGCCTTTTCCGATCACCATACCAGGCTTAGCAGTAGAAATTGTAATGTTAACGCGGTTTGCAGCACGTTCGATTTCTACTTTAGAAACAGAAGCATCTTTTAAACGTTTTTCTACATAATCACGAATTTTAATATCTTCGTGTAATAAATCAGCGTAATCTTTATCTGCGTACCATTTTGACTCCCAGTCTTTAATGACACCAACTCGAAGTCCAGTAGGATTCACTTTTTGACCCACGTTTTATCCCTCCTTCTTTTCAGTTACAACTAATGTAATATGACTAGTACGTTTGTTGATACGGCTTGCGCGTCCCATTGCACGTGGACGGAAACGTTTTAACGTTACACCTTCATCTACATACGCCTCGCTAATTACAAGGTTGTTTGGCTCCATTTCATAGTTGTGCTCAGCATTCGCAATTGCAGAGTTTAAAAGCTTTTCTACAACTGGAGAAGCAGCTTTTGGTGTGTGACGTAGAATAGCAACAGCCTCACCAACTTGCTTTCCGCGAATTAAATCAACAACTAGACGTACTTTACGAGGAGCAATACGAACTTGTTTTGCTACCGCTTTAGCTTGCATAGGATTGACCTCCTCTCTTACTCACCTATTAACGTCTTGTTTTCTTATCATCAGCAGCATGACCTTTATACGTACGAGATGGTGCGAATTCACCTAGTTTGTGACCAACCATGTCCTCAGATACATATACAGGTACGTGCTTACGGCCATCATATACCGCGATTGTGTGACCAATGAACTCAGGGAAAATCGTTGAACGACGAGACCAAGTTTTAATAACTCGCTTATCGTTAGTTTCGTTCATTGCTTCAACTTTTTTCATCAAGTGATCATCGACAAAAGGTCCCTTTTTCAAACTACGACCCATGAGAAAACCTCCCTTCGTGATTACCCACGGTTCTAATTAGAACCGTAGTGCAACCCCGTTATTTTTTACGACGACGTACAATATACTTATCAGAAAGCTTGTTTTTCTTACGAGTTTTGTAACCAAGAGTTGGTTTACCCCAAGGTGACATTGGTGACTTACGTCCGATAGGTGATCTACCTTCACCACCACCGTGTGGGTGATCGTTAGGGTTCATTACAGAACCACGAACCGTAGGACGTTTACCTAACCAACGAGAACGACCAGCTTTACCGATGTTAACTAGTTCGTGTTCAATATTACCAACTTGGCCAATTGTAGCACGGCAAGTTGCTAAAATGTAACGAGTTTCGCCAGAGTTAAGACGTACAAGTACATAGTCGCCTTCTTTACCTAATAGTTGTGCTTCAGTACCAGCAGAACGGACTAATTGTCCACCTTTGCCAGGCTTAAGCTCGATGTTATGAATTACAGTACCAACTGGGATGTTTTTAAGTGGTAAAGCATTACCAACTTTAATATCCGCTTCTGCTCCTGATTCAATCATCATATCAACTTTAAGTCCTTTTGGTGCTAAGATGTAACGTTTTTCTCCATCAACATAGTTGATAAGAGCGATGTTCGCCGAACGGTTTGGATCGTATTCGATCGTAGCAACGCGTCCTGGAATTCCATCTTTGTTACGTTTGAAGTCAATCACACGATATTGACGTTTGTGACCGCCACCTTGGTGACGTACAGTTAATTTACCTTGGTTGTTACGTCCACCTTTTTTGTGTAATGGTGCAAGTAACGATTTTTCCGGTTTATCCGTTGTGATTTCTGCATAGTCTAATACAGACATACCACGACGACCGGCACTGGTTGGTTTATACTTTTTAATCGCCATTTTCAGTTCCCTCCTTCGCTAGTATTTTTTATACACCTTCAAAGAACTCAAGTTCTTTGCTCTCAGGTGATAATGTAACGATCGCTTTTTTACGACGAGCAGTGTAACCCGTGTAACGACCAAAACGTTTTGATTTTCCTTTGTAGTTCATTGTGTTTACACGATCAACTTTCACTTCAAAGATTTCTTCAATCGCATCTTTGATTTGAGTTTTGTTAGCACGAACATCCACTTCAAAAGTGTAACGTTTTTCACTCATTAGATCAGTTGAACGTTCAGTAATCACAGGGCGCTTAATGATATCACGAGCGTTTGACATTACGCAAGCACCTCCTCTACCTTTTCAACGGCATCTTTCGTAATAACAAGTTTATCATGCTTAAGCACATCAAGCACGTTTACACCTTGAGCTGTAACGAACGTTACACCAGGTAGGTTACGCGCAGATAGAGCAACAGCTTCATTATAATCAGCCGTCACAACTAATGCTTTACGGTCAGCAGATAGACCAGAAAGAACTGCAGCCATTTCTTTAGTCTTTGGCGTCTCAAATGCTAAGTTATCTAAAACAACGATTTCCTCAGCTTGCACTTTACTAGAAAGAGCAGATTTGATTGCTAATCGACGAACTTTTTTAGGTAGTTTGTAGCTGTAGCTTCTTGGTGTTGGACCAAAAACTACACCACCACCAACCCATTGAGGTGAACGGATCGACCCTTGACGTGCACGACCAGTTCCCTTTTGACGCCATGGTTTACGACCACCACCACGTACTTCAGAACGTCCTTTTGTTTTGTGTGTTCCTTGACGAAGAGATGCTTGTTGCATAACTACTGCGTCGTGAAGCACACTTTCGTTTGGTTCAATTCCAAATACAGAATCATTTAGTTCGATATCTCCAACTTGAGAACCTGTTTGGTTAAATAATGCTACTTTCGGCATGATGTGTCCTCCTTTCTTTTAATCTTTATTTTACTTTAATCGCAGATTGGATAGACACATAACTCTTCTTAGCACCAGGTACGTTACCTTTTACTAATAGAAGATTACGTTCTGTATCTACTTTTACGATTTCAAGGTTTTGAACTGTGATTGTTTCTCCACCCATACGTCCAGGAAGTAATTTCCCTTTGAATACACGGTTTGGAGCAACAGGACCCATTGAACCTGGGCGACGGTGGTAACGAGAACCGTGAGACATTGGCCCACGTGCTTGGTTATGGCGTTTGATAGCACCTTGGAAACCTTTCCCTTTAGATGTTCCTGTTACATCTACTACATCACCTTCAGCAAATGTATCTACCTTAACTTCTTGACCTACCTCATACTCGTCAAGATTTACGTTACGGATTTCCTTGATGAAGCGCTTAGGAGCCGTATTCGCTTTTGCAGCGTGGCCTTCAGCTGGTTTGTTGAAGTTTGCTTTCTTTTGGTCAGCAAATCCAACTTGGATTGCTTCGTAACCGTCAGAATCAACAGTTTTCTTTTGAAGAACAACGTTAGGTTCCGCTTCAATTACTGTTACTGGGATTACTTCACCGTTTTCAGCAAATACTTGAGTCATACCAATTTTTCTACCTAAGATTCCTTTGGACATCCGTTACACCTCCTAATAAAAATCATATTTTTATGCCATTTTTCATATCATAATAATGAGCCATTGCTCATTAGTTTAAATTAAATGTAAGTACTAAAGCTTAATTTCGATATCGACACCAGATGGTAAATCCAAACGCATTAAAGCATCCACTGTTTGTGGTGTTGGATTCACAATGTCGATTAGACGCTTGTGAGTACGCATTTCGAACTGTTCACGAGAATCTTTGTACTTGTGAACCGCGCGAAGAACTGTATATACAGACTTTTCAGTTGGAAGTGGTATCGGACCCGATACACTAGCACCTGAACGTTTTGCTGTTTCTACAATCTTTTCTGCAGATTGATCAAGGACTCTATGATCATATGCTTTCAAACGAATGCGAATCTTTTGCTTTGCCATTATAGCCCCTCCTTTTTCGTCCATTTTGATAAACAGACATACTCCGTAGAAATTTCCTACACCCTGCCATGGCAATGGGGCCGGGTGTGTCAGCAACCTTCTACTTCATCGCTGTCAATGACCAACATTCCACATTATACACAAAAAGAAAAATCAGTGCAAGTGGAATACCTACGCTGATCACACTTTTACTATTATATAGGTCTTTTTATTAAAAATCAACTTCTTTATTTAATCTCTTATACTTATTCCTATAGAAAATGTTGTAAACTATGAATTAGCAATATGTTATATCTTTATAGGAGGATTTATGTCACAACCAAACCGTTTATTATGGACACTTGCTTTAGCACAATTCTTAGTTATGCAAGTCTGGTTCAATTATTCTTCTATTATTCCTATAATAGAAGCTGAATGGAATTTAACATCTAGTGAGTCTGGTTTTATATTAGCTTTTTTCCATTTAGGATATGTTATAGCTATCATCTTTTATAGTTTTTTAATCACAGCATATAATCCAAAGTATTCCTTTGTATTTGGAGCTTTGCTTGCGGGCGGTTCCGGGGTCGCATTTGCATTATTTGCTGAAGGTTTTGTATCTGCTTTATTTCTCAGAACTTTATCGGGCATTGGCGTCGCAGGGATTTACGTACCAGGAATGAAAATGGTTGCTGAACTCTTCCCAGTTGAAAGGCGAGGAAGGGCTCTTGGTATCTATGTTGGTTCCTTAGTCGTCGGTTCAGGAAGCTCCTTATTAGTTTCTGGTTTATTTATTAATTTGGTAGGCTGGCAGGGAATCATTTTGCTAACTTCTTCATTCAGTATACTTGCAGCCGTACTAATTATAGTAACACCCATTCCTCCTTCGATTAAAATAAAAGGTACTACGCTGACATTAGAAAAGCTAAAAAATGTTTTTAAAAAGAGAAATTTGTTAATCAATGGAGGTTATACTGGTCACTGCTGGGAATTATATGCAATGTGGTCATGGATTGGTCCATTTTTAGTGTTCTATTTCAGCACTCATGGTTTTGAAGGAGACAACGCTATTCAACTAGGGAACATGACAGGTGCATTAATTATAATTATTGGTGGTATTGCCACTTATATTGGTGGTCGTCTTTCTGATAGATTTGGTCGCAGTCAAACGGCGACAGTTTTTCTTTTTATTAGTATTACATGTTCGCTTTTAATTGGTTGGCTTACATTTGTACCTATTATAATCATGTTGGTTATATCGTTCGTTTATGGTTTTTCTATTGTAGCAGATTCTCCTATTTACAATACTGCCATCAGCGAGGTGACAGATCCTGAATTATTAGGAATCGCTCTAGGCATTCAGTCAGTATTGGGATTTAGTGCAACCATTTTTGCTCCACTTATTTTTGGAATTTTATTAGACTACTACTCCTGGGGAATTGCATTTTCAACTGTTGGTATTATAACGATAATTGCACCGATCTGTATGCTTGTTTTAGTTAAAGATCGAAAAAATAAGGATGCTTACATTAGCTGAATAAAAAGCCGTTCATATGGATTTTGGAGAATCTTAAAGGGAGGTTGGTGCTTTCCTTTATACAGCATACCTCCCTTTACTCTTTCACTACACTCAAACACTATGATTAATGAAATCTATAAAACGGTATATAATCCTAAAAAACCACCTTGGAATTTCCAAGGTGGTTTGATATGTTATTTATTACTTTTGGATTGATGCAACAACGCCGGCACCAACAGTACGTCCACCCTCACGGATAGAGAACTTAGTACCTTCTTCGATAGCGATTGGAGCGATAAGCTCAACAGTCATCTCGATGTTGTCACCAGGCATTACCATCTCAACGCCTTCTGGAAGTTGAACGATTCCAGTTACGTCAGTTGTACGGAAGTAGAACTGAGGACGGTAGTTTGAGAAGAATGGAGTGTGACGTCCACCCTCTTCTTTTGAAAGAACATAAACTTCAGCTTTGAAGTTAGTGTGTGGAGTGATAGTACCTGGCTTAGCAAGTACTTGTCCACGTTGTACTTCATCACGAGCAACCCCACGAAGAAGTGCACCAATGTTATCGCCAGCTTCAGCATAGTCAAGAAGCTTACGGAACATTTCTACTCCAGTACAAGTAGTAGATTTAGGCTCTTCAGTGATACCGATGATGTCGATAGTGTCACCAACGTTAAGTTGTCCACGCTCAACACGACCAGTAGCAACTGTACCACGACCAGTGATTGAGAATACATCCTCAACTGGCATCATGAATGGCTTTTCTTTATCACGCTCTGGAGTTGGGATGTACTCATCAACAGCATTCATAAGCTCGATGATTTTTTCTTCCCACTCAGCTTCTCCTTCAAGTGCTTTAAGAGCAGAACCTTGGATAACTGGAACGTCATCACCAGGGAAGTCATACTCAGAAAGAAGGTCACGTACTTCCATTTCTACTAATTCAAGTAGCTCTTCATCGTCTACCATGTCACATTTGTTTAAGAATACAACAAGGTAAGGTACACCTACTTGACGAGATAATAGGATGTGCTCACGAGTTTGTGGCATTGGACCATCAGCAGCAGATACTACTAAGATACCACCATCCATTTGTGCAGCACCAGTGATCATGTTTTTAACATAGTCAGCGTGTCCTGGGCAGTCAACGTGTGCATAGTGACGGTTATCAGTTTCATACTCAACGTGTGCAGTTGAGATTGTGATACCACGCTCACGCTCTTCTGGAGCACCATCAATAGCGTCATACGCCATTGCAGCACCTTTACCAGATTTCTTAGCTAATACTGTAGTGATTGCAGCAGTTAAAGTTGTTTTACCGTGGTCAACGTGTCCAATTGTACCAATATTGGCATGTGTTTTGGAACGGTCGAATTTTTCTTTAGCCATGATTCATTTCCTCCCTTAATTGAACATAAGTATAATTTAAGTATTTTTTATGGATAAGAAAGGTGTACTACCCATACAAGCTTAACACCTTCCTTAGCTTACAACAAAATATTATCAGAAACAATTACTAACAAATATTATTGTCCAGTTTGTTTCTTAATAATTTCTTCAGCTACGCTCTTAGGAACTTCTTCGTAGTGATCAAAGAACATAGAGTATGTTCCACGTCCTTGAGTACGAGAACGAAGTGAAGTCGCATAACCAAACATTTCAGCAAGTGGAACAAATGCTTTAACGATTTGAGCGTTACCACGAGCTTCCATACCTTCAACGCGTCCACGACGTGCTGTAACGTCACCCATAACGTCACCCATGTACTCTTCAGGAACTACTACTTCAACTTTCATTAGTGGTTCAAGAAGTACTGGACTACATTTTGTTTTCGCGTTCTTAAGTGCCATTGAAGCGGCAATTTTAAACGCCATCTCACTTGAGTCAACATCATGGTATGAACCATCATAAAGTTTAGCTTTAATGTCAATTACTGGGTAACCAGCAATCATACCATTTTGCAATGATTCTTCGATGCCTTGTTCAACAGAACCGATGTATTCACGAGGAACTGAACCACCGACAATTGCATTTGTAAACTCAAAGCCTGCTCCTTCTTCATTAGGAGAGAACTCAACCCATACGTGACCAAATTGTCCACGACCACCAGATTGACGAACGAACTTACCTTCAACCTGTGCAGTTTGACGAATTGTTTCACGGTATGATACTTGAGGAGCACCAACGTTAGCTTCAACTTTGAACTCACGCTTCATACGGTCAACAATGATATCAAGGTGAAGCTCACCCATACCAGAAATAATTGTTTGACCAGTTTCTTCGTTAGTCTCAGTACGGAACGTTGGATCTTCTTCTGCAAGCTTCGCTAAAGCCATACCCATTTTATCTTGGTCAGCCTTAGATTTCGGCTCAACAGATAAAGAGATAACTGGCTCTGGGAATTCCATAGATTCAAGAATTACAAGATTCTTTTCATCACATAGAGTATCACCAGTTGTCGTATCTTTCAAACCTACTGCAGCAGCAATATCCCCAGAATAAACTGTAGAGACCTCTTCACGAGAGTTTGCATGCATTTGTAGGATACGTCCAACACGCTCACGCTTGCCCTTTGTAGAGTTCTTAACATATGAACCTGAATCTAATGTACCAGAGTACACACGGAAGAATGTTAGCTTACCAACGTAAGGGTCAGTCATAACTTTGAATGCTAACGCAGAGAATGGAGCTTCGTCGCTAGATTCACGAGTTACTTCCTCTTCAGTTTCAGGGACAATACCGTTAATTGCAGGAACATCTAAAGGGGATGGTAAGTAATCAAGAACAGCGTCAAGCATAAGTTGAACACCTTTGTTCTTGAATGCAGAACCACAAATTACAGGATAGAATTCAACGTTACAAGTTCCTTTACGGATTGCAGCCTTGATTTCTTCTATTGTTAATTCTTCACCTTCAAGATATTTCATCATTAATTCTTCATCAAGTTCAGCTACTGCTTCAACAAGTTGCTCATGTAATTCTTGAGCTTTCTCTTTATACTCAGCTGGAATTTCTTTTGCTTCCGTACGAGTACCAAGATCATCCTCATAGAAGTATGCAACCATTTCGATTAAGTCAATGATACCATTGAATTCATCTTCAGCCCCAATTGGTAATTGGATTGGGTGTGCGTTCGCTTGAAGACGATCACGTAATGTACCAACTGAATAAAGGAAATCTGCACCTGTCTTGTCCATTTTGTTAACAAATACAACACGTGGTACACCGTAAGTAGTAGCTTGGCGCCAAACTGTTTCTGTTTGAGGCTCAACGCCAGATTGAGCATCAAGTACTGCTACAGCTCCGTCCAATACACGTAATGAACGTTCTACTTCTACTGTGAAGTCTACGTGTCCAGGTGTATCGATGATATTAATACGGTGATCTTTCCATGCAGCTGTTGTTGCAGCAGAAGTGATTGTGATACCACGCTCTTGCTCCTGTGCCATCCAGTCCATTTGAGATGCACCTTCATGAGTTTCACCAATCTTGTGGATACGTCCTGTGTAGAAAAGAACACGTTCAGTTGTTGTTGTTTTACCGGCATCAATGTGAGCCATGATGCCGATATTACGTGTATCTTTTAAGGAGAACTCTCTTGCCATAGGGTATTTCTCCTTCCTATTAAAAACATTTTATTTAGTATGATATTGATCTTACCAACGATAGTGAGCGAATGCTTTGTTCGCTTCCGCCATCTTGTGTGTGTCTTCACGCTTTTTAACAGAAGCACCTGCATTGTTCGCAGCATCAAGAATTTCATTAGCTAGACGTTCTTCCATCGTCTTTTCACCACGTAGACGAGAGTAGTTTACTAACCAACGTAGACCTAATGTAGTACGACGTTCAGGTTTTACTTCGATTGGTACTTGATAGTTTGCACCACCAACACGGCGAGCTTTAACTTCAAGCACAGGCATGATATTCTTTAATGCTTGATCGAAAACTTCCATAGGGTCATTCCCACTACGTTCTTTCACTAGTTCAAATGCATTATAAAGAATTGTTTGAGCTTTACCACGCTTTCCATCCTCCATAATACGGTTGATTAAGCGTGTAACAAGTTTAGACTTGTAAATCGGATCTGGTAATACATCGCGACGAGCGACTGGTCCTTTACGAGGCATAATTCACCCTCCTTTCAACATTAAATTTAATTATTTTTTAGGGCGCTTAGTTCCATACTTAGAACGGCCTTGCATACGGTTTTGTACTCCTGCAGTATCTAACGCTCCACGTACGATGTGGTAACGAACCCCTGGTAAATCTTTTACACGTCCTCCACGGATAAGAACAACACTGTGCTCTTGAAGGTTGTGACCAATCCCTGGGATATATGCAGTTACCTCGATTTGGTTAGTTAAACGTACACGAGCATATTTACGAAGTGCTGAGTTTGGCTTCTTAGGAGTCATTGTACCAACACGAGTACATACACCACGTTTTTGTGGAGATGAAAGGTTAGTTTGAGACTTCTTAAAGCTGTTAAACCCTTTGTTAAGAGCTGGTGAATCAGACCCCTTAACTTTAGCAACACGACCTTTACGGATTAATTGATTAATTGTAGGCATTTTGTTTCCTCCTCTCTTTGAAATTTTAAGACCACTGGTCCTGGTGGTTCATCTTTAGGCAAAAGGAAAGTTTTTGCCAAGCGGTTTTGCACCGAATGGCAAAAACGAAATTATTTCCTTAAAGCTACAGTGGCTGCGCCGACTTCAATTCCACAAGCTTTTCCAAGCTTCTTCATTGAGTCAACATATAAAAGTGGTATATCCTTGGCTTTCGCTAATGCTTCTACTTTGTATATAACACGGTATTCTGCATCTTTTGCTATTAAAACCTCAGAAACACTACCATCATCAAGCGCCTTAAGTGTTTGTTTCGTACCTATTACTAGGTCTTTTGCCTGTAAAACTTTTTCATAAGACATCGTTCATCCTCCAAAGCAACAGGATTCTCAGGCACACTTTGATATACTATCACTCTTGAAACACACTGTCAACTTTTTTTAAAAATTTACTCGTGAGTAAGTACTTCTTCTACCATTGGATCATCCGAAGACTCTGCTTCAACCTGATCGTAATCAGATGTGATATTCAGATGACGGTATCTAGGCATACCCGTTCCTGCAGGTACAAGCTTACCGATAATAACATTCTCTTTTAATCCTAGCAATTCATCGCGCTTACCTTTAATTGCAGCATCAGTTAAGACACGTGTTGTTTCTTGGAATGACGCAGCCGATAAGAATGAATCTGTCTCTAGAGATGCTTTGGTTATACCAAGCAATACTGGTTTACCTGTTGCTGGGCGTTCTTTTTCCAGAAGAACTTTCTTATTTTCATCATTAAATTGTTGAATTTCAATAAGAGAACCTGGTAATACATTCGTTTCACCGGCATCAACTACACGCACTTTACGAAGCATTTGACGAACCATAACCTCAACGTGCTTATCGCCAATTTCTACCCCTTGCATACGGTAAACTTTTTGTACTTCACGTAATAGGTATTCTTGAACACCGTTCATACCTTTAACTTTTAGAAGCTCTTTTGGATCTATTGAACCTTCCGTTAATGGGTCACCCGCATTGACGAAATCACCAATCGCAACTTTCAAGCGAGATCCATATGGAATTGCGTAGTTCTTTGCTTCCATTTCACTCTTAACAGTAACCTCGCGCTTATCTCCTTCTTTGAAGTCGATAACCTCACCATCAATTTCAGTGATCACCGCTTGACCTTTCGGATTACGTGCCTCAAATAGCTCTTGGATACGTGGCAAACCTTGAGTAATATCGTCTCCGGCTACCCCACCTGTATGGAATGTACGCATCGTAAGCTGAGTTCCTGGCTCCCCGATTGATTGGGCCGCAATAATACCAACTGCTTCTCCAACCTCTACATCGCTTCCAGTAGCCAAGTTGCGTCCGTAACATTTCTTACAAACCCCATGTCTTGTGTCACATGTGAAGACGGAACGGATGGTAACTTCTTCAACACCTGCATCAACAATTTGTTTTGCAATATCTTCGTCAATAAGCTCATTTTTCTTAATTAAAGCTTCACCAGTCTCAGGGTGCTTCAATGTTTTAAACGCTACACGACCAACAAGTCGATCATAGAGATTTTCAATAATTTCATTTCCTTCTTTAATTGCTTGAACAGCTAAACCACGATCTGTCCCACAATCATCAGAGCGAACAATAACATCTTGGGCAACGTCAACAAGACGACGCGTTAAGTAACCTGAATCGGCAGTCTTCAAGGCTGTATCAGCAAGACCTTTACGCGCACCGTGTGTAGAGATAAAATACTCGAGTACGGTTAGACCCTCACGGAAACTTGATTTGATCGGTAACTCAATAATTCGACCAGACGGGTTAGCCATTAGACCACGCATACCAGCTAACTGAGTAAAGTTAGATGCGTTACCACGGGCACCAGAGTCACTCATCATAAAGATCGGGTTACTTCTATCAAGTGTACCCATTAATTTATTCTGGATAATATCCTTCGCTTCACTCCAAACAGAAATTACGCGATCATAACGTTCTTCCTCGGTAATTAAACCACGACGGAATTGCTTAAGGATCTTTTCGACTTTTTGTTCTGCTTCAACAAGAATCTCTTTCTTCTCCGCTAATACAACAATGTCAGCTACCCCAACGGTAATACCGGCTCTTGTTGAGTACTTAAAGCCTAATTCCTTCATGCGGTCTAACATTTTAGATGTTTCAGCAATTGCAAACTTCTTAAATACTTCAGCAATAACATTTCCTAAGAAGCCTTTTTTGAAAGGTAGAACAAGTTCATTACTTTCAAAATGCTTTCTTACATCCGTTGAACTTGGAACAATATATTTTTCCGGTGTCTCTTGCTCTAAGTTATACCCTGTTGGCTCATTAATGTATGGGAAAGTCTCCGGTAAAATCTCATTGAATATCAACTTTCCAACAGTCGTTAACAACAATTTATCTTGTTGATCTTCACGGAATGTTGGCTTGCCAAGTGAAGCGACAGGGATTGCGATACGAGAATGCAAATGTACATACCCATTTTGATAGGCAATCAATGCTTCATTTGTATCCTTGAAGATGGAACCTTCGCCCTTTGCATCTACTCGCTCCATTGTTAAGTAATAGTTACCAAGAACCATATCTTGTGATGGAGTAACAACTGGCTTACCATCCTTAGGATTTAGGATGTTTTGTGCAGCAAGCATTAAAATACGCGCTTCAGCTTGCGCTTCAGCTGAAAGTGGTACGTGAACAGCCATTTGGTCACCGTCAAAGTCAGCATTATAAGCTGTACATACTAGTGGATGTAGCTTAATCGCACGACCTTCAACAAGTGTCGGTTCGAAAGCCTGAATCCCTAAACGGTGAAGGGTAGGTGCACGGTTAAGAAGAACTGGGTGTTCACGAATAACTTCTTCCAAAACATCCCAAACCTCTGGTTGTACTTTCTCTACCTTACGTTTTGCACTCTTAATATTATGAGCAAGACCTTTCGATACAAGCTCCTTCATTACAAAAGGTTTAAAGAGCTCAAGAGCCATTTCTTTCGGGAGTCCACACTGGTACATTTTCAAGTTTGGACCTACTACGATAACGGAACGTCCTGAGTAGTCAACACGTTTACCAAGTAGATTTTGACGGAAACGCCCTTGCTTCCCTTTTAACATATGTGAAAGAGATTTTAATGGGCGGTTACCTGGTCCCGTAACAGGACGACCACGACGACCATTATCAATTAGAGCATCTACTGCTTCTTGTAGCATACGTTTCTCATTTTGAACAATGATATTTGGTGCGCCTAAGTCAAGAAGACGCTTCAAACGATTATTACGGTTAATAACCCGACGGTACAGATCATTTAAGTCAGACGTCGCAAAGCGGCCACCATCAAGCTGTACCATTGGACGTAATTCAGGTGGAATAACCGGAAGCACATCAAGAATCATCCAAGATGGTTCATTTCCTGAATGACGGAAAGCTTCTAATACTTCAAGGCGTTTAATTGCACGTGTACGGCGTTGACCTTGTGCTGTAACCAGCTCTTCTTTAAGTAATCCAACTTCTTTTTCTAGGTCAATGTCAGCTAGAAGCTTACGAATCGCTTCTGCTCCCATTTGAGCATTGAAAGACTGACCGTACTTATCACGGTATGTACGATACTCTTTTTCAGAGAGAAGTTGCTTCTTCTCTAGTGGAGTGTCACCTGGATCTGTTACTACATAAGAAGCAAAATATATAACTTCTTCAAGTGAACGAGGTGACATATCTAGAACAAGACCCATTCGACTTGGGATCCCTTTAAAATACCAAATATGAGAAACTGGTGCAGCTAGTTCAATGTGACCCATGCGTTCACGGCGAACTTTCGCACGTGTTACTTCGACGCCACAGCGATCACAGACAACACCCTTATAACGAACACGTTTGTATTTTCCACAATGACATTCCCAGTCTTTTGTTGGACCGAAAATCCTCTCGCAGAAAAGGCCATCCTTTTCCGGCTTTAACGTACGATAATTGATTGTTTCAGGCTTCTTAACTTCCCCTCTTGACCAAGAGCGGATCTTATTTGGTGAAGCAAGACCAATTTTCATATATTCGAAGTTGTTTACATCTATCAAGGGGCTAACCTCCCTTTTCGTTTCCTGTCTAATTCAGAGAATAATCGGGTCTTTTTTTTATAAGAAAGCTTTAGGGAACTAGCTTCTTACTAGCTCCCAAGCTTTTATTACACGTTTGATTCACTTGATTCGAAGTTCAAATTAAGTTTTTCACTCGTTTGATCATCTTCATCATCAAGTTCTCTCATCTCAATCTCTTCTTCGTTACTCGATAACATCTTAACATCCATACCTAAAGATTGAAGCTCTTTAATTAGAACCTTAAATGACTCAGGGACACCAGGTTCAGGAACATTCTCTCCTTTTACAATCGCTTCGTACGTTTTTACACGTCCAACGACATCATCGGATTTGACCGTAAGGATTTCTTGAAGTGTATAAGCTGCCCCATACGCCTCAAGTGCCCAAACTTCCATCTCACCAAAGCGCTGTCCACCAAACTGCGCCTTACCGCCTAATGGTTGTTGCGTTACAAGTGAGTATGGACCTGTTGAACGAGCATGTAACTTATCGTCAACCATGTGAGCAAGTTTGATCATATACATGATTCCAACTGACACACGATTATCGAACGGTTCACCCGTACGTCCATCATAAAGGATTGTCTTTCCATCTCGAGCCATTCCCGCTTCTTCAATCGTACCCCAAACATCTTCCTCGTTGGCACCATCAAAAACAGGTGATGCAACATGAATACCAAGTTTACGTGCAGCCATACCAAGATGAAGCTCAAGTACCTGCCCAATGTTCATACGAGATGGTACCCCTAGTGGATTTAACATGATATCAATCGGTGTACCGTCTGGTAAATACGGCATATCCTCTTCAGGAAGGATACGCGAGATAACCCCTTTGTTACCATGACGGCCGGCCATCTTGTCTCCTTCGTGGATTTTACGTTTTTGAACGATATAAACACGAACAAGTTGGTTCACACCAGGAGGTAGTTCATCGCCATCTTCACGATTGAAAATTTTAACATCAAGGACAATCCCGTCGCCACCATGTGGTGCACGAAGTGATGTATCACGTACTTCACGTGCTTTTTCACCAAAGATTGCATGCAAAAGACGTTCTTCAGCAGTTAGTTCTGTTACCCCTTTTGGTGTAACTTTCCCAACTAATATATCTCCATCTTTCACTTCTGCCCCAACACGGATAATCCCACGTTCATCTAGGTTCTTAAGCGCATCTTCCCCAACGTTTGGAATATCACGTGTAATCTCTTCAGGTCCAAGCTTCGTATCACGAGCTTCTGATTCATATTCTTCAATATGGACAGATGTATAAACATCATCTTTCACAAGACGCTCACTTAAAATAATAGCATCCTCATAGTTGTATCCGTCCCATGTCATGAAACCAACCATAACGTTACGCCCTAATGCCATTTCACCTAGCTCCATTGAAGGGCCGTCAGCTAGGATTTCACGTTTTTCAACAACGTTTCCTTCTGCAACGATTGGACGTTGGTTATAACTAGTTCCTTGGTTAGATCGAATAAACTTTTGAAGATTATATTTATCAAGGTCGCCTTTAACTTCTTGACCATCTACCTCTTCAAGTCTACGAACCCAAATTTCTTTCGCAGTAACACGTTCAACGATTCCTCTATACTTCGAAACGATTGCAGCACCTGAATCTCTAGCAGATACATGCTCCATCCCTGTACCAACAATCGGAGATTCTGGTACAAGTAACGGCACGGCTTGACGTTGCATGTTCGCTCCCATTAATGCACGGTTAGAGTCATCATTTTCTAAGAAAGGAATACAAGAAGTCGCAGCAGATACAACTTGTTTTGGCGATACATCCATATAATCTAGACGCTCACGTGGTACAACTGTGTTTTCCCCACGGAAACGAGCGATGATATTATCATCGACGAACGAGCCGTCTTCATCAAGTCTTGCATTTGCTTGAGCAACTACATAGTTATCCTCTTCATCAGCTGTTAAGTAATCAATTTGAGAAGTTACTTTTCCAGTTTCTGGGTCAACTCTGCGATATGGAGTTTCCATAAAGCCAAACTCATTCACCTTAGCAAATGATGATAGTGAGTTAATCAGACCAATGTTTGGACCCTCTGGCGTTTCAATCGGACACATACGACCATAGTGAGAGTAGTGAACGTCACGGACCTCAAATCCTGCACGCTCACGAGTCAGACCACCAGGTCCTAACGCAGAAAGACGACGCTTATGTGTTAATTCAGCAAGCGGATTCGTTTGATCCATGAACTGTGACAACTGTGAGCTTCCAAAGAACTCTTTAATCGATGCAATCACAGGGCGAATATTGATTAACGCTTGTGGTGTTATCATGTTCGGATCTTGAATTGACATACGCTCACGGACAACACGCTCCATACGAGATAACCCAATTCTAAATTGGTTCTGAAGGAGCTCACCTACAGAGCGAAGACGACGATTACCAAGGTGGTCAATATCATCTGTGTCCCCTACACCATGTAATAGATTAAAGAAGTAGTTAATAGAAGCAATAATATCTCCTGGTGTTATATTTTTCACATCGCGCCCTACCATTGCATTCCCAATAACACGGATCGTTTTTTCGCCATCTTGATCATCTGGAGCATAGATTTGAATTGATTGCAAGTCAATTTCCTCTTCATCAACAACTCCACCAGAAGCGTGTACTTTACGGAACCCTACGTTGTTTTCAAGATAAGGTAAAATACGATCTAAAGTACGACGATCTAGTAATGATCCCTCTTCAGCAATAACTTCTCCTGTTTCAGGGTCAACCAATGTTTCTGCAAGACGTTGATTGAACAAGCGATTTTTAATATGAAGTTTCTTATTAATCTTATAACGACCAACATTCGCTAGATCATATCGTTTCGGATCAAAGAAACGTGAATCTAAAAGACTTTTTGCATTTTCAACAGTCGGTGGTTCTCCTGGACGAAGGCGTTCATAAATTTCCAATAACGCTTTCTCCGTACCATCCGTATTGTCTTTTTCTAACGAATTACGAAGATATTCATCTTCGCCTAGTAAATCAATGATCTCTTGATCAGATCCAAAACCTAATGCACGCAAAAGAACCGTCACTGGTATTTTTCTGGTGCGGTCGATACGAACGTAAACGATATCTTTGGCATCTGTTTCAAGCTCCAACCACGCCCCACGGTTTGGAATAACTGTAGCTGTGAAACCTTTCTTACCGTTTTTATCCGTTTTTTGACTGTAGTATACACTTGGTGAACGAACAAGCTGAGATACAATGACACGCTCTGCCCCATTGATCACAAACGTTCCTGTCTCAGTCATTAATGGGAAATCACCCATAAAGACTTCCTGTTCTTTAACTTCTCCAGTTTCCTTGTTAATGAGACGAACCTTTACACGCAGTGGTGCAGCAAACGTCACATCACGCTCTTTCGATTCCTCTACTGGATATTTCGGTTCGCCAAGACTATAGTCAATGAATTCTAGAACCAAGTTTCCTGTGAAGTCTTGTATAGGAGAAATATCTTGGAACATCTCTCTAAGGCCCTCATCAAGAAACCACTGATAGGATGCTGTTTGAATCTCAATTAGATTCGGCAGCTCCAATACTTCGTTAATCCTTGCATAGCTTCTTCGCTGGCGGTGGCGTCCATACTGAACTAGTTGACCTGTCAACTGATTCACCCCTCAAATCTCGCGTTATAGTATCTAAAAATGCAATTCTAGCTACTTCAACAAAAGTTAAAAGCAGAACTAGAGTCAACATTTTTATAGATTAAGAAAACTCGCACACTAATTATGTACGGACGTTAAAAGAAAGCTCGATTTCTTTCTCATAACGAAAAATAGGTAGTTACCTATCCGAAAAACATTCGATTATTACAGTATAACCACTATACCAGAACGTTATTCAAATATTTCCTCTTGACTTTATTTGAGTATTCGATCTAAAAATAGGTAGTTATACGCATTAAATAACAATATCACAAAAGACAAGCTGGGTCAAATCTTTTTTGCTTTTATGATAAAATATCCTTTTTTCTTCGTGACCACTTCCACATGCTGAAACAAGGATTCTAGCTTTTCGATCGTAGAAGGCGCACCTTGTTTCTTCTGAATAACAACCCATAGTTCACCTTGAGGCTTCAGATGTTTAAACGACTGTTCATAAATCGTGTGAACCACCTTTTTCCCTGCTCGAATCGGTGGGTTTGTTACAATTGCAACAAAATCAGATTTCGAAACACTCTCCAAAGCATCGCTTTTATAGACGCAAACGTTATCAATAGAATTACGCTCAGCATTACGTTTCGATAATGAGATCGCCCTTTCATTAACATCAACCATATGAATTTGACGACTCTTAGCCTCGAGAGCTAAAGATAACCCAATTGGGCCATACCCACAACCTACATCTAGTATATCGCCTTCTAAATCAGGAAAAGAAAAGGAATCAATTAATAACTTACTACCAAAATCTACTTCACTTTTCGAAAATACTCCACGATCAGAATAAAAGCGAAAGGACTTCCCCCGCAATGTATAGGTCCAATCTCTTTCTTCACTATCTACCCCTGGATTTTCCGAATAGTAATGCTCCGACATACAATCGCCCCTTTTTTGAATGGTCATTCTATTATATACGAATAGAATCCAGAAACAAAAAGGACCCGCAAAAAGCGAGTCCTTACTAGTAGGCTATTACTTAACTTCTACAGATGCGCCAGCTTCTTCAAGCTTAGCTTTGAATTCTTCAGCCTCATCTTTAGAAACGCCTTCTTTAATTGGAGCAGGAGCACCATCAACAAGTGCTTTTGCTTCTTTAAGACCAAGGCCTGTGATTTCACGAACAACTTTGATAACGTTGATTTTAGAACCACCAGCTGCTTCAAGAACAACGTCAAATTCAGTTTGCTCAGCGCCACCAGCATCTCCACCAGCTGCAGCTACAGCTACAGGAGCAGCAGCAGTTACGCCAAACTCTTCTTCAATTGCCTTAACTAGGTCGTTAAGCTCTAAAACTGTCATTTCTTTAATCGCTTCAATGATTTGATCTTTACTCATTTTGTAAATCCTCCCTGTTATCGTTTTGATTTATTTTATTGAATTCGCTCAATTATCTTTGTATATCATCATACAAAACTTATCTCATCTACGCGATTGCGAGATTGAGATCAAGCAATATTAAGCACCTTGTTCTTCTTTTTGTTCTGCAACAGCTTTTGTAGCCAATGCGAACTGACGAACTGGAGCTTGAAGTACATTTGCAAGCATTGAAAGTAGACCTTCGCGCGATGGAAGTTCTGCTAGAGCTTTAACTTCTTCTACAGAAGCAACTGCTCCTTCAATGACACCCGCTTTGATTTCAAGTGCTTCATGTTCCTTAGCGAAGTTGTTAATAACTTTCGCAGGAGCAATAACGTCATCTGTACTAAATGCGATCGCTGTAGGGCCAACTAACTGCTCATCAAGTTCAGTAAGTTCAGCCTCAGCAGTTGCACGACGAGCCATTGTGTTTTTGTACACTTTGAACTCTACACCAGCTTCACGAAGTTGCTTACGAAGTTCAGTTACTTCAGCAACTGTCAATCCACGATAGTCAACAACAACTGTCGATTTACTTTCACGTAGTTTCGTAGCAATATCTGAGACGATTTGCTTTTTTTGTTCTAATACGCTCATCCTTACACCTCCTATGGTTTTCTCCATACCGTTTAAGAAGCATATAAAAAGCCCCCATGTAGACATGAGGGCATACAAACACAGTTTTCGTTCCTGTATCTATTGCTTACCTCGGTAGGAAATTAAGTCTTGCGACACCTACTGTCTACGGTATGACATTTAATTTATAACGCATCCTGTAAGACACTCTTACGAGTATACAGACATTGCGACTAAAAGTCAATTATTATTTTGCAAACGCAGTTGCATTTACACGAACTCCAGGTCCCATAGTAGAAGCAATTGCTACGTTTTTCATGTACGTACCTTTTGCTGCTGCTGGTTTAACCTTAACAAGAGTTTCAATGATTGTCTTGAAGTTTTCAATAAGCTTGTCTGTTTCAAAAGAAACTTTTCCGATTGGCACGTGGATGTTACCAGCTTTATCAACACGGTATTCTACTTTACCAGCCTTGATTTCGCCAACAGCCTTTGTAACATCAAATGTTACAGTACCAGTCTTAGGGTTCGGCATTAAACCTTTCGGTCCAAGCACTCGACCTAATTTACCAACTTGAGCCATCATGTCTGGTGTTGCAACGATCACATCAAACTCGAACCAACCTTGGTTGATCTTGTTAATGAAATCCTCATCACCTACATAATCTGCTCCAGCAGCTTCTGCTTCTTTTGCTTTTTCGCCTTTTGCGAAAACAAGCACACGTTGTGTTTTACCAGTTCCGTTTGGAAGTACAACAGCACCACGAATTTGTTGGTCTGCTTTCTTAGGGTCAACACCAAGGCGTACAGCCACTTCAACTGTTTCATCGAACTTCGCTGTCGCAGTTTTCTTTACTAACTCAATTGCTTCTTCAACTTGGTACGCTGTTTCGCGGTCAACAAGTTTAAGAGCATCTGTATATTTTTTACTTTTCTTAGCCATGCTATATTTCCTCCTCGAATGTGGTTTTAGCGGTAATACCTCCCACTATTAAAGGTTGCGAACCTAGTAACTAGGCAAAGAGGGTCATACCTCATCGCAACCTCCGAAAAACTTACCAATTAGTCTTCAATCACAATACCCATGCTGCGAGCAGTACCTTCTACCATACGCATAGCCGCTTCAACATCAGCTGCGTTAAGATCTGGCATTTTCGTCTCAGCAATCTCGCGTACTTTATCACGTTTTACTGTAGCAACCTTCTTAACGTGAGGCTCTCCAGAACCTGACTCGATACCAGCAGCTTTCTTTAAAAGAACAGCAGCAGGTGGAGTTTTCGTGATGAATGTAAACGAACGGTCTTCAAAAACCGTGATTTCAACCGGGATGATAAGACCCGCTTGGTCTGAAGTACGAGCGTTGAATTCTTTACAGAATCCCATGATATTTACACCTGCTTGACCTAATGCAGGACCAACTGGTGGCGCTGGATTAGCTTTTCCAGCAGGAATTTGTAACTTAACCATTTTAATTACCTTTTTAGCCACGTGACACACCTCCTTAAAGTCCGTGATGTGGTTATCCGGGTGTTAATATTTGCACCCTCCCACTCAAAAAACGGATGCAATGCATATGCATCCGATGGCTCATTTACTGAAACCATAGTCAACCATGAAGATTCTATCACTTTCAACAAAAGATAGCAAGTTTTTTCTTGATTTAAATCTTTTCTACTTGATTAAAGTCCAATTCCACAGGTGTTTCACGACCAAACATATTAACATGAACTTTGACCTTTTGCTTATCTATTTGAATCTCTTCAATCGATCCGATAAAGTTGGCAAACGGACCTTCTTTCACCTTAACAGATTCTTTAATTTCAAAATCAATATCCGCTTTCGGCTCATCGACTCCTGCTTGTTTCAACAGAGACTCTACCTCTTCCGGAAGCAACGGTGTCGGTTTTGACCCCGCACCTGAAGAACCTACGAATCCGGTTACACCTGGTGTGTTTCTTACCACATACCAAGAGTCATCTGTCATAATCATTTCGACAATCACATAACCAGGAAACACTTTTTTTGTTACAGTCTTACTCTTGCCATTTTTCACTTCTGTTTCTTCTTCAACAGGCACAAGAACCCGAAAAATCTTATCGGTCATTTCCATTGACTCAACGCGTTTTTCGAGATTCGTCTTTACTTTATTTTCGTAACCTGAATACGTATGAAGCACATACCAATTTTTCTCCATTTTTAATAGGACGGTTTTGTCCTTCCCTCCTCTTCATGATAGAAGCTGTTCTAACGATCATAATAGACTAACCGAGTAGAATGCGAACAAGCTCTGAAATCCCGTAATCCACTACAAAGAAGAAAACAGAAATAAAAGCTACCGTTCCTAAAACAACCCATGTATAACGCGTTAACTCCTTACGCGTAGGCCAAGAAACTCGTTTCATCTCTTGTCCAACATCTCGTAGGAATTTCACAACATTGCCTTTTTCACCAGCCACAAAGACACCTCCAGCATCAATCAATATAGACAAATAAGAGTTTATCTATTCGAAATTATCACAATGTATATTAGTCACGTTGAAATTGTCTCTTTACTTTGTTTCACGATGAAGGGTATGTTCTTGGCAAGTTTTGCAGAACTTCTTCATCTCAATGCGGCCAGTGTGCGACTGTTTGTTCTTTTCAGTAACATAGTTTCGAGAATGACAAACCTCACATGCTAGTACAACTTTCGTTCGCACAACGCACCTCCAGCGTTCAAAGTACACACTAAGTAAATCTATCATACGCAACTTTTCGTGTCAATTATCAGAATAGTATGTACTATCTTTCAGGGCATTAAAAGAGAGTGACTTGACATAGACCTTCTCTAACCAGATAAAAGACTCATGCTCTAAGCCTTTTATCTAACAGAGAAATACTACCTTGCCACCCTCTACGAAACTATGATATTGATACCCCTCTAAGTTCAACATAACGTTCTAACTTTCTCTTGACACGCTGCAGAGCATTATCAATGGATTTCACATGACGATTTAAATCTACAGAAATTTCTTGATATGACCTGCCATCCAAATAGAGCATTAGCACTTGCCTTTCAAGATCACTAAGAAGCTCTCCCATCTTCAATTCGATGTCTGCAAACTCTTCTTGATTAATCAATAATTCCTCAGGATCCGTTACACGTGTACCACAAATAACATCCAACAACGTACGATCAGATTCCTCATCGTATAAAGGCTTGTCCAATGAAACATAGGAATTCAAAGGAATATGCTTTTGTCTAGTTGCTGTTTTAATTGCAGTAATAATCTGTCTCGTAATACATAGTTCAGCAAACGCTTTAAAAGAAGACAGCTTCTCCCCGTTAAAATCACGGACCGCTTTATAAAGACCAATCATTCCTTCTTGAACAATATCTTCATGATCTGCACCAATCAAAAAATATGATCTTGCCTTGGCACGAACAAAATTCTTATATTTATTGATCAAGAACTCTAGTGCCCCGCTATCTCCATTTCGAACAAAAACGACTAACTCATCATCTTCCACATTCTCATAAATAGGCTTGCGTTTCATTTCTTGAAGGTCCATGCTCACGACAATCCCTCCGACCTTGGCTGTTGTCCAAATTTATAGACCCATTATATAGCACAGATTTCCAGCCGGTCAACCACACATCAGCGCTGTCGACGCCATTTTTCAAAAATTTCAGCAATTTCTTTTGTAAGCGGAATTTTTGTCGAAATTTTCGTCGTTTGCGTTTTTTGGACTTCTTTGTCGATTCCCTTTTCTGTTGATTCTACTTCAATTAATAACTCTCTTGCTGATTTACGTAATGCACCACTTCCAAAGATCATTGACTGTTCTGTAAAGTCTGATGTGGCAACATGAATTCTCGTATCAACTCGCTTTAATTCTTTTACTAGTTTTTCAATACGCTCATCTGCCGTTTCTTTCTTGCGTGTGTACAATACATCAATACGATGGTTATGATATTTCTTTCCGATTCCGTCCACCATATGGGCGTCAAAGATTACGATAACACGATAACCTGTATAGGCTTGGTACTCAGCCATCATTTCAACAAGACGGTCCCTTGCTAAACTGAGATCTTTCTCCTTTAGCTCGCATAGTTCTGGCCAAGCCCCAATCATGTTGTATCCATCCACGAGCAATATATCCTTCATCTCACTCACTACCTACTTGGTGGCGTCTCCGAAACACCTCATACATAAGTAAACTTGCTGCAACTGACGCATTTAATGATGTTACTTGTCCTACCATTGGAATACGAATTAAAAAGTCGCACTTCTCTTTTACTAAACGGCTAATTCCTTTTCCTTCACTACCAATAACAAGCCCAATTGGCAGATCAAAGGAAGCTTGACGATAGTCTTCTTTACCTTTTGCATCTGTACCAGCAAACCAGATTCCACGTTTTTTTAGATCATCCATTGTTCTAGCTAAATTAGTTACTCTAACTACAGGAATATACTCAATTGCCCCCGTAGAAGATTTCGCAACTGTTTGCGTTAACCCTACAGCTCTTCGCTTTGGAATAATCACACCGTGCGCTCCAACTGCATCAGCTGTACGCAAAATAGAACCAAGGTTATGTGGGTCTTCTACTTCATCTAGCAAAAGAAAGAAAGGATCCTCGTCTCTTTTTTCTGCTGCTTGAAATAAGTCATCTATCTCGGCATACTCATAGGCTGCAATTGAAGCAACAACCCCTTGATGATTATCCGTATCAGCAAGTTGCGCTAACTTCTTTTTCGGAACATGCTGTATGAGCACACCATGTTCCTTTGCAAGCTGCACTACTTTTGTCATTTGTCCTTTTTGCGATCCTTCTGCAATCCAGATTTTATTAATGGAATGTCCTGATTTTAGCGCCTCTATTATTGGGTTCTTCCCTACTATAAACTCTTGACTCATTCTGGTTTCCTCCTTCCTGTTGCTTTGTTTTCCACAATTTCAATTGCCCGATTCATGATTTCATCAAGCCGTTTTTGTTTCCCTTGAAAGTAATGAAAGCCTAATAATGCTTCAAATCCAGTTGAATACCGATATGTATTCAAATCGGTATTCTTAGGAATTGAGCCAGACTTTGCATTTCTCCCACGCTTAAAGATTGCAATTTCATCTTCTGTTAAAAAATCGTCTTCCATTAGTTTACCCATAATAAAGGCTTGTGATTTCGCCGAAACATAATTCGTAGCCTCAACATGAAGACGGTGTGGTCTAACCGTCCCCTTGGCAATTAAATAGTATCTTACATACATATCTAGGACCGAATCACCCATATAGGCGAGCGCTAATGCATTTAACTGCTTCAAGTCTGTTTGAGCTTCAATAATCTTCATCCTAACCTCGCTTCCAACGGACGCCCTGCGCTGTATCCTCAAGCACAATTCCTTGTTCCTTTAACTCATCACGAATTTGGTCGGCGAGTGCAAAGTCCTTTTGTTTTCTCGCTTGATTACGCTTTTCAATCAGTTCCTCTATCTCAGCATCTAATAATTCCTCTTGTTGCTGCAATGTAATACCTAATACGCCAGCGAATTCTTGGAACTGTTGTATGAAAGCCTTTAATACTTCTTTCGATGTTTGTTCCTCGCGCAAATAACGATTGGCTTCTTTCGCAAGGTCAAAAAGAACTGCAATTCCATTTGCACTATTAAAGTCATCATCCATCTCTTCTATAAAACGTTTCTCTAGAGCATTGATTCTTTCAAGCCATTCTCCTGTTTCCCCAAAACCGGCTGACTCATTTAATCGATGTTCCAAACTAGCCACAGCCGTTTTCAACCGCTCAAGGCCACTTTTTGCTCCCTCTAACAATTCATCACTAAAGTTAATCGGACTACGATAATGGGCTGTTAACATGAAAAAACGTACAACTTCTGCTGAATGTTGTTGAATAATGTCTTTTGCCAAAACAAAATTCCCGAGTGATTTCGACATTTTTTCGTTATTTATGTTAATAAAACCGTTATGAAGCCAATAATTTGCCATTGGTTTTCCTGTTAATGACTCAGATTGAGCAATTTCATTTTCATGATGAGGAAATGTTAAATCTTGACCACCTGCATGAATATCAATTGTATCGCCTAAATATTTTTTTACCATTGCTGAGCATTCAATATGCCAGCCTGGCCTTCCGGCACCCCATGGACTTTGCCATGAGACTTCGCCCTCTTTCGCTGCTTTCCAAAGCACAAAATCTAAGGCATCCTCTTTCCGTTCATCAACTTCGATTCTTGCCCCTGAACGTAAATCATCAATAGATTGAGAAGAAAGTTTGCCGTAGCCTTCAAATTTTCTGGTTCTAAAGTAGACATCACCTTTTGCTTCATAGGCATAACCTTTTTCAATTAAAGCCTCAATAAATGAAATAATTTCTGGAATTGTTTCCGTTACACGTGGGTGAAGATCTGCTTCTTTTACACCCAGTGCACATGTGTCATGATGATAAGCTTCAATAAAGCGATTGGCTACTTTAAATACATCTTCACCAAGCTCATTGGCTGCACGGATGATTTTATCATCTACGTCTGTAAAATTAGAAATGAATGTAACATCATAGCCACGGTATTCTAAATATTTTCGAATCATATCATATACAATTGGTGGTCTGGCATTACCGATGTGAATGTAATTGTAAACTGTAGGTCCACATACATACATCTTCACTTTTCCTTCTTCAATCGGTATAAAGCTCTCTTTCTTTTTCGTTAAACTGTTATACACCTGAATAGTCATCTCACCCTACCCCTTCTTTCAATTTGTAACATACTATGCAATAACCCTATATTATGAAAAAACTCCGATAAGAAAATGCATCCCTATCGTTCTAATTACTTGCTGATTTTTCCACTTTCTCTTTTTCCGCTTTTAAAACTTTAATTTCTTCTTCTAATTCTTTTAACTTATCAGCGATCGGATCAGGCAATAAATGGTGATTAAGCCCGTGCTCTACTTTCACTCCGTCTTGAACCACAATCTTACCAGGAATACCCACAACGGTTGAGTTAGCAGGCACTTCTTTTAAAACAACTGAACCTGCTCCTACACGTGCATTTTTACCGATTTTGAAAGAACCTAATATTTTTGCTCCTGAGGCAATGAGCACTCCATCTTCCACTGTCGGATGGCGTTTCCCTTTTTCTTTACCAGTTCCCCCAAGTGTAACACCTTGATAAATCGTCACATCGTCTCCAATTTCACAGGTTTCACCAATTACAACACCCATTCCATGGTCAATAAATAAACGCTGACCAATTACTGCACCTGGATGTATTTCAATACCTGTAAAAAAACGGCTAATCTGGGAGATTAGTCGAGCTACAAAAAACAACTTTCGGCGCCAAAACCAGTGCGCTAAACGATGAGCCCAAATTGCATGAACTCCTGAGTATGTGAAAATAACTTCAATTCTACTTCTAGCAGCTGGGTCTTGCTCGAATACTACATCCACATCATTTTTCAACGTCTGAAATCTCTTCCCCATATTCTCCTCCCCCTTATGTACTTGTTCTCTCTAAACTTACTTACAATAAAAAGCGCCTCTGTGCATTATTAATGCACAGAGGCGCTCATGCGCGGTTCCACTCTGCTTAGAGAAGATAACCTTCCCATCTTTATAGCTTATAACGTAGCTACTCGCTCTTTCCTACTTTATCGTTTCAAAAAGAGGCTCAAGGGTGCATTTCAAAGCGAATATACCTAAACCACTCTCAGCTAATGTGGTTCTCTCTGGAAGGAGTCTTCACTTCTACTTTTCCCTTTCAACGCGATAACATTATTGAGTTACTAAGCTTTGTAAACGAGCAAGAACAACGTCTTTTCCAATTAATTCAATTGAATCAGGTAGATCGCGCCCGTGCGTCTGTCCTGTTGTCGCCACACGGACTGGCATAAACAACTTCTTCCCTTTATGACCAGTAGCTTTTTGAACCGCTTTAATAGCAGCTTTGATGTTCATAGATGTAAACTCTTCAACTGTTTCTAGTTCCTGAATGAATTGACTCAATACTTCAGGTACTTGCTCTTCATTTAAAACGGTTAATGCTTCCTCATTATACTCAATTTCTTTCTTAAAGAAAAGCTCTGTCAACTCAACGATTTCTGCACCATATTGCATTTGCTCCTGGTACAAGCCGATCAAACGCTTCGCCCAATCTTTTTGCTCTGCTGTCATATCTTCTGGGAGCTTACCAGCCTTCACTAAGTGAGGTAAGGCCAAGTCAACAACGGTATCCAGCTCTGCATTTTTCACATAATGATTATTCATCCAAGCTAGCTTTTCCATATCGAAGACAGCAGGAGCTTTGGATACTCGATCTAATGAAAATTGTTGTCCCAACTCATCAATTGAGAAAATTTCTTCTTCCCCAACAGGAGACCAACCCATTAAGGCAAGGAAATTGACCAAGGCTTCGGGTAAATAACCTAATTCTTTATATTGTTCAACAAATTGAATAATCGACTCATCACGCTTACTCATTTTCTGACGGTCTGGATTTAAAATTAAAGATGCATGAGCAAATTTCGGTACATCCCATCCAAATGCCTCATAAAGCATCACTTGTCTAGGCGTATTTGACAAGTGCTCTTCACCCCGGATAACATGGGAAATCTTCATGAGGTGATCATCAATCACAACCGCAAAATTGTACATTGGAATTCCATCTTTTCGGGCAATAACAAAATCACCAATGCCATCTGATTCAAACTGAACATCTCCACGGACAGCATCATCAATCTCAATCATTTTCCCTTCAGGAACACGGAAACGTACAACAGGCTTAAGCCCTTTTTCTTCAAAAGCTTTTCGTTGCTCTTCTGTTAAATCACGATCACGGCCACTGTATTTTGGTGTTTCACCACGTGCCTTTTGCGCTTCACGCTCTGCCTCTAACTCTTCTTCGGTCATATAACAATAGTATGCTTTTCCTTCATCAAGAAGCTGTTGAATATACTCTTTATATAACCCAAGACGTTCCATACAGCTATAAGGGCCATACTCCCCACCTACATCTATACTCTCATCCCAATCCATGCCAAGCCATTTTAAGCTTTCTAATAACTTCTCTTTAGCTTCCTCAACATTACGAGCTTGGTCGGTATCTTCAATCCGTAAAATAAACTTCCCACCTTGGCTTTTTGCAAACAAGTAATTAAATAGTGCAGAACGAGCACCACCAATATGTAAATGCCCCGTTGGACTTGGAGCAAATCGAACACGAACGTCACTTCCCATATTTAACACCTTCCATTTCTATCAATACGATATGTCTTGTTATTTGTTCCTATTTTATAACCTAACACACTACTTAGGTCAAATTTATCTTTTTAGCCACTTTTTTCTGTTAACAGAATTACTGCTTGAGAGGCTATTCCTTCTCCTCTGCCTGTGAAACCTAATTTTTCTGTTGTTGTTGCTTTAATGTTTACTTGAGTAACATCAGCTTCTAATAATTCTGCAATTCGTTTTCTCATCGTCTCAATATGAGGAGCCATTTTCGGCTTTTGCGCAATAATCGTACAATCAATATTCCCTAACTGATATCCTCGCTTTTTTATGATCTCCCATACATGAGTTAGAAGTACTGCCGAGTCTGCATCCTTAAATGCATCATCTGTATCAGGAAAATGCTTCCCTATATCTCCTTCTCCAATTGCACCTAATGCTGCATCGGCGATCGTATGCAATAAAACGTCGGCATCAGAATGACCCAATAATCCTTTTTCATAAGGAATTGTAATACCACCAAGTATTAAAGGCCTTCCTTCTACTAATTGATGAACATCAAAACCTTGTCCAATTCTCATCATTGTCGTAACTCCCTCTCCTTAAAGATCGCTTCAGCAAAGAACATATCATCAGGGGTTGTCAGCTTAATATTTTGATAATCCCCTTCAATAATTGCAACGTCTAGGCCTAACCACTCAATAAGACTAGCATCGTCTGTACCTATCATGTTAGCTTCCTCTGCCTTAGCATGTGCTTCTTTTAGTACCGATAATTGAAACGATTGAGGTGTTTGAATCTGCCACAGCTCGGCTCTATTTAATGTTTCAATAACCTTATTATCTTGTACTCGTTTAATCGTGTCCTTCACTGGAACAGCAACAGTCGCTGCTCCGGTTTCTTCGGCTTTTTTTACAAGACTATGAATGACTTCCTGTGTAATAAATGGCCTTGCTCCATCATGTATAAGTACAATTTGTTCGCCTTCTAATGAATCAACTCCATTTTTTACACTTTGCTGTCTTTCATCTCCACCTTCAATAATAGCACTTACCTTATGTATACGATGCTCCTTAGCTAAGCTCATCATCATCCCTTGCTCTTGCTTGTTTGCAACTAGCACAATTTGCTTACACCACGGATCTAGTTCAAACAATCGCAACGTATGTACAATAAGCGGCTCCCCTTTCAATTCGAGGAACTGTTTATTCTTTCCAGCTTTCATTCTTTTGCCCTGACCAGCAGCAGGTATGACAACAGTGTACATCATTTTCTTCTCTCCTATAGTAACAAACGTTCAACTTGGAGCTTATCTTAAATAACTCGATTCATCCCAATTATTTTAGCATGTTCTATCGACGAATGGGATAGGTTTTGTTTTAAGTAGCGTTTATCCTTTTATTTGACAAAAGATAAGCGCTAACCTTCAAATAGAAGTATAGCGCTTATAGAGTAATAATTTAAAGAATACGAGTAAAAGCAAAAAGGTGTAAACCAACCTTTTTGCTCCGGGTGGCAATCGCTTCTCTCGCTGCGCGTTGATTAGGAGAAAACCACTCCTTATCAACTTTAAAGACTGCAGCGGCTTCGCTGATTGCTACGAGTAAAAGCAAAAAGGTGAAAACCAACCTTTTTGCTTTTACTCTACAGGGCTTTTTCTAGGAGTTTGGGTTTGGCGAAGATCATTCGGCCGGCACTTGTTTGGAGTACACTTGTTACGACAACATCGATTTGTTTCCCAATATGATCGCGTCCACCTTCAACAACAATCATCGTACCATCATCAAGATAGGCAACTCCTTGGTGTTGTTCTTTCCCATCTTTGATTACTTGAACATTTAATTCCTCACCTGGTAGTACGACTGGCTTTACTGCGTTTGCTAAATCATTAATGTTTAATACAGAAACTCCTTGAAGTTCGCAAACTTTATTCAAGTTAAAATCGTTCGTGACAACCATACCAGACATTAGTTTTGCTAATTTAATTAATTTGCTGTCCACCTCAGATATATCGTCAAAGTCACCTTCATAAATCTCGACATTAATAGGAAGCTCCTTTTGAATCTTATTTAAAATGTCGAGTCCACGCCGGCCACGATTACGCTTTAGTACATCCGACGAATCAGCAATATGCTGAAGTTCTTCTAATACAAAGCCAGGAATAACGAGTGTTCCTTCTAAGAATCCTGTTTTACAAATATCTGCAATACGCCCATCGATAATTACACTTGTATCTAGAATTTTCAATTGGTTTTTTGGAGCTACTTCTGCCTCTTCATCTTCTTTTTTCTTATTTCTCGTTAGTGTAAATAAATTAATAAGTTCGTCACGCTTTTTAAACCCAATTTGAAAACCTAAATACCCAACAAAGATCGTTACAAAAATTGGAACAACTGCACTGATAAAAGGGATGTTAATGGCATTTAATGGGATACCGATTAGATAAGCTACGATAAGTCCAACTATTAACCCCATTGTCCCAAATAAAACATCTGTTACCGGAGCCCGTACAATGGCTTCTTCTAATAGCTTCATGACATTAACAATATAATCAGCAAGCCAAAAAGTTGCAATAAAGAAAATAATAGCACCGATAATAGCACCAACATACGAACTCGTAGCCCAATTAGGCAATTCACCAAAATTTAATATATGGATAAGTTCAGGGATAAAGATAAAGCCTAATGCCCCTCCAACTAGAACGAAAAAAAGCTGTACGATTCGCTTTAGCATCCATATTCACCTCCTTTTACTATTATAGACAAAAATACAAATTCAAAACCTAGCAAACTGTATTTCACATAAATTCTCACGTTTGTTTAACTTCTTTAACAAAATATATATATAAGTTCTTTTTGAATTCATAAAACTTTAAATATGTCGATCTACGAACAATTGTTCTTGTATGCGATTAAGCCCATCTTTTATCATTTTTGCTCTCGGTTCCCCAATTCCTTCAACTTCATCTAAATCATGAATACTAGCAGACATGATAGCAGACAAGTTACCATACTTTTCTATTAGGTTTTCGATGATCGCTGGCGGAAGTCTAGGTATCCGGTGAAGGACACGGTAACCCCTAGGAACAACCGCTTGCTCGGTGATATTGATATTCTTCCCATATCCTAGTGCCTTTACAATCTCTTGTTCATCAAATAAATCCTGTGACTGAAACCTCGTTAGCTCCCTTAATAGTTCATAAACATTTTGACTACGATCTTTCACATAATCTTTTAACAACAAAATGGCTTCTTTCTCTGTGTTGGCAACTAGCTCATTCAACTGCATCGTAATCAATCTACCTTCGTTTCCTAGCTCATTTATATAATTAAGGATTTCACGCTCTATTCTTAAAACCATCTGCACACGATGAATAACCTGCGTGACTTCATGGAAAGTGACCAATTGTTCAAACTCCAATGCACCTAAATTTGTAATACCTTGATCAAGAACAACTTTATATTTTTCCAAAGTTTGAATGGCTTGATTAGCCTTTGTAAGAATCACTCCAATATCCTTTAATGAATAGCGGTGCTCTCCTTGATATAACGTAATAACGTTACGACGCTGCGATATCGATATCACCAAATTCCCCGTTTGTTTCGCAACTCTTTCGGCAGTTCTGTGACGTATACCCGTTTCATTTGAAATGATTCCATTGTTTGGTACAAGCTGCGTATTAGCATATAAGATTCTTTTTCCATCTTCACTTAAAATAATAGCACCGTCCATTTTTGCTAACTCATATAAATAGGCAGGAGAAAAATCACAATTAATAAAGAATCCACCATCTACAATCGGAATCATCGCGTTGTCATAACCGAGGACAATCAATCCCCCTGTTTTGGCTCTAAGGACATTATCAATCCCTGCTCGTAAATCAGTGCCAGGAGCTACTAACTTCAAGACACTTTGGATAAAAGCTGTACGCCTTTTCCCTTCACTCATTGACTAACCTCCTAATCCGACTTCTAACGCCCTTTCTAATGTTGGAACACCTATAACGTCAATGTCATTTGGGTATGTCCACCCCCCTAAATTCTTCTCAGGTATAATGACCCGTTTGAAACCTAGTTTTGCTGCTTCATTCACTCTTTGTTCAATTCTCGATACACGTCTAATCTCACCGGTTAACCCTACTTCACCAATTGCTACATCAGTGGGACTTGTCACTTGATTACGAAAGCTTGATGCGATACTAAGGACAATTGCTAAATCAATTGCTGGTTCATCTAATCGAATTCCACCGGCAACATTTATATAGGCGTCTGAATTTTGCAAAAGCAATCCAACTCGCTTTTCAAGCACTGCCATTAATAAGGAAACACGGTTATGATCGACCCCTGTTGCCATCCTCCTCGGGTTCCCAAAACTTGTCGGAGATACTAATGCTTGTAATTCAACAAGAACCGGCCTTGTTCCTTCCATAGAAGCAACTACAATTGATCCTGCAGCTCCTTGTGACCGTTCTTCTAAGAAGATCTCAGAAGGATTTAATACTTCTGTAAGCCCCGTTTCCTTCATTTCAAAAATACCCATTTCATTTGTGGATCCGAAACGGTTTTTGACGGCACGCAAAATGCGAAAGGTGTGATGACGCTCTCCTTCAAAATAGAGAACGGAATCAACCATGTGTTCAAGTAGTTTCGGTCCTGCAATTGACCCTTGTTTTGTAACATGGCCTACAATAAAAATAGCAATCCCCTTTGTTTTTGCAATTCTCATAAAAGCAGCTGTACATTCTCTAACTTGTGCAACACTTCCGGGTGCTGAGGTGATTTCTTCTTGGTAAACCGTTTGAATAGAGTCAATAATAACTAACGTTGGTTGTACTTCATCGATCGCTCGTTCAATAAAGGTAAGATCTGTCTCTGCTAACACATACAGATCTTGCGATGACACCCCTAAACGCTCAGAACGTAACTTTGTTTGTTTAACCGATTCTTCTCCAGAAATATATAAGACCTTTTGCTTTGTTTCCGCTAACTTAGACGAAAGCTGTAACAAAAGTGTAGACTTTCCAATCCCGGGGTCTCCCCCTACAAGCACAAGAGATCCAGGAACAATTCCTCCACCGAGAACACGGTCAAGTTCTGTCATCGTTGTACTTATCCTAGCCTCTGTCTCGCTTTTTACTGTAACAATTGACTGTGGCTTTGATCCTGTTGTTGCTGAAGTGACATAGCTGCGACTAGACTGTTTCGCACTCTGCTCGAATTCTTCAATCATTGTGTTCCAATTTTGACAACCTGGGCACTTTCCCATCCACTTGGCTGATTCATATCCACATTCTTGGCAGACGAACTTTGTTTTTTTCTTAGCCATATGCTTATTCCCCCCTACCTATAAACTCTATTGTAACATTGTAGGAAGAAAAAAGTTTCTTATCAAAACTGACATACGTAAGACAATTTAAGCTACTGAGTTATTTATTTACCACATCAGCATTTAACCGAATAAGTACACTGATTGATCAGTTAAACCAATGTATAGGATTTGTTTAACTACTTCTACTATATGGCAAAAAGCCAGGGGATTATGACTCTCCCCTGGCTTTTGTTCATTTAGAGCCTACGATGTATGTGTTTTTTGTTTATACTTGTAAATTTTCTCTTGTATCTTCTGTTAGGACAAACAGCTCACCATCTTTGACATCAATGATTGCTTTTTGCCCCTTTGAAATCGTTCCTTTTAGTAATTCTTCTGACAAACGATCCTCAACTTGCTTTTGCAAAGCACGACGTAATGGACGAGCACCATATTCAGGATCATATCCTAGGTCCGTGATCTTATCTTTTGCTGCTTCTGTAAGCTCGATATCAACACCTTGCTCCACTAAACGTTTCTTCAGTTGATCAGCCATTAACGTGATGATTTCACGAATATGCCTCTTCTCTAGTGAGTGGAAGACAATCAATTCATCGATACGGTTAAGAAACTCAGGACGGAAGCTACGTTTTAGTTCTGTCATTACTTTATCTTTCATATCGCTGTGCTCGCGTTCTTCCCCTTCTGCTGCAAACCCTAAGAATTTGCTACGCTTTAATTCACTTGCTCCAACGTTTGAAGTCATAATGATCGCTGTATTTCGAAAGTCAACCGTTCTTCCTTTTGAATCCGTTAAACGGCCATCCTCTAATACTTGAAGAAGAATGTTAAATACTTCTGGGTGAGCTTTTTCAATTTCATCTAGTAGAATAACGGAATATGGCTTACGACGGATTTTTTCTGTTAACTGTCCACCATCATCATGCCCAACATACCCAGGAGGTGAACCAACGAGACGGCTGGTCGTATGTTTTTCCATGTACTCAGACATATCAATACGGATAACAGAATCTTCATCACCAAAGAGTGTTTCAGCAACGGCTCTAGCAAGCTCCGTCTTTCCGACCCCAGTTGGCCCTAAGAAAATAAATGAACCAATTGGTCGCTTCGGATCTTTCAATCCTGCACGTGCACGGCGAATCGCTTTTGAAATAGATTGAACCGCTTCTTCTTGACCAATTACACGTTCATGGAGAATAGATTCCATTTTAAGCAAGCGATCTGTTTCCTCTTCTGCAAGTTTCGAAACTGGAATTCCCGTCCAACTTGCAACAACTTGAGCGATATCTTCAGAGGTCACTTCAGTATCTTCTTGACCTTGATTTTTCTTCCACTCATTTTTCATCTCTTCTAACTCTTCACGTAAACGTTGTTCCGAGTCACGTAATGAAGCTGCCTTTTCAAATTCCTGGCTTTGAACAGCAGCATCCTTTTCTTTCCTTGTTTCTTCTAAACGTTGTTCAAGCTCTTTCAAGTTTGGTGGTGCTGTATATGATTTTAAACGAACTTTTGAACCGGCCTCGTCAATCAAGTCAATTGCTTTATCTGGTAAGAAGCGATCTGAAATATAACGGTCAGACAGCTTAACAGCAGCTTCAATTGCATCATCGGTTATCGTTACACGATGGTGTGCTTCATAACGATCACGAAGGCCTTTTAAAATTAGCTCTGACTCATCTAATGTAGGTTCATTAACTTGAATTGGTTGGAAACGACGTTCAAGCGCTGCATCCTTTTCAATGTATTTACGGTACTCATCAAGAGTTGTCGCACCAATACATTGTAATTCTCCACGAGCAAGAGATGGCTTCAAGATGTTCGATGCATCAATTGCACCTTCTGCTCCACCTGCACCAATCAATGTGTGCAGCTCATCAATGAACAGAATGACATTACCCGCTTGGCGGATTTCATCCATAACCTTTTTCAAGCGATCTTCAAACTCACCACGATATTTTGTACCAGCAACAACCGTACCCATGTCAAGCGTCATTACTCGCTTGTTACGAAGCGTCTCTGGCACCTCATTAGCAATGATTGCTTGGGCTAAGCCTTCTGCAATAGCTGTCTTACCGACCCCTGGTTCACCGATTAAAACAGGGTTATTTTTGGTTCTACGGCTTAATACTTGAATTACCCTTTCAATTTCCTTGCTACGGCCAATGACTGGATCAAGAGTTTCTTCTCTTGCTACAGCTGTTAAATCACGAGCTAAACTATCAAGTGTCGGTGTATTAGCATTTGCATTACCTGTACTTTGACCTGAAGAACTTCCGACTTCATTGCTACCAAGTAACTGTAACACTTGTTGACGTGCTTTATTTAAGCTAACGCCCAAGTTATTTAGGACACGTGCTGCTACTCCTTCTCCTTCACGAATTAACCCTAGTAAAATATGTTCTGTCCCCACATACGAATGACCTAACTTTCTAGCTTCATCCATTGAAAGCTCAATCACTTTCTTTGCTCTAGGAGTATAGTGAATCGTTTTAGAACCTTCTTGGCCTTTGCCAATTAACGACTCTACTTCTTTTTGGATTTTCTCTGAACCTAGTCCTAGTGCTTGAAGAGCCTTAGCAGCAATTCCTTCTCCTTCACGGATTAACCCAAGTAAAATGTGCTCAGTACCAATGTTATTATGCCCCAACCTTACTGCTTCTTCTTGTGCCAATGCTAATACTTTCTGTGCTCTTTCTGTAAAACGTCCAAACATCATTGACGTCCACCTCCATGATTATTCGTTCGTTTCTTCCTCTAATTTTAACCGTTCCCGAATTAATGTAGCGCGTCTTTCATCACGCTGTTCAGGAGATAAAACTTCGCCAGCATATTGCTGGAGAAAACCTGGCTGGGTCAAGATCATTAACTCATTTAAGATATTCCCTGACAGACCCTTAATCAAACCCAAATCAATACCTAATCTAACATTGGATAAACGTTGAGTCGCTTCTTTTGATTCAATTAAGCGACTATGCGCTAAAATTCCATATGAACGATGAACACGATCTTCTAGTTGAATTCTAGATTGGTCTAGAAGACTTTCTCTAGCTGCTCGCTCTTGCTGAATAAGTTGCAAAACAACCCCTCGCAGATCCTCAACGATGTCCTCTTCTGATTTTCCTAGTGTTATTTGATTGGAGATTTGAAATAGGTTACCTAAAGCTTCGCTACCTTCCCCATAAATTCCTCTAACAACTAAACCTAATTGATTAATTGCAGGTAAAATTCTATTAAGTTGCTGAGTTATAGCAAGTGCCGGTAAGTGCATCATCACTGATGCTCGCAACCCTGTCCCAACATTGGTTGGACAACTTGTTAAGTACCCTCTCTTTTCATCAAATGCATAGGTTAACCGTTGCTCGATCCAATCATCAATTTGGTTTGCTTTCTCAAGTCCCTTTCCTAGCTGAAAACCAGGAAGCAAACATTGAATGCGAATATGATCCTCTTCATTTACCATAATACTTACTGCTTCATCTGTATCGAGTAGTACAGCTCCATGCTTCGAATGATCTGCTAGATTAGGGCTAATGAGATGCTTTTCAACTAACACACGTTTTTCATTCGCTTTCATATCGTCTATCCGTAACAACTCAAGCGCCCCAACTTGTTGGAACTCTTCTTGAGTTAATGCCTCTCCTATATGTTTTGAAGTGGCATAAGACTCCTCCATTGAAGATAATAATGGGAATTTATATTCTTCAAGGTTTCTAGCTAATCTTATTCGACTACTTAGCACAATATCCGAATCTGGGCCATCTTTTTTCATCCATGGACTTAAAGCTTCTGAAATAAATTGTTGGAGTGACATAAATTAGCCCTCCTTTTGCTCATTCTTTTGTTTTTCTAACAACCTGATTTCATCACGAAGTTCAGCTGCCTTTTCGAACTCTTCTTCCTCAATTAAACCTTTTAATGTCCCTTTTAATGAATCGATTTGACGTTGTAGTTGTATCCCCCCGCCAATTCTTTCTGGAAGCTTACCTGAATGGGTATGATTGCCACTATGAACTCTCTTCAAGATTGGTGTTAGTTTTGCTTCGAAACTTTTATAGCAGTTTGCACACCCAAACCTACCTACTTGGGTAAATTGCTCGTAAGTCATGCCACATTTGTCACATGAATGTTTTATTTCTTGTGCTTCAGCTTTCATTGGTTGCTCAAAGTTTAACAATCCGGATAAGAGCTGATGAATTGAAAAGCTATTAGATCCTGGGAAGTACTCACCCTTTTCTTTTGCACATTGTTCACAAATATGAAATTCAGTCTTCTCACCATTTATGATTTTAGCAAAATGCAAACTAGCTTTTCTCTTATTACATTCCTGACAAATCACAAAATTTCCTCCTCTCTATGATAACTCTTTATACTTTAGCGTTTCTAACATAGCAATTAAAATATTGGCACGAACCTCATCTCGATGACTAATATTCGCATTGTATAATGTACGGTCAATTACACTAATCATTAAATTCGCTTCTCTTTTTGTAATAGCCTCTTCATCAAATAAACGTAAAATGATATTCTCAGCTGTTTGTTGATCAATCCTCTTACCGATAATTTGAATCATTTGTTCAAACAAATCTAAATGATCGTGAGGACTAATTTTTATGATACGAATATATCCACCGCCACCTCTTTTACTTTCAACTTGATACCCCTTTTCTAACGTAAATCTCGTTTGAATAACATAGTTAATTTGTGAAGGTACACATTGAAACTTCTTAGCAATTTCACTTCTTTTAATCTCTAAGGGGTCATCTCCACTTTTATTGAGGGTGGCTTTCAAGTATTCTTCAATGATGTCAGATATATTTCTCAATACTTGCCCTCCCTTCGCCATTTGACTTTGACTATCTTTGACTTTATAAACATTATATGCGTTTCAATTAAAAAGTGCAATATATGAGGTTGCTGTTGAGAATCGGCCTTGCATATGTTTGTTGATTTTATGTATACGTATTATCAGTATAACCAGGCTTCTTTAGTTGATAACCTTTTATTATTAGATATTTTCACCAATTTATTTATTAATTCGATTTATTTTTTCAAAAACAGGTTAAATTCAGCTAATATTTTAAGTTGTTAAAGTAAAAAGTACTATATTATGTATTCTAACTAGAGCTTATACATTCCTTCTTATCCTGCTTTTTAATCCTACTTTTTCTTATGTGGCAACTTAAACTTGCTAGCTTCCTCAAAAGGTAGTTTAACCAATTTGCCCTGATAAGAAGTTAGTTATAGACTCTTGTCATTTATATCTACTCTAGTTAATTAGTTGTCTAAAATTATATAATGTACGTACTATCAAAGTATATCTTGAGCTAAACTCCAGAGCTCTTTATGCTTTGAGCGTAACGTTTAAGCGCACTAAAAAAACACAATCCTATCGGAATGTGTTTTTTCTGATTGCAACGTCCTTGCAGACTATTCCCTCCTACGAGGAAAACATTCATGAGCTCATTCTAAAGAGGAATATTGTTGTTCTACGAAGAGAAACAGTTCTTCTCACAGGGGACTTGCTGTATAGAGGGTTGCTCATTCACAATGCTCCATCGACTCATCCGATCCTTTAGACCAGAGGCCTTCTACGCTTTGAGTGTGACATTTATGCAAAAAAACACAACCCTATCGGATTGTGTTTTACTGCTTTAAAGCCTGGCAACGTCCTACTCTCACAGGGGGAAGCCCCCAACTACCATCGGCGCAAAAGAGCTTAACGACCGTGTTCGGCATGGGAACGGGTGTGACCTCTTCGCTATCGCCACCAGACT
>NZ_JBWQTV010000025.1:0-62455 GCF_056619965.1 Halalkalibacter sp. HAAS-P014 | reverse complement strand
TCGACTTGCATGTATTAGGCACGCCGCCAGCGTTCGTCCTGAGCCAGGATCAAACTCTCCATGAAAATGGTAAGCTGATTAGCTCAATCTGCATCACGCTAGCAATGCAATAATAATTACGTTGGGATTTTCTTGAAAACCCCTGAGATATCATGTATCTCTATTTCGCTTGGCTTTTGTTCAGTTTTCAAAGAACTACATTGTCGCTCACTGGCGACCTAACCTATGTTACTAGGTATCTAATTGGAAGTCAAGAACTTTTTTAGTGATTTTGATCACACTCTAAATAACTGAGCTGCAGATCTTAATACAGGCATAAAAAAAGCACCTGCTGAAGTATTAAGTTCTAATGGAGCGGGTGATGAGAATCGAACTCACGACATCAGCTTGGAAGGCTGAGGTTTTACCACTAAACTACACCCGCATAATATTTTACACAATTAAACAATCCATCCATCATTATAAATTATAAAGATGGTCGGGAAGACAGGATTTGAACCTGCGACCCCCTGGTCCCAAACCAGGTGCTCTACCAAGCTGAGCCACTTCCCGATAGCATCATAGAATTAACAACAAGTTTTTGGTGCGGTTGAGAGGACTCGAACCTCCACGGGGTTAACCCCCACTAGGCCCTCAACCTAGCGCGTCTGCCATTCCGCCACAACCGCGTTCGCACCAATTATTCTATTACAAAGTGCGGGTGAAGGGAGTCGAACCCCCACGTCATAAGACACTAGATCCTAAGTCTAGCGCGTCTGCCAATTCCGCCACACCCGCAAAGGTAAATGGCGGTCCGGACGGGACTCGAACCCGCGACCTCCTGCGTGACAGGCAGGCATTCTAACCAACTGAACTACCGGACCATATATGGTGGAGGATGACGGGATCGAACCGCCGACCCCCTGCTTGTAAGGCAGGTGCTCTCCCAGCTGAGCTAATCCTCCAATTTGTAAATGAGAGCGAAAATGTTAGAGGTTAAAAACCCATTCCCTAACTTCTATTTCTTAAATGGTGACCCGTACGGGATTCGAACCCGTGTTACCGCCGTGAAAGGGCGGTGTCTTAACCGCTTGACCAACGGGCCAACTACATAATGGCGGAGAAGGAGGGATTTGAACCCTCGCGCCGCGCAAACGACCTACACCCTTAGCAGGGGCGCCCCTTCAGCCACTTGGGTACTTCTCCATGGCTCCACAGGTAGGACTCGAACCTACGACCGATCGGTTAACAGCCGATTGCTCTACCACTGAGCTACTGTGGAATACTTTTGCTGACTCGAATATCTTAATATGATATATCTCAAATGTCAACTATTTTCATCGCCTCTCGTTCAGCGACTTCTATAATATATCATAGGACAAGAATAAAATGCAATAGTTTCATTTAGATTTTTTTTAGTCGCCCTCGACATTTGCCACAAACATATTTATTAACATCCAACCTTCTTTTTCTTCTATATGTGATTCCACATTGGGAACATACATAACTGTGTATGGAAGATGATGCATTCGCAGTACCTGGTACCAGATCACAAAATCTTGGCGCACCTACTTTCTCCAGCAACAATCTAAAATCGCGATCGCGATGTTGATATCCCTTCCCTTGTAAATGAAGATGATAGTGACAAAGTTCATGCTTAATAATACCAATAAGAGCCTCTTCACCATAGTACAACAACTGCTTAGGATTTAATTCTATATTGTGACTCCTGAGCAAATAACGCCCACCCGTTGTACGAAGTCGGTTATTGAACAAAGCTTTATGTTTAAACTCCAACCCAAATTCATTTAGGGAAATTCGTTCAACTAACTGCTGTAACTGCTCGTCCGTCATTAAATTTTGTTTTTTACTCATAAATCTTCACCAATCTCTCAACTTTGACAAACCCTCTATCATATAATAATTCAAAATGAGTAAGTTGTTAAGGAGTTGATTCTTATGCCTGCATGGCTAAGACAACAGTTAAAAAAAGCCTACTTACAAAAAGACAGATATCAAATTAAAGTACTTAACCAATGTTGGTTTTATTACAAAGAAAAAGAGGCCAAATTACAACAAGGGTGACTCCGAACGGAGTCACCCTTGTTATATATTAAGATACACTTTGCGCTTCTGGCTTTTTCATCGTCAAAGCCACTCTTCCTTTTTGGGCATCAACTTGCTCAACCCACACCGTAACAATTTCACCTACAGCAACTACTTCGAGAGGGTGTTTAACAAACCGGTTCGTAAGCTTCGAGATATGAACAAGCCCATCTTGTTTTACGCCGATATCAACAAAGGCACCGAAATCAACAACATTTCGTACAGTCCCTTGCAATTCCATCCCCACTTGAAGGTCTTCCATCTTTAGAACATCTTGCTTTAAAAGTGGTTTAGTCACTTCATCACGAGGGTCCCGCGATGGACGAATTAAACTATCAACGATATCCTTTAATGTTGGCACCCCCACACCTAATTCATCAGCCAATTTAGGGAAATCAATCGTTTGTAATTGCTCCCTTACTTTCTTTGTCCCTATTTCATCATCTGTTGATCCAATATGAGACAGTAAATTAGCAACTTCTTTGTAACTTTCCGGGTGAATTGCCGTTGCATCAAGCGGTTGGTCACCACCTTGAATTCTCAAAAAACCAATTGCTTGTTCATACGTTTTCGCTCCAAGCCTAGGAATTTTCTTTAATTGCTTCCGGTTCGTAAAACGCCCTTCTTCATCGCGACGTTTAACTATATTCGTTGCAACCGCCTTTGATAGACCAGCCACATATTGCAAAAGCGAAACAGAAGCAGTATTAACATTTACTCCTACTTGGTTAACAACTGTTTCAACGACAAATGTTAATGATTCATTTAATCTTTTCTGCGAGACATCGTGCTGATATTGTCCAACCCCTACCGATTTAGGATCGATTTTCACAAGTTCCGCTAAAGGGTCTTGCAAACGGCGCGCAATTGAAGCGGCACTTCTTTCTTCAACTTGAAGGTCAGGAAATTCCTCTCTTCCTAATTCAGATGCAGAGTACACACTTGCACCTGCCTCGTTCACAATAAGGTAGTAAATAGGTTTATGTAATTCTTTCATGACATCAGCAATAAACTGCTCCGTTTCACGAGATGCTGTCCCATTACCAATCGCAATCATTTCAACGTCATATTTTTCTATAAATGACTTAACAATCTCCGTCGCCTTTTCTTTTTCATTACGCGGAGGTGTCGGATATACAACTGAAATATCTAGAACTTTACCAGTAGCATCGACAACAGCTAACTTGCATCCTGTTCTGTAAGCTGGATCAACCCCTAGAACTGTCTTATCCTTCATCGGAGGTTGCAATAGTAAATGACGGAGATTTTCAGCAAAAATATGAATTGCTTGCTCTTCAGCTTTTTCCGTTAGCTCATTTCGGATATCACGTTCAATTGAAGGTTCAATTAAACGCTTGTATCCATCTTCAATAGCCTCCTCTAAAATTGGAGATGCAGGAGAGTTGGAATTACGGATGACTTTACGTTTCATATCAGATAAGATTCTCTCTGCTGGAAATACCAATGAAACGCGAAGAATCCCTTCTTTTTCTCCACGATTCACAGCTAAAATCCGATGTGGGACAATCGATTTAATCGCTTCTTCATATTCATAATACATTTCAAAAACTTGCTTTTCATCGACTTCTTTATCTTTAGCAACCGTCTTCATCTTTCCATCTCGAAAGCCAGTCAAACGGATCGCCTTGCGTAATTCAGCATTATCTGACACCCATTCAGCAACAATGTCTTTTGCTCCTTGGATTACATCATCCACATTTGCCAATTCATGCTCATCAGATAAATATTTCAACGCCTCTTCTTCAACAGAACCCACTTTCGGTAAAGACTGCAACCACAAAGCAAACGGCTCAAGCCCTTTTTCTTTCGCAACTGTCGCCCTTGTTCTTCTTTTTTGCTTATAAGGTCGATATAAATCCTCTACCTCTTGCAACTTTTTAGCAGTTGTTATTTTTTCACGAAGTTCGTCTGTTAATTTCCCTTGTTCATCAATTAAGCGAATAACTTCCTCTTGACGATTCGTTAGTTGATTGGCGTATTCCCATTTTTCGACTATCGTCCTAATTTGAACTTCATCAAGGCCACCTGTCATCTCCTTACGATAACGGGCAATAAACGGAACCGTGTTGCCGTCCTCAACTAACTTAATCAATTGTTCTATGTATGATGATTTCACATTTAGCTCTTTTGCTACGCTTTGAATTGTTTCACTACGCTTTGCCTCGTTCATTCCAACACCTCATCAAAAAATAGAATATATTTATGATAGCATAAGTTTCTTTATTCATCCTAGCACACAAAAAGAGTGAACGCGTTTAAACCTGCACCTTTTCAAGCTAATACAAGAACACGCAAGCATAAGAGCCCACCGAAAAAGGTGATAACCATCCCTTTTCCAGTGAGCTCCTACTTTTTTCCAATACCCTCTCTTTTTTAAATAAGCTTCCCAACTAGCAATGTTATGTCATCAGATGCCGGCTCGTCTGCCGCACATATCACACGGATAACTTCTTTAGGAGTAGTCATATTCTTTAACACTTCTTTACGAGGCCTCTTCTTCACTCCGTCTGAATAAAGCAAAAACGAACTTCCTTTTTCGTAACGAAAACTTGTACTTTTAACACTTTGCTTTTTCCCGGATAAATACCCTCTAGAAGGAATCGGTTCAATCACATTTCCATCAGGCAAGCACAAAACAAATCCAACATTCCCGTAATTACAATAAGCAATTTCCTTCTCATTGTAGTCTATTTTCAAAACGGTCATAACCGCTCCACGCTTATGCATTAGCGCATCATTACACAACTCAACAATCCTTTGAACTGGTTCATCATAATGCGATCGGATAACTTCAACAGCAGCCAATGCTGAAGTGAAAGCCCCCTCTCCACTCCCCAATCCATCAATAACCGAACAAACTGTATAATTGTCCATCTGAATAACCGTATGCGTATCTCCAGAACGAGCATTGCCCTTTTTCGCTTGTTCAAAAGCGGCAACTTCAACGTTTGCATCACGATAAATTGTTACCATTTTAAATAATCTCCGAAGGCTCAACATTAATCGAATTCCTCAGTTTTTCAAGCGCCTTTCTTTGCAAACGCGAAACGTGCATCTGTGACATTCCAAGCTTCTCTCCCGTTTCCTTTTGACTTAAATTTTGAAGATATGTACAATTTAAAATTTCCTTTTCACGATCGTCTAAAACGCGAAATGCCTTTTCTAGCACTAACTTACGATCTGCTGTTTCATAGCCTAAATCAACCTTCCCAACTAAATCAAGTAGCGTTACATCCCCACCTTCTTGATCTGCCTCGAGCGACCGATCTACAGACAACGCCTGGTAACTCTTACTCATCTCCATTGTTTCTAGCACTTCCTCTTCTGAAACAGCTAGATAGTCAGCCAATTCATGTACTAGTGGAGATCTTTGCAGTTCTGCCGTTAGTGCTTCAACTGCTTTCTTTATCTTCGGACCTAATTCCTTAATACGTCTTGGAACATGAACACTCCATGTCTTATCGCGAATAAAGCGTTTAATCTCTCCAACGATTGTCGGGATAGCAAATGACTCAAAACTACGTCCTACCTCAGGATCAAACCTTTTCAGCGCAGCCAACAATCCTACCATCCCAACTTGAAACATATCTTCATCATAATCTAGCCCTTTCGAAAACTTGCGAGCTAACGAGCGAACAAGAGCTTCATAGTGCTGCACGAGATGAACTTGAGCCTCTTGGTCATCATATTCCTGGTATTGTTTTATCCACTCATAAACCAATTCATTGTTCTGGTTGTGCCTCGTCGAACCCACTGACATCATGTTCCACCTCATCCCTATGAAGGAACTTTGTCATGATAAGGACAATGCCTGAGTTATTGTTGATTTCTACCTTATCCATCAATGTATTGATAAGAAATAGCCCTAAGCCACCTTCTTTCAAATCCCCAACAGGACTACTTGCATCTACCGGGCCTACATGTTCTTTCACTTCAGAAATATTAAAACTCTGACCACTATCTGCCACGACAATTTGTAACCGATCGCTATAAAGGTAATAAGACACATTCATTGTGCCACTTTGTTCATACGCATGATTTACAACGTTAGTACATGCTTCTGCAACCGCAATCTTCATATCCTCAATATCATCATACGAAAAACCAACTCGATTGGCGATTCCAGAAACAGTCAAACGGACAACTCCCACATACTCCGATTTAGCCGGTACACTCATTTGGATGTGGTCTGCCTCATTTTGTTTCATTTTGACCCCTCCTCCTCTTCAATTGATATCACTTCATCCAATCCTGTTATCGAAAACAGACGATGTACTCTTTCTGACATCCCCATTAGCGTCAGGCTTCCACCACTTGTATCAATTGCTTTCAACGCTCCGATAAAGATTCCTAAGCCTGTACTATCTATATATTGCACACCAGATAAATCCACTTTAATTTCAGCCCCTGATTCAGCCAACGGCATCAGGTCTTCGCGTAATTTTGGTGCTGTATATGCATCAACTTCTCCTGACAAACGTAAAACATCGATCTCTAAACTTTTCTCACGACGAATAGATAAATTCATAGTGACTCTCCTCTCTTAACTTCTACTTGTTTATACCCTGTATCATTAAACTTAAACATTTCTGCGAATAATCATCAGTGTAAAATCGTCTTTTAATGTAAAGTCTTGCAACTTTGCTAGTTCATTGTAAATATGTTCAACCATTTCTTGAGCCGGTAAGTGCATGCATCTTCGAATGATAGTGATAATTTCTTCTCTACTAATAAACCGTTCCCCTATCCGACTTTCCGTTACCCCATCCGATAAGAAAATGATAAAGTCGCCTTTTTCAATTTTTCTGTTGTACTCCCTAAATTTCACACTTTTGGAAACACCAAGAACAAGCCCTTTCGCATAAAGGTCTTCAAAACGATCACTACTCGCCCGATAATAGAAACCAGGCTCGTGACCAGCAGCAGAATAATGGAATAGATGCGAGCGCGAGTCATACGACCCATACATCATCGTTACAAACATATTATCGTCAATGTTTTGTTCCACGACACGGTTTAGGTTTTCTAATAAAGCTGCAGGCTGTAAACGTTGCTCAGGAAGACTATCCATTGCATACTTGATCATGGACATACACAAGGCCGCAGGTACACCTTTCCCGATAATATCAGCTATCGCAAAGCCAACACATCCATTATCATCCTGGATATAATGATAGTAGTCGCCACTCATTTTAGTCGCAGGCACACTAATGACCCCTATATCTAGTTCTTCAACCACGGGAACATTTTTAGGCAAAAGCGTTTGCTGCATATCGGCAGCAACGTCTATTTCCGATTCTAATTCTAACTGCCTGTCCTTAAGACTTTGATGTTCACGATAAGCTAAACCGTATCCCATCATCACCTCAAGTAAGAGATCTAATGAGTCGACAATACCCTCTGGTACTGTTGGAAATAACTCTTCTAACACTTCACGATGAACATTTATCATTTCCTCAGGAGAGACTTGATGCTCAAGTAGAACTTTACTAAATTGTTGAGCCTCATATAACCCTTGTTCACTTTTATGAGTAAGAAAAGTTATTAGGATATGCTTATAAGTGTCTTCTAAATTTTGAACAGTTCGTTTCACAAAAGCCCTCCTTTTCACTTACACAGGAACTATATATATATATATGAAAACAAACAATTATTTTAGCCATTTAATTGTTGCAATAGTCGTACCTTGACCCACTTCCGAATCGATTGTAAATTCATCCATCAGTCGTTTCACTCCCGGCAACCCAGCTCCCATCCCTCCGGATGTCGTAAATCCATCAACCATCACTTGTCTAATATCCGGAATCCCCGGGCCCTGATCACGAGCGATAATTTGTATCCCTTTTTTCGTACCTATCTTCGAATGTTTTCCGACTACCTCAATACAGATTTCACCACGCTTAGCATAAAGATAGATATTGCGCGAAAGTTCTGAAATCGCTGTCGTGATACGCGCTTGATCAACACTTCCGAAACCAATCTCTTTAGACAACTTGCGGCCAGCTTGCCTAGCTGCAACAATTCCCCACTCATTTTTGACCTCCACACAAGATTGGGTTGTCATTCCTACCCCTCCAATTCTTGTTGCAACTTCGCAAGACCTTGCTCTAAATCTAACGCTGTTTGAACATCATCAAGTTTAATACCCATGTCAATGAGTGTAATCGCAACAGCTGGCTGAATTCCCGTCAATACCACTTTTGCTCCCATTAAACTAGACATATCAACTACATCACCAAGCACCTTTGCAATAAATGAGTCAATCATATCAACTGAAGTTAAGTCAATCACAACTCCTAAAGACCCTTCAACATGAATTTTATTAAGAAGATCCTCCTGAAATTGCAAGGCTGTTTGATCATCTAGTTCCACTTGGATACTAATTAATAAATACTGATGTAATTTCAATATAGGAATTCTCATTGTCTTCCTCCAAACTACAAATCAATCATTTTTTTATTCGTTAATTCCAGGGCCGTTTCAATCCCTTTTCGTAACGTGCTCTTAGTTGGGAACTTCCCTAGGTCGATCCCTAAATTAACAATTGTCTGAGCAATCTCCGGCCTAATGCCAACAAGGATACATGTTGCCCCTACTAATCTCACTGCTTCAGAAGCTTGAATAATATGATGTGCAACCATTGTATCAACTACCGGCACACCTGTTATATCGATAAGGACAACTTCAGAACGGTTCTCAATCACACCTTCTAATAAGTTCTCCATAATCAGCTTTGCTCTACCTGTATCAATCGTTCCAATAAGAGGCATAATTGTAATTTTATCAAACACCGGAATCAACGGAGCTGATAACTCAAGCAAAGAGAGCTTTTGCATTTCAATAATGTCTTCCCAATTTCCTGTATAATCGTGAACCAATTGATTGACGATGCGATCAATCCACTCTTCTAAGTCTGTAAATGTCGCTAATAAGGCTTGTACATCTGTCTCTTGTTCAGATAAACTCGCTAACAGAACTCTCCTAAAAGCTTGAAGCCCTTGAGTGAAATAAGAAAGCGGCCAACCACCTTGTATGTAATTTTCTGCAAATGAACTAATTTGCTCCTTCGCTTCTGCTTGGTCAGTACTGATTAAACTAAAAATAAAATCCATAAATTCTTCATTCATATTTTTATAGACCGCATCAGAAATAGAAGATAGATAGTTTTCAGAGCGAACCACTTCTAGCTCCTTTCTCCAAAGTTCTAATACCGTCTCTTTTTGATTTTCAAGTAACGAAAGTATATACGGTTGCATTTTGTATCCTCCTGTAACATCGTTCCCTTTATTATTTCATGAGACAAAATTAGTTGCAAAGATTTTACTTGTGGAAATTTTCACATTTTTCCTCACAATCAAACTAAAAAAGAACACAAAAAGACCTCGTACTTCTACGAGGTTCTCTTCATTAAAAATCAATTAGCCCTAAACTAATAAACAACGCATCATTTACACGATTCATCATATCATCATCCAAATGCGTTATTTTATCAGTCAACCTTTGCTTATCAATTGTCCGTACTTGCTCCAATAAAATGACTGAATCACGATCAAAACCGTATCGCTTTGCATTAATTTCAACATGGGTAGGCAATTTAGCCTTCTGAATTTGCGCTGTAATAGCAGCGACAATTACTGTCGGGCTGAAGCGATTACCAATATCATTTTGTATGACGAGTACAGGACGAACTCCCCCTTGCTCTGAACCAACAACAGGTGAAAGATCCGCAAAATATACGTCGCCTCGTTTCACAATCAAAGGCTACACCCCACTAACTAAGCGATCGAGGGTATTCTCTGCTTCCTCCTCGGCAAGAAAGGATTCTGACGCAATGTTTAGATTAATTTTCGCCATTTCCATGTAGCCTTGTTGCATCGTCTCACGAATCTGACGTTTTTTACGTTCACGTAGATACATTTTCGTTGCCTGCGAAATAAATTCACTCCGATTGACGTTTTCCTTTTTAATCACACCGTCCACCTCGTTCAACAAATGTTGTGGCAAATTAATTACAATGCGCTTTGTGTTTTGCTCTGACACAAACATCCACCCCCAGCATCCACCATTAACCTATTCTGCTAACTTATATTAACCAATATTATAATTTCTAATTTATTACCAAGAATAATCATAGCACTAGCATCATCAAAATGCAAAGACCGTTTAGTCTTTTTTTTCGATTTTCACACTTTGAGATCTGAAAATCGTATTAGCATCAACTATTTTAAATAAACACGAGGTACCCTTTGGCTAATAACACAAGGGATTTCATAATTGATTGTGCCAAGCCTTTTAGCAACCTCATCCATACTTATTGTATCATTTCCATCGGCACCAATCAATGTTACTACGGTTCCATTTTCAACCCACTTCGGCAGTTTGACCATACATTGATCCATGCAAATACGTCCGACAAATGGTGCTCGCTCGCCATCAATTAATACGTCTCCCCCATTTGTACTATGATACCTAAGCCAGCCATCAGCATAACCAATTGGAATTGTCCCAATCCATTCTTTTTCTATTGTCCTATAAGTAGCACCATAACTAATTGATTCACCAGGAGGTAACTCTTTCACTTGTACGAGGCGACTTTTCAATGAAAATGCTTGCTTTAATTTAACCGGAAGCTCCTTAGTGATCTCTGGAGATGGAGTAAGTCCATACATTGAGATACCTAACCGAAACATATTAAACATTTTCTCAGGAAAGCGCATTCCTGCTGCGCTATTGCCACTATGAATAAGTGGGACTGTTATCTCCCACTCCTCAAGCCATGAAAGCATCTCACAAAAGCGATTGTGCTGCTCGTTTACATAAGACACATCTACTTCATCAGCTGTTGCAAAGTGCGTATAAATACCGTTTAAATCAAATTGATCATGTTGCTGAACAAATTGAAAGAGCGAAATCGCTTCTTCCTTCGTCCGTAAACCAACTCTCCCCATCCCTGTATCAAATTTAACATGCACTTGAACACGTTTATCTTCATCAATATGTTTTTTGGCTTCTTCTAACCACTCAGTTTGAAAGACCGTTACGATAACACCAAACCGAACTGCAACCTGAACATCCTCTGGCCTTATACGACCTAAGATAAGTATCGGTGCTGTTATCCCCGCATCCCTTAAGGCAATAGCTTCATCTAGTATAGCTACCGCTAAATAGGTCGCTCCAGATTCAAGCGCTGTTTTCGCTACTTCCACTGCACCGTGGCCATAACCATTTGCCTTTACAACAGCCATGACATTTACATTTTTCTCTTGGTAAAGTTGACTAATGGCACTTACATTATACGAAATAGCCTTTAAATCAATCTCCGCCCAAGTATCTCGATAATATATTTGACTCATCCTAATCCTCCAATACCTAAACTGCACTTGAACCTTTTAGGTATATCTCTATTCAAACAATCTAATAATAAGCGTGTTTGTCCTATTTTCCAACAGGCACTTTTAGAATTTATTTTACCACAAAGGAGAACACAAAAGAAAAAGAAGGTGTTTCGCATGATCCACTTTTGATCATGCAAAACACCTCTTGTTTTTTGTTACTTTTCTTCCGTTCCATAAACAGAGCTTGCAATTGACATCATTTCTTCTTGACTTAGGTTTTCAGAAGCAAGGAAGAAATCAACACCATTGTAAGACCACTGTAGTGACTCTTCTGTCATCACACCAATTGTAAATCCAAGGTCAACAGGCTCCCCTTGACTCACATTCATAGGAGTCGAAGCTGGTACGACTTGACTTTGTTCTTGAATTAATGTGAATGGTTGTTCCCCACTATATTGCAAGAGTATACGCTCTCCATTTTCTGATTCAATGTTTCTTGAACCATCAAATTGTGTGCCATCTGGTGTGTACATCGGATAGTAAACCGACATTTCTTCCATAGGCTCGGCCATTGCTGGCTCTTCTGTCATTTGTGCACCTGTCATGTTACGCTCCATATCAAAGTCGCCTTCATTAAAGCTTGCATTCCATTCAAATTCAGTGAAATCTAGTTGAACAAGCAGCTCAAGATCAGCATTCATAATCTTCACCTGCGCTGGTGATAAATCCTTTTTATTCAACTTAATTTCTTGTTTATTTAAATTTTTATTTTGATAGTTAGTATTTGTTTGGAACACATAGTAATCCTCATCAGCTTGGAACGAACGCTCCGGGTCCATTAAAATGTCTTGAATAAGAGATTCATAAAGATATACTTGGCTACTATTTGTCGGCCAGTCGCTTTGGAAACGGAAACTTTTGTTTAAAGCGGGTGTCAACACGAAAACCCCATCATCATTGCGAAGGATAATTTGGCTTTGGTCTTTATTTTGATTTTCTAAAGCTACACGATAATAGCTCTTCTTTTGATGCCAAACATCCACCTCATACGTTTGTTGTTCCTTTCCTGTTTCTAAAGTCATTGTAGACTTTGCCTTATACCCAGTCATTTCCGTAAGCTTCTCGTCTAAATCAGTCATAATGTCTTCTTGTGTTTTTTCGCCGCAACCTACGAGTATCATAGATAGTAGTAACCCTAGTGTAGCGAACCAGATTGCTTTTTTCATGCTTTCACCCCTTTGTCTCATTTGAAAGAAGAGAGCGAACGCATTCAAGAGACGGCTTTCTCATTGTTGTGTGCCCTGTTTTTCACCGTAGCAAGTACGACTGGTATACTCACTATAGGTTAGAAAAAGCTAGGATCATCTTGTAGGAAATAGACCTGACTCTGCCTGAATGTCTTACCTCTTCTATTCGCACTACAACTATATGAGACAACCTTGAGCAATATGCAGACTAGCTTGACGAGCTTTCAATAATTACTTGCGCTACAGCGTATGACTTGCTATGTGATATCGATAAGTGGATGACCCCTTCAACCCCTGTGGCAGTAAGGGTTGGACTCCCATTCTTTTCTTTTAACACCTCTATTTCTTGCCAGCTATAACTTTTTGAATTTGTTTTGCCACTAGCTTTTATAAATGCCTCTTTGGCAGCAAATCTGCCTGCAACAAATTCATTTTTGCGTGTTTCGGAAAAGTGTTGAAGGGCCTCCCTTTCTTTTGGTGTTAAAATACGGTCAACAAATCTCGGCTGACGTTTAGCTGCTTTTTCAATCCGTTCAAGCTCAACAATGTCAATTCCGATTCCTTTAATCATATAAGAAACTCCCCACTCTCTTTTTACTCATTCCCATCGCCCACACTACATAAGCTTGGTTTATACGAGTAACCATACTTTATCTGTTATAATAGCAAATATAAAAGGAGGCTGTACCATGTTTATCCGAAACGAAAGCTTTTATTCGTTTAGACGTCAATATCCTGTGATTACAATTCTTGTAGCCATTCACCTACTACTATTTGTCTGGATGAACTTTCTCCCATACGGGAATTTGATTAGAGCAATGGGGGTCGGATACAACCTTGCTATCGCCAACGGAGAATATTGGCGCTTAATCACACCGATTTTTATGCACATCGGATTAGGCCATGTTATTTTCAATTCATTTTCCCTAGTTATTTTCGGGCCTGCACTTGAAAGAATGCTAGGCAAAGTCAAATTTATTCTCGTCTATCTAGTAACAGGCATCATTGCCAACATCGCGACATTTTACATTGGAGGACTTACTTACCCACCACACTTAGGTGCATCTGGAGCTATATTCGGCTTACTCGGGCTGTATGTTTACCTTGTTCTGAACCGTAAAGATTTAATTGATAATGTAAACTCCCAACTCGTTATGACCATTATCGCAATCGGCTTGGTGATGACTTTTGTAAACCCTAATATTAATATATTTGCCCATCTATTCGGGTTAATTACCGGCGCTGCCCTTGCTCCTCTTTTCCTTATTGGCGCTAAGCCCTTTTATGCAAGGCAACGAGTTTTTGCCGATGCAAGCGAGCCAGTCTTCGATCCTAATAGGTGGCAAAAGAAAAGACGAAACACCAAAAGACTTAAGCAGATTCTATGGATTGCATTCGGTCTACTTGTTCTTTTCGGCTTGCTTGGACAAATTTTATAAAAATAATAATGAGAAGCTGGTTCGTCTCAGTCTGAGAATAACCAAACGAGATCAAATCTATATAAGATTTGATCTCGTTTTTCTTTAGGGGAAACATTCTGATTGTTATTTTTCAAAAAATCATCGCTCAAATAATGAATGAGAATGTGATACCACTCACAGAATTGAAAGCACAATTAAATTAAAGTAATGGATAAACATCGAACTAAGTAGCTCCTAATAGCAGGAGGACCTGTTCAACACTTAACACTTATCTCAAAGGAGGACTTTAAAGATGAAAAGACCAGACCTGCCAATTGTTTATTCATGTTCCGGATGTTCATCCGCAGCACAAACTGCTAATATGATTGCTATTAGAATGGATCGTGAAAGAGTCGCAGAGATGTCCTGCATTGCAGGTGTGGGGGGAGATGTTAAACCTCTTGTAAAAACAGCTAAATCCGGACGCGATATCATTGCCATTGATGGATGTCACTTATCTTGTTGCAAGAGCTCTTTAGCTAGGCACGACGTGAAACCGAAACATTATTTCGTACTTACTGACTTAGACGTACCAAAAATACAAGGAGAAGATCCTAACCCTACCCTTTATATGAGTGCCTATAAACAGATATTAGAATTAACCAGGGAAACTTCACAATAAAACAACATAAAGGTCTCCCCCCGTTTGGATACTCAACAGATTTAGGTCTAAATATAGCAAATAGCTACTAGTATGCGCTCGGGGGCTAAACCTCAATTCAGAAACGTCCTCATTATCTACAAATTAAGCTCTAATTGTATGTATAAGCTCTTGCTAGGAAAGATGTACATACCTTTTGGCATTCAAAATATCAATAATTTCAATTCGGTTTGGGCACCTGAGACTATTTTCCTTGCAATACTTATGAGCGACACTCGCGCCTAGAATGTAACTCTCTATCGTAATACCGATATGGACAGTCTAAAAAAATTTCATGACTGTCGTATAATCTTCTTCCACTGATCGTATTCATCTTTTCTCCTGCCTCGTATTCCCAAACTGACAATGATTTTGATACTCACAACCATACTCGCATTTGTCGATTGCTTGATAGATCGAACACCAGGATCGCTTCGCATAACAAATTGGAATCGCCTGTTCGGTCGCCTTCTTTTTCAAGACCCCCGTTAAATTGTGATTAATGAAGTCTGTCAAAACGAGCACTAAGTCAATACGGGACGGAATTTCTTTTTTCACCATTTGTACTTTCCTTCCACTAACATGAATAATTTCTTTAAATCCAAGCTCTTCTAGTTTTTTAGGGATAGAGCCCAAACGATCAGCACCGACTATTAATAAAGAAGACATGAATAACACACTCCTGACATTAATGAGAATAGTTATCATTATAATAAATGAAAGTGATTCTCATTGTCAATATAATAATCAAAAAATTTTAATAATAAGGTGCCTTATTCACTTCACAAACAACCTGTATAAACCTGCCTTTTTCATCAAAAAATAGACTGCATACCTTAATGAGGAGGATTATATTATGTTTGATGTTGCAGATGGATTCCTCGTTGTAACAATCGGGGCTTTCGTATTTATATGTATAGCAATGGTTCTATGGGCTAGAAATAGAAAAAAGTCGTAGCGTGTCAAAAGGTTAACATGACCTTTTGAGATCGCCCGTATCTGCACCTCTACAACTAGCTGATATAACAATTATCAAAAGAAAACAGTGTTGTACCTTAAAACAAAGAAGAGCTTGTTCAAAAGAGAGATATCTTTTGAACAAGCTCTTCTTACTTTTTATATGTTAGTATTTTTTCAATAAATAACGCAATGGAATAACTGAAACAAGAATAATCAATAAAGCAGCAGGTGCTGCTAGGTGATAGATTGCTTCATTCGCTTCAAAGTACACTCTTACTGCTAATGTATCAAAACCAGGGGGACGTAACATAAGAGTAGCTGGAAGCTCTTTGATTGAACTAACAAACACAAGCGCCCCACCCGCTAAAACACCAGGCAAGATCGTTGGAAAGATGACTTTAAGCATGACCTTCCACGGAGGATACCCTAAACTCCTTGCAGCTTCATCGATTCTTGGTGAAACTAGGCTTAATGACGCCTCTCCTGCTTGCATCGCTTGTGGTAAGAATCGAACAACAAATGCAAGAGCGACCATATAGAACGTATTATATAAAATAGGGATATGGTTGTTAAAGATAAACACCATTCCAAGCCCGACAATGACACCTGGAAGCGCATAGCCAGCGTAACTTAACTTATCAATAAAACTTGAAATAATTGATGGATAGCGTGATTTTAAATAAATAATCGGCATTGCTAGTATCATACACAACAGGGCAGCAACACCTGAAACTTTAATACTGTTCCAGGCAAATCCAAAGAACCGTTCATCTAGCGCCCCCATGCCTATTCCTATAATAGACCAATACACCAATACAATAATCGGTAATACAACAGATATAATAAATACCCCAACCACATAAACAATCGCTAAAGGCTTCCATTTACCTAGAGACAATGTTTCCGGCGCTCTAAACGTATTTGCAGTCTGGTAATACTTATTTTTCTTTCTTGTACGTGATTCAATCCATAAAATTAAAATCGTCAAAGCTATTAGAACCAAACTTAATACCGATGCAGAAGCGGTGTCGAAGCTAGCTCTTTGGAAATAAATCGCAGCAGTAAACGTTACATACCGGAGCATGGCTATTGCGCCAAAGTCCGATAATACATATAGTGAAATCAATATAGCACCAGCACCAATGGCCGGACGCAAAAACGGCAAATTCACTTTCCAAAATATTTGTGCTGTACTCATCCCTTGTGAACGGGCGACTTCTTCAAAGTTACGGTTCATCTTTCGAAGGGAAGCACTTGCAATCAAGAATACATAAGGATATGTAAACATCGTTAAAACGAAAAACACACCCCAAAATGAATAAATGTTTATAGGATAATTACCAAATATGTTAACTAACCATGGAGTATCCCTCCAAAAATCACGTGCCCATCCACTCGGTCCAAAAAGGATAATGTATGCAACAGCACCCACATAAGGTGGAATCACGAGCGGGAGAGCAAGTACCCATTGCCACATCTTTTGCCCAGGTATATCCATACGTACAACAATCCAGGCTAAAGAAACTCCAATTGCCACAGCACAGACCGTCACGGCTACAGTCAATGAAAATGTATTCCATAATAATTGTGGAATCCTTCCATCTAATAATCTCATCCAACGGTCAGCACCGGCAAATAATGAACGCCACACTACATAAATAATGGGAATAGACATAATAAGCGCAACAATCGCACCAAAAAGAAGCAATATTACACCCGGAGGATTCCCCTTCCAAATATCAAACCACTTCTTTCGGAAGAAATGGAGAAGGGTTGGGGAATTCTTATCCCCAACCTTGGCATTATGATCATGATTAAGTTTTTTCTCATTTCTATCTTTGTTGTCCATTTTGCCCTCTCCCAAAGTCAAGCATCAAGGTGAAAATTTATCTTAATTCAAGATCTAATCCTGAATCTTCAATTAAAGCTTTTGTATCTTCAAAATAGTTTCCTAATTCTTTCAAAGGCATATCTTGGATCTTTAATTCCGCAAAGCTCGTTGCTGCCTCATAAGGAGGATCTAGTTCAGGGTTAATAGGAAGCTCTAATGAATCACCAACAAATGCCAGTTGATTCTCTGTTTCTAAAACCCATTCAATAAATGCTTTTGCATTCGTTTCATTCGGCGCCCCATTTACAAGACCAACACCAGCAGCATTCGCAATAGCTCCCATTTCATCTTCGCCTTGGTCAGGATAAATAAAGCCAACATTATTATCCGATGGTTCTTCTAACTGTTGGTGGTAATAATAGTTATTTACTAATCCAAAAGCGTGCTCACCAGCACCTACTGCTCTACGGATATCACCATGTCCATCAAAAATTCCGGCTGCATTATCTTTAATAGACGCAATCCACTCTGCTGTTTTCTCATCGTCCCACTCATAGCGTAGTGCTGAAACATTTCCAATCATACCACCGTTACCACCACGAGTAATTGCGTATCCATTTTCAACATCTGCCCATTTTGCATCAAATAAATCTTCCATGCTTTTTGGCATTTCTTCTTCAGAAATCATATCTTTATTGTAAATAAAGCCACGTGCTCTTGCTGATAAAGCAATCCATGCATTATCGTCAGCACGATACTGTTCATCAATTGACTCTACACCTTCTGGATCAAATCCTTCTAGCAAGCCTTGCCCATTTAAATACTCTAGAGCTCCAAGATCATTTGAAATAAAGACATCTGCTTGAACATTACCTGCTTCCTCTTGAAGTTGAAGAGGGTCAGCTCCATGAAGAGCTAATACTTCAATGCCAGTTTCTTCTGAAAATTTGTCAAGTAAAGGCTGAACAAAGTTTTCGTTACGAGATGAGTATACTACAATTTGTCCATCAAGATCTACTACCTCTTCGCCTGTTTCTTCCGTTTCTACATCACCCGTAGCTTGATCATCTGTTTCTTCTGCAGTGTCATTAGCCCCACCGCAAGCTGCAACAACAAAAAGTGACATAACTAAGATTGCAAATAAAAATGTTTTTAGAACCTTGTTCATCTTTCTCCCCCTATGAATATATGTATTTTAACACTCGATAATGATATTCATTATCATCAAAACCTTACAAGAAGAATTGTAACCGATAATGATAATTGTTGTCAATTACATTTTAAAAAAATTTTCAATAGACTGAAAAGTAACTCATGCATAATGAGTCACTTTCCAGTCTATGCCTCCACTAACGCAACAAGTTCCGTTGTAATATCAAACGAAATAATTGAACCTACCTCGACGTCTTTTTCAATCGGGGCATAAACGACCATTGGTGGAGAATCCAGATGTTCACCTAACTGTACTTCCACCTCTTGGTACTCCCCACCATAGGTAACACGAATAACACGACCAGAGTAACTTCCATTCTCAGCTAACCGACAACCTTCTGGGCGTATCGAAACACGAACGTCATCCATTAGCATTTCACTTTGTTTCGGCAGCATGACACGGCCAATATACGTATCAACATGCTTTAAATCTGGACAAAGCGTCCCTTGCAAAAGATTCGTTTTGCCAACAAATTGAGCAACAAAGCAGTTTTTTGGGCAACGGTACATTTCACGTGGAGATGCTATCTGTTGAATGACCCCTTGCTTCATAACGACTACACGATCAGATACAGCAAATGCATCTTTTTGATCATGAGTGACAATAATCGCTGTTGTATTAGCCTTTCGCAAGATAGACGTAATATCATAGCGCATTCGTTCACGCAAACCGGCATCTAAGTTACTAAATGGTTCATCCATTAGGACAACATGAGGTCGAGGCGCTAATGCTCTTGCAAGAGCAACTCGTTGCTGCTGGCCTCCGGAAAGTTCATTTGGGAATCGCTTACCATACTCACTCAACCCGACTAATTCAAGAACTTCTTTAGCTCTCTCTTTCTTCGCACGAGTACTCCATTTAGTTAAACCAAATGTTACATTTTTCTCTATTGTTAGATGTGGGAATAGTGCATAATCCTGAAAGACCATACCGATTCCTCGCTTTTCTGGAGGGAGGTACGTTTTATTTCCAAACACCTCTTTAGTATCAATAGTAATTGACCCAGTCGTCGGTTGTTCAAAACCGGCTATCATGCGTAAAGTTGTTGTCTTCCCACATCCACTAGGACCTAGGAGCGTGATTATTTCACCTTTTTCAATTTCTAAGTCTATGTTATCGACAGCAGGTGACTCAGCTTGACTATAGACTTTTGTTAGCTGCTTTAGTTGGATAAAACTCATATGTACCCCCCTCTTTATCATCGGACTTGAGAATGAAAATCAATATACTTAAATCTTATCATAGGTATTTTGTAAGCGTCAACGAAAGAAAAAATTTCCTAATACTAAAAAGTCGAGACAAAGAGGCTACAAAAAAGGGAAAAGCCGTACCTTTTTATGTAGCCTTTGTGCGTTAAAAAGACAATTATGTTAACACTACCTTATATAAGGTTTTTTCTTGAAAAGCGTTTTACTTACACTTCTTTTTTTTGTAGAGTAGATAAGTACGAATGGTGAGGTGAAGGTATGGTTGCAAATATGACAGAAGATCAATTACTAGTGCTTGTTATCAAATATGTAAAAGAAGGAAAACGCACGCTCATACAAGAGTTATTAGATGAGCTACATCCATATGATTTTGCACAGCTTTATAGAGGATTGCCAGAAAAGCATCATCATAAGTTTTTAATGTTTTTAACTCCTTCTCAGGTTGCTGATCTGATCCAAGAGCTTGATTACGTTATGCAAATTGAGATTCTACATAAGCTAGGGATTGAGCGTTCTTCAAAAGTAATGGACCATATGGACAATGATGACCTTGCTGACCTTTTAAATGAGTTGTCCATAGACAAAATCCAAGAGTTTCTTGATAGCATGAAAAACGAGGACTCCCAAAACATTCAATCGTTAATGAGTTACCCAGCTGATACTGCCGGTGGGATAATGACAAATCAATTCGTTTGGATTCACGCTGATCAGACGGTTAGACAAGCAGTTGATAAACTTAAGGAATATGCAAATTTCTCAGAAAACATTTATTACCTCTATGTTATTAATGATGAAAAAAAACTGGTTGGGGTTGTCTCTTATCGCGATTTATTAATCGCTGATTTGCAAGATGTTATCGAAGATCTAATGTTTACACGCGTGGTATCTGTCCACGTAGGTGATGACCAAGAAGAAGTTGCCAAAATCATTGAACGATACGATTTTATCGCCGTTCCAGTTGTCGACGACCTCAACATTTTAAAAGGAATTATTACGGTCGATGATGCGATGGATGTTATTATACAGGAAGCCAATGAGGATATTGAAAAGTTGTCCGCTACTGGAAAGGCAATTGATTTTCACACGAAGGCTGTCACAGCTTCTGTTCGTAGACTACCGTGGTTAGTCTTGTTATTATTTATCGGACTTGTTTCCGGAAGTATTATTAGTGGGTTTGAGGAAACACTCGAACAAGTGGTAGCCCTAATTTTCTTTATGCCTATGATTGCCGGTATGACTGGGAACACAGGGACACAGTCCCTCGCTGTAGTCGTTCGTGGAATCATCACACATAATACTGACCGTAAAACAGTCATCAAACTCGTTTTACGTGAATTCCGTGTGGGGATTATTATCGGTCTTACGTGCGGTGCTTTAATTTTCTTAATTGCTTACTTTTGGATAGGGAATCTTATTTTAGGGTTTGTCGTAGGGACTTCGTTATTAATAACCTTAATCGTCGGTACGTTAGCAGGAACTATTATTCCATTAACGTTAAATCGTTTTGGAGTTGACCCTGCTGTCGCCTCCGGTCCACTTATTACAACATTAAATGATATTTTCTCCCTTATTATTTACTTTGGGATTGCAACAGCATTCCTTACTCAACTTTCTGGTTTATAACGAGTAATCCAATAATTACACACAATAGATGATGCGATGTATGATCTATTGTGTGTTTGTTCTTTAAGATACCTTTTAAATTTGTTTTATCTCGTTACTATGTCACCGATAATCCAATAGCCTAGACCGTATAGCACTACAATGGCTGTAATAATAATAAATAATGTTTTATTTGAAAACTTCATTGTTCGACCCCTTTTGCTTAGTCTTTTTTCGTAAGTATACTATAATTTACTCGATTTAGGCTTTTGATAGCCTCTGTACTCTAAAGTACTTGTCCATTAAAACACTACGAAAAGGATACGTCCTTTTCCGTTATTTTATAATTAGCACAGAGCATGGTGCACGCTTAACTACTTTATAACTAACACTTCCAAGAACCATTTGCTGAATTGAATTTAACCCTCTACTCCCTATTACAATAAGGTCTGCTCGATGATTGCTGGAAAAATTCACAATTGTCTTCGCTGGTTCTCCCATGATAACCCGCACTTCATAATAAATTCCTTCATTACTCGCACAAGTTTCCACATACTTAAACTTTTCCTTTCTCCTCTCGGCAATCTCAAAGGTATTCCATACTTCTAATACATCTGGCTTTAAGGTTATTCCATCAACAACATGTACAATATATACATAGGCACCTGTTAACTGAGCTAACTCTATCGCTTTTATCGCTGCTCGTAACGATTGTTCTGAACCATCAAGTGCCACGACTATTTTCTTGAACATACGAAACCCCTCCCCGATTTATCATCTCTTTATTTTATGAATGGGAAGAAAATCGGTTCCTTATCGGGGCCTTACGTAAAACATACTTTAACAGTTAAGCCATACATTTTAGCAACCTTATGATGAAATTCAAAAAAAGAGCTATTTTCATCTGAATGTCAAGAAACTAAATTAAGTGGTTTTTTTATTTAATTTGGATACTTTAAAAGAGATTGATAATTCAAATATGGAGGTGAAGTCCTTATGCTATCAAGAAGGCACGTATTATTTAATCTCATTATCATATTCATTCCATGGGCATCGGTACTATTTATAGGAAAGCGCCATGTTAAACGATATTTTTTAGCGAGTTTTATCATCGGTATTTATGAGATTATAAGTCATGTTTATGGACACAAACGAAAGTTTTGGGAGTTTTATGATAAACCCAAATCATTTATCCGGGATGAACTTCCTTTTGATATAGGCCCTTATATGCCGGTTTCTATGTGGCTCCTTAAATCTTCGTATGGAAATTTCAAAAAGTTTGTCGTATTAAATGTTATTGCTAATGGATTTTTTGCGTTTCTCTTTATGCCGTTCCTCAAAAAAATAAAAATTATTCGTTTACACCGGTTAAACTATTTTCAATTCTTTATCTATATACACTACAAAGCGTATCTTTTGTATGGGGTACAATATTTGTTAGAGAAAAACTTCAAGAAATAAGTAGGAATTTGTTGGCGATGTCTTCTGAGAATAAATAATATAGGGAAGCGATGCTCAATTACGATGCATCGCTGTTTTTTTTATGAAGTTTGCGAAGGGAATGATTTCACTCCTTTAATGAGGGACAGTCGAAAATTAAAGGTTGAAATCGCCTATCATATTATTTGTATACCTTCTGCGCGTAACACCTTCCGAAGCTCTTGGACAAATACAAGCGCCTGCTCACCATCTCCATGAACACAAACCGTATCAGCTTCAATCGGTACGACTGTGCCATCAGTTGAAATCACTATTCCTTCTTTTACCATTAGAACTACTTGGTTTACTGCTGCTTGTAAGTCATGAATCAATGCGTTGTTATTCCGACGTGGGGTAAGCGTCCCGTTTGCCTGGTACGTCCTATCTGCAAACACTTCATTAGCAACAGACAAACCTAATTGATCCCCTGCTTTAATGAGCTCGCTGCCAGACAAACCAAACAATACAAGTTCGGGGTCTACATCATATACAGCGTTCGCAATAGCTTCTGCAACATCTTTATCCGTTGCAGCTGCATTAAATAATGCTCCATGAGGTTTTACATGCTGCATCTGAACCCCCTGTATACTACAAAAACCTTTTAACGCACTGATTTGATAAACTATAAAATTATAAATATCCTTTTGATCTGTTTGGATCATCCTTCTCCCAAAACCTAGCAAATCAGGAAATCCGGGGTGTGCACCTATCTTCACACCCTTTTCAGCAGCTAGTTTCACTGTTTTTGCCATTACATTATGATCGCCAGCGTGGTACCCACAAGCAATATTTGCAGATGTTATGTAGTCTAAAATCAATTCATCTTGGCCGACAGTAAAAGCACCGAAACTCTCACCTAAATCACAATTCAAGTCTATCTTCTTCATCCCAAAATCTCCTTTAATAGACATTAACAAAACACCCCTAAAGCAGCAACTTGTATCTACTTAATTCTAAACAGCAGAGGAAGGAGCTTTAAAAAATTAAGGCTGACTCGCATACTTTGTTGTTTTCACATGTTCGTTCCATTTCGCTACGAGTAAAAGCTTTCCAATAATAACAATGTTTTTGAAAACAGCCAAAATTAAACAAACATTTATTTAAAGATTCGCTAAATTAAACAAACATTTGTTTAAGAGTTCTCAAAAGGTGACCTTCTCCTTAGCAACAAACTTGCTCGCAATTCTTTGATGAGCGCTTCTCTTTTCATTATACTCGCTTCTGCTTCTTGCAATGTTGTTTTTTCAAACAGTATGCTTTCCCCAGGTTTTGTTTGTGCTATCACGGGAATGTCTACTTCAATAATCTGGCCAATTCTTGGATAACCACCGATTGTTTGTCGATCCGCAAGAAGAATAATCGGATCTCCATCTTTAGGTACTTGTATGGTACCTAACGTAACTGCTTCTGAGACCAACTCAATCGGCTCATCTAACGTTAATGTGGTTCCACTAAGACGGTACCCCATCCTATCTGATTGTGAGGTCACTTTAAATGGGCTCTGAAACAAAACTTCTTGGCTCTCCTTTGAAAACCGCTCAAATTGTGGGCCTATAATAACCCTTGCAACGCGTTTGCCTTGATAAGTTGGTTGGAGAAATGACGTCACACTCCAACTAGTCGTGATAAATGAACGCTCGCTATCACCTTTCAAGTCATACGGCATCTTACCCGAATGTTGCAATTCTATGATATCTTCAGCTTGTAAAGCTCTGCCCTCATATCCCCCTAGTTTTGCACGAAGATACGTACTTTTACTATCGAGCACCTCTTTAACAGCAAATCCTCCCGCTACCGCAAGATAGCTTCTACAACCATTTTTAGCTGCCCCAAATGTTACTATACTCCCCCTCTTAACATAACAAGGTCTCCACAAAGGAAGAGGTTGATTATTTAACATTGGCGATAAATCCCCACCAGTAATGGCAATAAGCATATCTCTTTCAAATCGTAGAGTAGGGCCCACTAATGTAATTTCTAAAGCCGCTTCTCCCTCGTCATTTCCTACTAACAAGTTAGCTACCCGTAAGGAGAAAGGGTCCATTGCTCCACTTACACTTACTCCATATTTTTGGAACCCAGTTCTACCTAGATCTTGAAAGGTCGTAAGTAAGCCTGATCGAAGTACCTTTAAAGCCATGAACGCCCCTCCCTGTAACTAATAAACTCTTCTTTTGTAATAGATTTAAAACGCACGATATCTCCAGCATTTAGTAAACTAGGTGGGTTACTTTCCTTTATAAATAAATCCAATGGTGTCCTTCCTATTAGTTGCCAACCACCAGGAGTTGCAATGGAGTACACCCCCGTTTGTAGACCTGCTATCCCCACTGACCCTTGTGGAATTTCGAGTCTTGGCCTTTTTCCTCTAGGCGTTGCGATACGCTCTGACATCCCCCCTAAGTACGGGAATCCCGGGGCAAACCCAATCATGTACACAAGGTACTCACCACTTGAGTGAATGTGAATGACCTCATCAACAGAAAGACGATTACACTCAGCCACATATTGAAGGTCAGGTCCAAATTCCCCTCCATAACAAACTGGAATCTCTACTTCTCTTCGAATATCCTCATCCTCTGTTTCTAGCTCTAGTACTATTTGCTTGAGTTTCGCACAAATAATGTCAGAAGGGAATGAGTGAAGGGAACGATTAACCTTGCGCGCTTCACCTTCTACTATAGCCATTGGATTATAAAAGACCGTTACACTCGTAAAGGCAGGGACTACCTCACTTAGTCCAGCAAACGGCTCATTTTCTAAACGAGATGTGAGAGCTTTCACTTTTCGGTGTATCTCTAGATTAATTTCTTCTCCGAAATAGACCGATACAGAAGATTCACTTAATGGGATAATCTGTACCTCTTTAGCAAAATCATGAATCAGACGAACCAATTCAAACACTTCCCTTATTTTTTTCCCGAAAGGACGGAACTTGCATAGAATGAAGTGCGTTACTGGCACAAGTTCCTCCGCGGTACTTTTTCTGAGGCTAATACTACTGTTCAGTTCGTTCGTAGTAGTGAGTCAGCTCCACAATCATCGCACCCATTCTTTCTAATTCCGGAGCAACCACCCGATCAATCCCTTCTTCATTCAATGCTTCTTCTGTTACTTTCCCGACTGCAACAGCAAGTACATTTTTCTTGAAAGCATCTACCACTTGATCGGTGTAGCCTTTTTCTTTCACGTATTTAAACAGAGAACGCACTTGAATCGCAGCCGTGAAACAAACAGCATCAATTTCAGACTGAAACAACTCTTGGCAAAATTGCTCAACCGTTTCAAAATCAGGATCAACATGCTGATATGGTAACACTTTTAACACTTCTGCTCCGTTCTCTTCTAAATAATGAATGAGTGCTGGTGCATTTTCCCCATGCAATTGAACGAAAACACGCTTCCCATTAAAGTCTTCCCCTTCTAACGATTCAATTAATCCTTTTATCGTTCCATCATCATCTTTCACATCAGGTGTAACATCAATTTTTTTTAGGGCTGCATATGTTTTATACCCCCTAGAAGCAACTTTCGCTTCACTTACAACATCTAAAAATTGATCACGAATATGTAACTCCTCTGCTTGATCTAAGAGGGCATTTAATCCTATCCCAGTTGTAAAAATAGCCCAATCAAAGTTTCCTTTTACTATCACTTGCAAATCTTTTTTCACTTGATCACCAGCTAAAAACACAGTCCCCTGCAAAGACCTAACGAGAGGCTTTCCATTCTGTCTTTCAATGAGAGTGCTCATTTCTTCTGTCTTTCTAGAAGCAGCTAATACAATTCTCTTTCCATTTAGACCTGTCTTCATCATTTCACTTCCATATCTTCATAATTTACTTCATATATAGATCATTACGATTTCTTACTATAATTATAAGCTTAGATAACGAAGAAAAAAAGTTCAAGCCAAGAACGGCTTGAACTTAAATAAGGAAGGAACTTTAGGTCAATATGCTCAAAAGACAATATAGACGGCCTCATCCAATACTTCTACATTATACTTCTTCACGCAACCTTCATCTGGTGCTTGAACCATTCCGTCTTTCATATTAATCTTCCAATCGTGCAGAGGACAGAAGACGTGTTCACCACTGACAATCCCCTCAGATAACGGACCGTTTTTATGGGGGCAGCTGTTTTGGATTGCTCTGACGGTACCATCCTTTAACTTAAACAAAGCTATCTCTTCCCCCGCTACATTCACTCGTTGCCCTACACCTATTGATAGTTCCGAAAGATTTGCCACTTCTACTTTGTTTGCACTATCCACTTTACCCATGTAATCTCCCCCTTTAGATTAAGAAAGTACTTCTACTTGTTTCTTTTTGAACTCTTGCTGCTTCTCTTCATTTTCAACAATCTCGCTCCAAGGATCTTTACCTGTTGACAACGCAATATCCATTCTTTCAATAAGAGACTTACGACCTTCTTCGTCTTCTAACACCACTTTCTTCATATGATCTAACCCTACACGTTCAACAAAGTGCGATGTACGCTCAAGGTATCTCGCATTTTCTCTGTAATACTGCATGAAGGCACTGATCGTATCAATGATCTCTTCTTTTGTTTTCACTTTACAGAACAAGTCTCCCCCACGCAGGTCAACTCCACCGTTACCACCGACATAGAGCTCCCAACCTCCATCTACACCAACGACTCCAAAGTCTTTTATACCCGACTCAGCACAGTTTCTCGGACAAGCTGATACAGCCATTTTTACTTTGTGTGGTGTATTAATGTACTCAAACTTCTTCTCGAGTTCAACACCAAGACCAATCGAATCTTGCGTCCCGAATCGGCAGAACTGCTCCCCGACACATGTTTTAACCGTTCGAAGCGCTTTTGCATATGCAGAACCAGATCTCATTCCAAGATCGCTCCATACTTTTGGCAAGTCTTCCTTTTCAACTCCAAACAAGTCGATTCGTTGACCTCCTGTTACTTTTAGAAGAGGAACATTGTATTTATCAGCAACATCAGCAATCTTTCTAAGCTGATCTGCATTTGTTACCCCACCATACATTCTTGGAACAACCGTAAAGGTTCCATTATGATTGATATTGGCATGAACACGCTCATTGATAAAACGTGAAGTCGGGTCATCGGCATTTTTAATTGGGTCAACCATTTTCAAATAATAGTTAATTGCTGGACGGCATTTCGAACAACCCTCGTCTGATTCCCAACCTAATACATTCATAACCTCACGAGGATGAGAAAGGCCGAGTTCACGAATTTCGGCAACAACTTCTTCATGTGTATATTCGGTGCATCCACATAATGGTTCAGGAGCATCGCCGACTTCTTCACCAGTTGTTAGCGTTAGTAAGTCCCCGATCAGAGGTTTACAGCCACCACAAGAACGGCCTGCTGTTGTACATTGTTTGACCTGTTCCACAGTCGTTAGGCCACCTTCTGTAATCGCCGAACAAATATCCCCTTTAGATACCCCGTTACAATCACAAATATTGTCACTGTCGGCCATCGCCACAACTGGACTTATTGGCGCTTCTCCACCTTCTGATGGCAGTAGTGCAACTTTGCTCATACCCGAAATGTCTTCTTCATTTCTCATCATGCTTAGCAACCTTGTTGAGTCAGATGTATCCCCAAATAAAACGGCCCCAATAACTTTGTTATCTTCAACGACAACTTTTTTATAAATTCCTTCGAATTCATCATGAACCCGAATCGCTTTTGTTTCTTCGCCGTCTTGGAACTGACCTGCTGAGAATACATTAACCCCCGATACTTTTAATTGAGTATAGACCAGTGAACCTTGATAGCCATGCTTAAGAGCTTGACCTTCAGAGCATATATGGGTAGCTAACACTTTCCCTTGTTCGTAAAGTGGTGCAACAAGGCCATAAGCGATTCCTCTATGCTGCGCACACTCTCCGACTGCATAGACATTCGGCACACTTGTTTGCATAAAGTCATCGACGACAATTGCTCTTTCTGTCGTTAAACCTGCCTCTTGGGCCAATGCGATATTAGGCTTGATCCCAACAGCCATGACGACAAGATCGGTCTTAAACCTTGTGCCATCGGTAAAGGAAATGCTTTCTACACGTTTTTTTCCTTCAATCTCTTTTGTATTTTTATTTAGATGGAATGTCATTCCTTGAGCCTCAAGCTCCTCTTTTAGCATCTTTCCTGCTTGGTCGTCGAGTTGACGTTCCATTAAGTAATCTGCAATATGAATCACATCTACTTCCATATTTAAATTAAGCAATCCACGAGCTGCTTCAAGTCCAAGTAAGCCTCCACCGATAACAGTTGCTCTCTTATAATTTTTCGAAGCATCGATCATCGTTTCACAATCTTTAATATTTCGGAATGCGATCACTCCCTCTTTATCTGCTCCAGGCAGAGGAAGCATGAAAGGATTAGATCCAGTTGCGAAAATTAATTTATCATAAGGCCTTTCAATGCCACTTTTGCTGTAAACAACTTGCTTCTTTGTATCTACGCTAACGACCTTATCCCCAGTAAGGAGTTCAATTTGATTTCCTTCATACCAGTTATAGTCATTTAAAACAATATCATCAACAGTCGTATCACCTTGGAGAACGGAAGATAATAAAATTCGGTTATAGTTTGGATGGGGCTCTTCTCCAAAAACAGTGATTTCAAACCGATTCGGGTCGTTCTTTAAGATCTCTTCAATTGCACGAATTCCAGCCATACCGTTACCAATTAGCACTAGTTTCTCACTCACATCAATCTCTCCTTTTTATGACCGTTTCAGTTTTCCGTATTATCACGCAAAGACTGCTTCTTTTTCGGTGATAGTGGCAATGCTTTCAGTGAAACACTCAACGCTTACATCAGCTTCTTTAAACAACTGACTTATCTCTTTTGTTTTGCAAACAACTTCTACATGCTTAGTTACGACCTCTAATGGGGTCTCACTCCATTCAAGGAACTTTTTTAATCTTATCGCTTCAAGACGACTCGTTACTAAAATGGTCGTCACATGTTGTTCTTCTATAAGTCTTGTAAATGCCTCAACCGCTTTTTTTGTTACATACGTTTTATTGACGATAAGCTCATCCACAGCTTGTGGTAGAAGTGGCCTTAACGCTTCAATTTCAAGATCTCCTCCTATTAAAACTGGAGATGGTAATGATGCTTCGTCAACTAACTCCGATTGAACCCCCACCCTTTGCAAAGCCTCTTTAACCGTTTCATCAAAAGAGTAAAAAGGTGAACGGATGCCCCGAAGATCGAAACCACACTTTCCAAGCCCCCGTAAAAAGGCGTATACACTTTGTGGCGATAGGAATACAAGATCTTTTCCGTTTGACCTTGCTATTTTACTGCTAAATTCCTCAGAAAAATTAACATAATGTTCTGATAATAGACTGTGTTCAAATACATCAGCTCCACTTTTTCTAAGGCCTGAGACGAATTGTTCATGATCTTCTGTTGTTGACGGGATTAAGAAACTCTTGCCCGATAAAGGTCTATTATCAAACCATGCTAATTTCGAGCGAAGCTTCACAACATCCCCGACGACAATAATTGCAGGATTAGAGATATGGGCTTCTTCTACCATACTAGCAATTGTCGTTAAAGAACCTTCTATCGTTTTTTGCTTGCTATAAGTCCCCCAATGCACAACCAGTACCGCCGTCTCTTCTCGTTTTCCATGCTGGATCAATTTTTCTGCTATCGTTTTTACATGTTTGATTCCCATATAAAAAACAATCGTTTCTACTCCTTTTGATAATGGCTCCCATTCTATATTTGGCGTCCCATCATCACGACTGCCATGTCCTGTTACAATCGCAAAGGAATTAGAATGCTTACGATGCGTAATCGGGACTCCCGCATACATGGTAGTAGCAATACCTGCTGTGATCCCCGGAATCACCTCATACTTAATGTGATTCTCTGCTAAATACTCAACCTCCTCACCAACCCTTCCAAATACAGCTGGATCGCCACCTTTTAATCTCACAACGGTCTTTCCCTTTCTAGCGTGAATAAGGATTTCTCTTTGAATGTCCTCTTGCCTCAGAGTGTGTTTACAAGGTTGCTTGCCACAATAAATTAATTTCGCCTCGTCTTTTACTTCCATTAACAAAAAAGGATTGATTAATCTATCAAAAATGACTACATCAGCCTGCTTCAGGACCTGTTTCCCTTTTACTGTAATTAAACCTACGTCCCCAGGACCAGCCCCAACAAAATAGACCATTCCACTTTTCACTAATCACTCCCCCTTTGCTTAAACGTTTATTTGATTTATACGTTTATCCTAAACCAATATTTTGCATGTATGTTACATCGTGTCAGCTTATCTTCCATTGTTTTTTCTTGCAATCTTTTAACCTCTTTCTCTAACGTAACAGACTGTTTCTACTCTCTTTTAAAAATAATGAAGAGGTTCCTTATACAAGCAAACCATTTAGAGGGCTCACCCTATTATTCTCATTTCACTAAGCATCCTTCTTATTGATAAGAGAGATGAATTTGAACTCTTTCTAATTAACCCCTTCAACACTTTCGAGCATGTCCGAAAATTAATCCACATGAAAAAACTATGTTAAGTTTTCTATCTAACTTTCAGACAACAGTAGCTTGATAGTGTAAAAATGAAAACTGTATCTTAAATGTATTTTATAGGGAGGGCTTTTTCGATGACGTTATCAGAAATTTTCAAATTCAAGAGTGAACGGATTAAGGTTCTACATTTTACATGGTTTGCTTTTTTCGTTTCCTTTTTCACTTGGTACAATATGGCTCCACTTGCTACAACCATGCTTGATGCTATGGACTGGCTAACTCCACAACACATTGCAGCTCTAGGTATTTGTAACGTTGCTTTAACGATTCCTGCTAGAGTCGTGATTGGTTCATTGCTCGATAAATACGGGCCACGCATTGTCTACTCAGGCCTACTTATTATCATGTCGATTCCGGCGTTAGTTTTTGCCTTCGGTGATAGTTGGGCTCAGTTAATGATTGCACGTCTTGTTCTTGGGAGTATCGGTGCTAGTTTTGTTGTCGGTATCCGCATGGTTGCTGAATGGTTTCCACCTAAGAGCATTGGCTTCGCCGAAGGAATTTACGGTGGTTGGGGGAACTTCGGTTCTGCTGTGGCTGCTATGGTATTACCTTGGTTTGCACTCACATTATTCGGTGGCGATGAGGGCTGGAGATACGCATTAGCTTTCACAGGAATTATTTGCTTTGTTTATGGAATTATTTATTACATTTGTGTTAGAGATACACCAGAGGGAAAAACGTTAATGAAACCAAAGCGTTCTGGAGCATTAGAAGTAAGCAGTTGGGGTGATTTAGTACAACTCATTATCTGGACGATCCCTCTCGGAGGAGCTTTAGCGATAAGCGCTTGGAGATTAGCCGATTTAGGATTTGTTTCTGAAACTGCTTTATACGTAATCTGGGCAACTCTTATCATTGTGTTAATCTACCAGTTGTACATGATTTTAAAAGTAAATGTTCCCATCCTAAAAAAAGGTGTTCCAGATGATGATAAATACAAATTTAAAAATGTAGGAGCATTAAACAGTACGTACTTTGCCAACTTTGGTGCTGAATTGGCGATTATTTCAATGCTACCAATGTTCTTCCAGTTAACATTTTCATTATCAGCCGCACAAGCCGGGCTTATCGCTGCATCATTTGCATTTGTGAACCTTATTGCCCGTCCATTAGGAGGAATTCTATCCGATCGAATGGGCAGTCGCCGTAATGTTATGTTAGTTTATATGGCCGGCATTACAATTGGGCTTGTCGGAATGGGCTTTATCGATTCTAGTTGGCCGTTAGCAATCGCTGTTGCAATTACCGTTCTTACATCAATGTTCATCCAAGGCGCAGAAGGAGCTACATTCGCCGTCATTCCTATGATTAAAAAGCGCGTGACTGGTCAAATCGCCGGGATGTCTGGTGCCTATGGAAATGTAGGTGCCACCGTCTATTTAACTTTATATACATTTGTAACACCGCAACAGTTTTTCTTTATTCTTGCCGGAGGAGCACTTATTAGCTTTATAATTTGCTACTTAACTTTAGAAGAACCCAAAAATTCATTTGGCGAAGATTACTACATGTCTTCAGATGAACTTAAATCCTTAGAAACCGGCACAGAAGAAACACCTTTACACAAAAAAGTATTATAGAGATAAACATCGAAAGAAGAATACTCCCTATTCTAATACCAGCCTGATAACTAGTTATTAATAAAACTAGTTATCAGGCTTTTAACATTTATTCTATCCTCTGCCCACCTCAATTACTCTAAAATGACTCTCTTCACACAAACGTAATTGATTATCAATTATATTTATAAGATGATAATGGTTATCCCTTTAAAAATTAATAAACATTAACAAAACACCCATTGAAAAACCTTTTTATTTCAACTAAGATAATAACAAGTGACAATCTATTTAAAATAATTCTAAATAATAACCATTATCAACTAGTGATGCCACTATTAATTATTAACCATTCTCAATTAGGTTTCAAACCATTAGAGGAGGCGATAAAAAATGAATATCGCACGACAACTGGAGTGTACAGAATGCACGAATAACTGCACTGACAAACAAAACTGTACGATTGTTGCCAATAAAAAATTTACTATTAACGAACTTCAACTAGAGCTGATTTTCGCCCTTACAAGTGGTGTCCTTATTCTGCTTGCTTGGTTAATGCAACAGTTTAACTTTCTTTGGTTATCGATTCCTTTGTTCTTAAGCGCCTACATCGTTGGTGGGTATTTCAAGGCAAAGGAGGGAATTTCAGACGTTATTCATAACCGTTCATTAAATGTCGAGTTGTTAATGATTCTTGCTGCAATTGGTTCTGCAATGATCGGATATTGGATGGAAGGGGCTATCCTCATCTTTATTTTTTCCTTAAGTGGCGCTCTCGAGACGTACACAATGAACAAGAGCCATCGTGAAATCTCATCTCTTATGAACCTTAAGCCTGAAACTGCTACCGTTCTTTTAAATGGAAATGAACAGACAGTCGATGTGAAACAACTCGCTATTGGTGATCATGTTCTTATTAAACCTGGCGAACGAGTTCCAGCAGATGGTCAAATTACACGTGGTGAAACCATGATTGACGAGGCTACATTAAGTGGCGAAGCAATCCCTATCGAGAAAAGCATAAACGATGATGTCTTTGCTGGTACAGTGAACAAAAATGGTCTGATTGTTATTAGCGTCACGAAAAGAAGCGACGAGTCCTTGTTTCAAAAAATCATTGACTTAGTCCAGACAGCCAAAGATGAGAAAACCCCTTCGCAACAGTTTATCGAAAGGTTTGAAGGCCCTTATGTAAAAGTGGTCCTTATCACGGTCGGAATTATGATGGTCCTTCCCTATTACCTCCTTGGTTGGAGCTGGACGGAGACATGGTACAGAGCAATGGTTTTACTCGTTGTAGCTTCCCCATGTGCCCTTGTCGCTTCTATTATGCCAGCTACCCTTTCGGCGATATCAAACGGAGCACGAAAAGGCATTCTTTTTAAAGGGGGCGTACATTTAGAAAATTTAGCTTCATTAAAGGCGATCGCCTTCGATAAAACAGGGACATTAACAAAAGGAAAACCAGAAGTCACGAACCTCCTCATTCGTGAAGGATTAGATCGAAAAGTTCTTTTACAAAATGTATCGTCAGTTGAAAAACAATCCACCCACCCATTAGCCGAAGCCGTCGTTCGCTTTGCCCAAAAAGAAGGAATTACCTCTTTTATAGACATCGAACATATGCAAGAGAAAACAGGATTTGGGGTTAGCGCCACTATTGATGGGCTTACTTGGAAGATTGGGAAACGTGGTTTTATCGGTGATTCACTAGCTGATTCATTTTATTCATTAGAAGCTAGTAAACTAGCAAGTGACGGGAAAACGCTTGTGTATGTTTCTGACAATGACGGCATTGCTGCCATTCTTGCCATTCAAGATACTGTACGCAACGAAACAATTGAAGCGATAAAATCGTTTAAAAAGCAAGGAATCTATACGATTATGCTTACTGGTGATCACGAGAAGACAGCAAAAGCAATTCAGAAAACAACGGATGTCGATGACTTTGTAGCCTCTTGCTTACCACAGAAAAAAGTGAACGAACTCAACCAGCTAAAAGAACGCTATGAAACGATTGCTATGGTTGGAGATGGCATCAATGATGCACCCGCCCTTGCAACAGCAGATGTCGGAATTGCCATGGGTGGTGGCACTGATGCAGCGATTGAAACTTCTGATATTGTTCTGATGAAAAATGATTTAGCCAAATTAGCTGAGGCCGTTCACTTATCGAAGCGTATGAACCGGATTGTCAAACAAAATATTATCTTTTCAATCACTGTTATCGCCTTGTTAATTATCTCAAACTTCATGGGGCAAATGTCTCTTCCTCTAGGAGTCATTGGACATGAAGGCAGTACGATTCTCGTTATTTTAAACGGACTACGTCTACTGCGAGGGTAAATTCCAAAAGGGTCTGCATGAGTCCTTCTTCACTCATACAGACCCTTTTTACTTCGCTACCGGGCTAATTTTGACAGCACTCACTTTAAACCCAGGCATTCGACAAGTAGGATCTAACTCCTCGGAAACTAAGCGATTGACATTTTGGGAATCAGCCCAATGAAAAGGAACAAACACGGTGTCTTTACGAATCGTTGGTGACCATTTGCTTCTGACGACAATACTGCCCCGTTTTGATTCAATTTTAACGAGCGTATTCTCTTCAATTTGAAACTTCTCTGCTGTTGATGGATGGATTTCCATATAAGATTCAAACTCGCGCGCTGCAAGTGTAGAACTCTTTCTTGTTTGAACACCGGTTAAATAATGCGACATGACTCTTCCTGTTGTTAAATATAAAGGAAAATCTTCCGTTGGTTTTTCTTTAGGAATTTCAGGCGTATTCGGCACAACAGCCATTTTCGCTTTTCCATCAGCATGAGCAAACTCTTTCTCAAATAAACGTTGCGTACCCGGGTGCTCTAAATCCGGACATGGCCATAAGATCCCTTTCTCTTCTCTCAATCTCTCATAAGTAATACCAGAATAGTCAGCAATACCACCATGGGTAGCTTCTCTTAATTCATTAAATACTTCTTCCGGAGATGAAAATGCAAAATACCCCCCTTTTCCAAGAGCATTTGCAATCTCACAAATGATTTGCCAATCATGCTTCGCCTCTCCTCGCACCGGGAAGCTGGCCTCGCGTAACGTCACTCTTCCCTCCACATTCGTCATTGTACCGGATGTTTCCAAATAAGATGTTGTTGGCAAGATTAAGTCTGCTAATCTAGCTGACTCTGAAACAAACATATCGACTGCAACAAAAAAGTCTAGTTTTTCTAAGGCTTTCTTTACATATTCAGCACTAGGGTTAGAAACAACGGGGTTCGAACACATAAGAAACATCCCTTTGATCTCGCCTTCATCAATCTTTTGAATCATTTCAAAGGCAGAAACACCTTTTCTCGGTAAATCGTTCTCACTGATCCCCCATACATCTGCAATGTACTGACGATGTTCATTATTCTCAATCGAACGGTAACCTGGTAATTGGTCGGCTTTTTGCCCATGTTCTCTTGCTCCTTGACCATTCCCTTGTCCAGTCACGGCCCCGTAACCAGAATTCTCCTTTCCAATTTTTCCTGTCGCTAAAAGGAGATTTAGAAAATTGCGAACGGATGCCGATCCATCTGTTTGCTGTTCAATTCCTCTTGCAGTAAAAATCATGCCTGATGCTTCTTTACCGAATACAGTTGCAGCTTTTGTTATTTGTTCAGCTGGTACTCCTGTTATATCTGCTATTTCGTTTAAATTAAGTGCAGTGATGTATTCCTTAAGAGCATCAAAACCATTTACATGATCTTTAATAAATTTCTCGTCAATTAAATCCCCTTCTATGATGACCTTCAACAAGCCGTTTGCTAAGGCTGCATCCATCCCAGGCTTCACTTTAAGATGTAAGTCTGCCATTTGCGTTGTTGACGTCTCGCGTGGATCAATCGCAATAATAAACGAACCATTTTCCTTCGCTTTCTCAAAATACGGCATAATCGTCGGTTGACATTCAGCAATATTTGTTCCAGCAAGAATAATACATCTCGAATAGGGAATCTCTTGAATCGTATTGGTGAAACCTCGATCCATACCAAATGTTTGAGCTGCTGCTGAGGCAGCAGCTGACATACAGAGACGACCATTATAATCAATATATTTCGTCCCTAGCGCCACTCTAGCGAACTTGCCTAGTAAATAAGCTTCTTCATTTGTTATCGTAGCACTTCCGTAAACAGACAATGCATCTTTCCCGTATTGTGATTGGATATCGGTGAATTTTTCTTTTATTAGTTCCATCGCATCATCCCATGATATTCGTACAAATTCACCATTCACCTTCAACATTGGATGTTTAATTCGTTCGTTATGGATAGCATGTTGATGAGCATTGAGACCTTTTATGCATAAACGTCCTTCAGATGTCGGATTATCCTTTCCGATTGTCTTATATATTTTCCTTGTCACGGTAGACTGTTCAATCAATTGCATTTTACATTGCATGCTACAAAATGGACATTGCGTATCGTATATTTTCTCAGTTTCCACTTGTTGTTGCTTTTTTCGAAAATACCGTAATAACATTTCTGTCATGATGTCCCATCCTTTGCTCATGTATTTGTCGCGTCTGGACATGACGAATTATTTTTTTATTAATATAATACGCACCAAAAACTCTGCTGCTCTTTTCGAAGTTAAACCTATTCACAACTCTTAATTCAGAGCACGCTCTCCTATTGATTGATGATTTATTCGTTTGCAAGATTCCTGTTCTAAACTCTCAACCAATTGCCATCTTAATTCTTGGTCAAACAATACTTCTCTGATATGCAATAAATGAATACGCTCAATCCACTCCCACGTGCGTTCAGCGTACTTCGCCGTTTCCCGGTAGTATTGAACAAAGCCAATGATCATTTCGTAGACTTCTTTATCATTTTCTGCCACACAAAGTAATTGACCAGTGCGCGCATGTCGGCCACTACTACCTCCGACATAGATTTCCCACCCACGGTCAAACTGGATAACACCGATATCTTTTGTTGTTGAGTCTGCTCCGTTATGCATGCAGGCTGAAACCCCCATTTTGACACGATACGGAGTTGTTACGTAATCGGTAATCTTTTCGATGTTAATTGCTAGTTTTAGAGCACTATGTTTCTCACATTTACACACCGTTTCACCAATGCATGTTTTTATGTTCTGAACAGTATTTCCGTATTTACTGTTTAAAGGAAGGTCCAAATCCCTCCAAATCGATTCTAGGTCTTTTTCTTTTACTCCCATTAAATGAAGTCTTTGTTCGCTCGTAATGGCTACGCTTGAAACTCGGTATTTATCAACAGCATCTGCAATTTTGCGCAAGTCTTCCGCATTTGTTAACCCTCCATACATTTGAGGAGTAAGCGAGTAAGTTCCATCTTCTTGACATATCGCATTCATCCGCTCATTAATAAAAAGCGACTCTTGCTCCCTATCATATTCAGGGTAAATCATCCCTAAGTAATATTGTAAAGCTGGTTGACATGTTGAACAGCCGTCCTCATTAATCCAACCAAGCTCATTCATAACCTCACTAACTGATCGAAGTTCCCTTAGTTGCATTTGTGCGACAATCTCTTCATCAGTCAATGTCGTACAACCACACATCGTCTCTTTTTCTATCACTTCATCAAACTCGTCACTTTGTATATATGAAAGTAAATCTGCAACAAGGGGGCTACAACCTCCACAAGCACTGGACGCTTTTGTACATTCTTTCACGTTACTAACTGTTGTTAGCCCTTGCGTCTGACAAGCCTCAATAATTGCCCCTTTTGACACTCCATTACAATTACAAATAAGGTCCGTTTGCTCCATCCCAGCTACTTGCGACTCTTGATTAGAAGCTTGCAAAATGAGCCCTTTTTCCTTATCTGTAATAACTTTTTGCTTGCTCACCATATCTAGTAATTTATTACCAGATGTGGTATCCCCGAATAAGACAGCTCCAACCACTTTTTCATCTCTTAAAACAATCTTCTTATAAATCCCGGATAACTCGTCACTTTGAGTTATCGTTTTAGTTGTGTTATCAGGCTGAAATCGTCCTACCGAGAAGACATCCACACCCGATATTTTCAGTTGAGTCGATAATATGGATCCTTGATAGCGGTTTCCAATTTTCCCACAAATATGATCTGCCAAAACTCTTCCTTGTTCATAAAGTGGTTTGACAAGACCATAAACCATCTCTCTATGTTCAACGCATTCACCGACAGCATAAATATCTCGTACACTTGTTTGCATATAGTCATTAACCAAAATAGCACGATTCGTTGCTAACCCACTATCCTTTGCCAGCTGTATATTGGGTTTGATCCCAACAGCCATAATGACAGCGTCTGTCGAGACAATTGTTCCATCACTAAAACGTAATCCCTCGACACGAGTATCGCCGATGATTTCTACTGTTTCTTTTTCTAAAAGAAAGTTCATTCCCTGAGCTTCAAGTTCTTGTTGCAACATATTTGATGCTGTTTGATCTAACTGCCTTTCCATCAAATAATTGCTTCTATGAACGACATCGACATCCATCCCAAGATTCAACAATCCCCTCGCCGCTTCTAACCCTAATAAACCACCACCAATGACAACCGCTTTCTTATGGTTATTCGCTATATCAATGATCTTCTGACAATCTTCTATAGTTCGAAAATTCACAACGCCTTCCTTGTCTGCACCAGGAATCGGTAAAACAAATGGAACGGACCCTGTTGCAACAATGAGCTTATCGTAAGAAACTTCTCTGGCGCGATCCGTTCGAATGACTTTCTTCTCAATTTCTACTTTCACAACTGTCTCACTCGTGTATAGTTCAACATTGTTATTTTCGTACCAGGAGCGATTATGTAATGTAATCTCCTCTATTTTTGTATCTCCTTGCAAGACTGTCGATAACATAATTCTGTTATAATTATAGTGTGGTTCACTACCAAAAACTGTAATGTCATACTTATTTGGATCATTCGTTACGATTTTCTCAATGCAATGAATGCCTGCCATCCCGTTTCCAATTAAGATCAGTTTTTGCCTTTTCATCTTATAAACCCTCCAGAATTATTAGTCTTACTCAATAAAGCGTTAGATTCGGTACACACCTCTTATCGACTCAGCGTAAACCATTCCATAAGTCATATATTCCTTATTGATTTAGAACCTTTCACATCACTAACAGTTTAACGAAGAATACAAAGCAATTCTTTATGTATGTCAGATCTGCTAACAAAGAAATCAATCAAACTGGGAAAAAAACGTGTTACAATAGATTCTTACATTCATAAAGAAAGAGTGACTTTTTATGCCAGTAACAAATAAATCTCATTTACTTGTCATGGTTAGCTGTTTAATTCTGTTTATTATTATTTCGATATTATCCTTACAAAACAGATTAGCCACTTTTGACCAAACTATTATTTCAGGACTTACTGAAAACTCGCCAACTTTCCTAGTCTCTTTAATGGAGTTACTAACAAAAATCGGTTCTGGTGAGGTCATATTAATCAGCTCATTTATCATCGCACTCTTACTGTTACTAAAGAAAAAGTGGACTCATATTCTCTTATTAGTTATTGTTACATTTGGGGGAATTGCTCTTAATTTCTTTTTGAAATTATTGTTTCAGCGAGAAAGGCCTGGTGAGATGAGTGTAATTGAAGTTTTTGGACATTCGCTTGAAATTGCTTCTTACAGCTTCCCTAGTGGTCATACGATGAGAAGTGTCCTATTATTTACGTTTTTAATTTTTATTAGCTATCATTTTATTAAAAAAACACAGATCAAATTAGGTGTAATTTTCGCCTTATTATTGGTTATCGTCTCCGTGTCATTGAGTAGAATTATCGTCGGTGCTCATTTTCCATCAGACATTTTTGCGGCCGTTACCATTTCTATTTTTTTGTTTTATTTATGTTTAGTACTCGTAAGGTTTATAGCGAAACAAAGCAATAAATTAAAGCTCATTTAACTCAAAAAAAGCTGTTATCATTTCGCATGATAACAGCTTTTTACTCTTACAAGAAATCAAGCAGAGCCGTTGCAATTGAGAAGTAAATTAATAAACCGAGGATATCATTCACTGTTGTGATGAACGGACCTGATGCGATTGCCGGATCTAACTTTAATTTATTAATGATCAACGGCACTGTGGCACCAATAACCGTTGCGATGCTTAATGTACAGAAGATAGAGAAACCAACAATTAATGCTAACATCCAATGCCCATGAATTAGTGTCACGGTAATCCCTAAAACGATCATACAGATCAAACCAAGCATTATTCCTGTACCAAATTCACGTCTGATCATCTTGGCTATGCTTCCTTTTTTGATCGTTCCAAGCGCAAGGCCTCGAACCGCAACTGCCAATGACTGAGTACCTGTGTTTCCGGCTGAGTCCATGATAAGTGGAATAAAGGCAGCTAGTAAGACAATCGCTTCTAGGGTTTCTTCAAACTGACCGATTACTTCAGCTGTAATTAGACCAAAGAACATAAGCATGATGATCCAAGGCGAACGTTTTTTAGCAGCTGTGAAGGCACTGACATTTACATCTGTTGCCCCTTTTGCAGCCGAGATTTCCCCCAAATCTTCTGTGGCTTCTTCTTCTAGAACATCGATGACATCATCAAATGTAACAATCCCAATTAGGTGGTTTTGTTTGGACACAACCGGCGCAGCTAAGAAATCATACCTTTTTATAAGCTTTGCAACATCCTCTTGGTCCATGTCATCTTGCACGGATACAACTCTCGTACTCATAATATTTTCAATCGCTTCGTTTGCAGGAGCGGTGATAAGATCTCTTAAAGAAATAACCCCCACTAATTTCTCTAAGTCATCAACGACGTACAAATAGTAGATTGTCTCAGCGTCCGGAGAGTCATTTCTTAGTTTCTCAATTACATCTGAAGCTAAGTCTGACGAAGAAATACTTACAAATTCTTTTGTCATAATGGCCCCAGCTGTTTCAGGAGCATAAGACATCAGTTCTTTAACGTCTTCGGCTTCTTCTTTATTCATTTTTAGTAAGATGTCTTCTGCTTTTTCACCTTTTATTTCAGCTAAAAAGTGAGCAACATCATCGGCAAACATATTATTAAACATCTCTGAAGAATAACTTTCTTCTAACTCTAAATAAGTTCTCTTTTGGTCATTGATTTCTAACCCTTCAAAGATATGAGAAAAGTCTTCTGGCGTTAAAAATTGATAAACTTTTTGGCGTAAGCCTTCTTCTAATTCGATAAATATTTCAACTTGATCAGTTGGATGTAATTCTAAAAACACTTCATTGAAATGCTTCTGATCTTCCACTTTTAATGCATTTAGAATAAGGGCTTTGTACTCTTCACGGTTTTGTTCATTTAATTTAACCATTCTGAATCCTCCTCAGATGGAGCCAACTGTCCCCTTTGATGGGAATGGACTCCTTATTTGTATTGTTTTTCTATCATGACGATTTATCCAACTCGAATCAGGTTCCGGACTGCTATCCTGTCCCATTCCACATCACCCCCAACATGAAACAAAATAATAAGAAACACCTCCCACGAATGGGAGGTGTTGTTTGCATCAGAACAAAGCGCCAAACTAAAAAATTTAGCACAACTGATGGTTCTCCTCCATTCGTAGAGCTTTAGCACTGTGTGGCATAGGATGTGTATCCAGCTGCATTAAAAACCACCTTATGTCGATGGTTTCTGTTGACCCATTGGCGTCTTTGGACGTTTTTGGGCAGCAGCGTATCTCCAGCACAGGAGCCTCACCTAACGAGGTATTATTCATTTGTATACTTTTTATTAAAGCAAGAAGTTTCCTCAAGGAAAAAGATTAGCCTCACACAAATTATATGTCGCATACGCAAATTCGTGAGCAGATTAAGCCTTCTGCTTGAAATGTAAAAAAGACACCTTCTAGGAATGAAGGTGTCTTTTGCATAGCAAATAAAGGCAGTATCTACCCAATAACAAATATGTTAAAAGTACAGACACAGCAAATAAGCCTATCAACTTCCTCCATTCGTAGAGCTTTAGCACTGTGCGGCATAGGATGTATCCAGCTACATTAAAAACCACCTTATGTCGATGGTTTCTGTTGACCCATTGGCGTCTTTGGACGTTTTTGGGCAGCAGCGTATCTCCAGCACAGGAGCCTCACCTAACGAGGTATTCAATTAGCAACATTTATGAGCTTACATGAGGTGCTTCTAATTGTCAACAGTTATTGCATTAGAAGTTTGCAGATCCCATTTATGAACAGTAAAGTTAGCATTTTTTGAAGAACTAAAACAGACTGTTCGATTATTAGGCATAGGAAATATACGGGAAGTAAACGTTTCTTGGCCTTCATTAATAAAGATTTCGATTGACGATGTATCAATGTACACGCGCATAGTCCGTAACTCCTCAAGTGTGCACTCTCGTCTTTCAGTTGTCCCATCTACATAACTTTTCCGCTCAAATGTAAAAACCTTTCGTTCTGAAGAATAGATCATCCTTGCTCCGTCAGCTACTGCTATTTCTAGCCAACCGTCAGAAACCGCTATGTTTTCTAACTGGAGTTCTATCGGTTTTCCATTTATTCCCTGTAGTTCTTTACTCTCTTTTTGCAATTCAATCGATTCCTTAAACTCTACGCCTGCTCTAAGCGATACGAGCTCTTCTACTGGGATCTGGTGAAGTTTGCCGTTAACCAATCTCAACTCTCGGGGAATGGTCATATTATGAATCCACTTATAGTCAATGGTCGGATGAGAATCTTCGTTTTGATCGGGTACAGCCATCCATGCAAATAAGAGTCTGCGCCCCTTCTGGTCAACTGTCGTTTGGGGAGCATAAAAGTCAAAACCTCGGTCAATTTCATCAAATTCTCCATGAGAATATACACCTGTCTCAGGCGTAAAATCGCCAATAACATACCCCGCCTGATACACATTTTGATAACGCATTCCCTGCGGTTCAATTCCCTGTGGAGAAAACACTAAGATATCTTTACCGTCAAGCGAAAATAAGTCTGGGCATTCGAACATATAGCCAAAATCAGCAAGTTTTCCCTCACCGCCCCCAGCTATAATTCCTACATACTCCCACTCTTGTAAATCAGCAGACTTCATTAAGGCTACGGCACCCTTTAAATCTTCTGTTTGAGCACCAACGACCATAAAATACATTCCATCCTGCTTCCACACTTTCGGATCGCGAAAGTGCGCAGTAAATCCCTTCGGTAAGTTCACAACCGGTCCTTTCTTCTCAAAATGAATCCCGTCTTTGGAAATAGCTAAACATTGATACGTTTCTCGATTCCCCTGTTCATCCTTAACATTCCCTGTATAAAAGACATAAATTTCTCCCTCATGCTCAATCGCACTCCCAGAGTAACAGCCGTTTTTTTCATACCATTCAGATGGTGTAAGAGCTATTTCTTCATGCTTCCAATTTATGAGATCCTTTGAAGAATAGTGCCCCCAAAACTTAGCTCCATGACCAGTCTTAAAAGGCATCCATTGATAATAAAGGTGATACGTTCCATTGTGCTCAATAAAACCGTTCGGATCATTTAATAAGCCTACTGGAGGCATCAGGTGAAATTGCTGCCTATAAGGGTCTTGTTCTACAAGTTGATGATGATCTTCAATCTCTTTGTAGGCAAGTTCTCTTAATTCCTTATCTGTCATAAGTTACTGGTCTCCCTTTGCTAAGCGTTTGTTTACATCTTCTAATGTCGGAAGAGCTGTCATAGCACCCTTTGTAGAAGCTGCTAAAGCACCTGAAACAGACGCAAATTCTGCCATTTTCACTGCTTCTCCCACTGTTATCAAACGAATATCTCCTTCATATTCATTTAAGCAATATAACATCCCAGAAACAAAGGCGTCACCTGCACCTGTTGTATCTACTGCTGTTATTTCCATAGCCGGAACATGGCTGCTGGCATTAGATGTATGTACATAGCATCCGCTTGCTCCCATCGTAATAATCATTAACGGGATGTTATACTTTTTCATCTTTTGAACGCCTGCTGCTACATCTTTTTGTCCTGTTATAAATTCTAATTCTTCTTCGGAGATTTTAAGAAAATCAGTATGAGCTAACATACTCTCAATTGTTTCTTTAGCATTTTCCTTAGAGTCCCACAGCCCCAAGCGTAGATTCGGATCATAAGAAACAATCATGCCATTTTCCTTTGCCAGTTTCACTGCGAATTGAGTCGTATCCTTTGCAGGGTTGCTAATCATCGAAATCGATCCAAAATGAAGAATTTTATGCTCTGCAAAATCAACTTTATCTATATCGTTTACTTCGAGAAAACGGTCAGCGCTTGGATCGATATAAAAATCAAAGCTTCTTTCTCCATCTTCAGCATTCGTAACAAACGCAACACCTGTCTTTGTTTCTGAAGTAAATCCAATTTGATTCACTCTCACCCCGAAGTCCTCTAATGTTTCATGTAAGAACTGCCCTAAAACATCGTTTCCTACCTTACCTAAAAATGTTGACTTTGCCCCTAATCGAGAGACTCCCACTGCCACATTAGCAGGTGCTCCTCCAGGGCTTTTTTGATAAGTACTGTTGCTTTGATCTAGTGGAATAAAATCTATGAGTGCTTCACCTAATGAAATAATACCCGTTTTCACTATATTTCCTCCTCAATCGTGTATCTAGATAGTAAGGGGGCGACTTAGTACAAAGCCCCCTTTGTGTCATCCATTATTTTGCTTCTTCATCCCAACCTAAAAGGAGTGTTGCCGTAAACGCTCCTACAATGGCAATTAGAAATCCAATTAAATAATTTAATGGATCTTGCGCAATCGCAAACATCGGAACACCCGTTAAGCCGATTCCATTAGCAGCTACTTGAGTGAATACGACATACGCTCCTCCTAAAGCTCCACCTATCGCAGCCCCGATAAATGGACGGCGATACTTTAAGTTAACACCAAAAATAGCTGGTTCCGTTACACCAAGGAATGCTGAAACTGCTGCTGGCATGGCAATTCCTTTTGTTTTTTGATTCTTTGTTCTAAAAAATACAGCTAGAGTTGCACCACCTTGTGCCACATTGGCCATCGCCCAAATCGGCAACAAGTAATTTGCACCTACATTCACTAACAACTCGGCTTCAATCGCATGGAAACTATGGTGTACTCCTGTCAGAACAATCGTTGAGTAAAGTCCCCCAAAGATTAGCCCCGCGATCGGACCTGCTGTATTGTATACAACATCTAAAACAGTCGTAATTCCATTACCTAAAGCTCGACCAATCGGACCAACTACCAACAAAGCGACAAAACCTGTTAAGATAACGGTTAAGAAAGGTGTCGCTAGTAAGTCGATTACGTTTGGAATAACTTTTCGCAACCCTTTTTCGATTTGAGCCATAAAATAGACTGTTAATAATACAGGGATTACAGTCCCTTGATATCCAAGCATTTCAACATTAAATCCAAGAAAATTAAGCATTTCCGGTTCTGCATTAGCTAACCCCCATGGATTCAGTAATGCAGGGTGAGTCATGATTCCTCCAATAACAGCTCCAAGAAAAGCATTTCCCCCAAATTCTTTTGCTGCACTAAACCCTATTAAAATCGGCAGTATGATGAAGGCCGCTGATGAGAACATATCTAGCATAACCACTATTCCACTCTCTGGGTCTACCCAATTATAGGTCGTCATTAATCCTAAGAGCCCCATCAGCATCCCAGCGGCTACAATTGCCGGGATAATCGGAACAAATATATTTGATAGAGTTCGAGCAAACCGAGCGAACGGATTCATCTTTCTCTTAGCCACATCACTATGAGAGCCTCCTTTGTTAGAATCTTCCTCCATAGAAGCTCCAACAAGTGGGCCAAAGTGTTGATAGACTTTATTAACGGTTCCCGTCCCGAAGATAATTTGAAATTGTCCAGAACTAGAGAAAGCCCCTTTCACACCATCTAATTCCTCGATAGCTCCTTTGTCAACTTTGCTTTCATCCTCTATTACAAGACGTAATCGAGTAGCACAATGTACAGCACTTATCACATTATCTTCCCCACCCAATAACGTAACAAGCTGTTTGGCGACTTCAATATGGTTCATAATATAATCCTCCCTATTAGTAGCATTACTAGAATTGGTACCTAACTCCGTATCTATTTCCACAAAAAAAGACCTAAAACACATAAGGATTCTCGGTAGGTAAAGATAGACGCCCTACCAATGTCGTCCTTATATATTTTAGGTCTTGCCTGCTTCAAACAGTAACAATCCCACAGTATGAAATTATGTTTATATATTATAGCATGTAAACGTTATCGTCAACAAAAAAATACAAATTTCGACTCTTAGCTTAACAATCGTTGAATGTGCAAGGCAATGTAAGCTACTTCCGAACTTGGAAATTGTACATCATACTCTTTACTTAAATAATCTAACGTCACCTTTGAACATTCAAACGCATCTTTGTATTTTGTTTTAATTAACTCTAACATATCTTGATCAATCGACTCGAATTGATCACCTTGTTCAATTCGGTTTAAGGCAAAACGCAGATGCGAAATTAACCTTTGGTAATCGATACTAGACTCTTTAATTTTTTTGCCGGCAAATATCTCAATCTGTTCAACAAAATCTCTTAAAATAGATGCTTGTTTTAGCGATTCACTCATAGAAGGTGCATCAATTTTAGCTGTATGTAGGTGTAATGCAATGTGCGCAACTTCATCTTCCGGGATATCAACGCCCACTTTCTCTTCTATCAGTTGCTTAGCCCATAAACCAATCTCGTACTCCTTTTTATATAACATTCTAATTTCATTCAAAAGTTTATTTCTTACAGGGATCCCTTGTTCAAGCCTTTCAATAGCGAATGAAAGGTGGTCGGTTAATGCGATATGTATATGGTCACTTAACGGGGCCTTCAAGTGCCCTTCGGCATAACTGATAATATCCTCTGCAATCTCAATATGAATCTCTGGTAATGTTGATAATAATTGTTGAAATTTCTCTGAAGATGCATCTCGTAACACAAAAATCTTTTCAATTTTGTTTTTCGGGACAATATCATTTTTTTTCTTTTGAAAAGCAATTCCATTCCCCATTACAATTTTTTCATGAGGGCCATCAACAACAACTACGGCATTATTATTCAATATTCTAAATATGCGCATTTGACACCTCCTTACCATTTTTCATGACTTCTATCTTATCATAAATTAAAAATATACTGGCTTCAAAAAGAAGTCCAGTATATTTTAACAGACTCACCTGCAGGGTTAGCACCCAACTGGTTTAAGTCTGAAGAGGTATAAAAGGCTAACGATGTTTATACACATTTGTCGCACCAATTTAATCATAACTGATAATAGTGATGTTTTTAAAATCGTAAGCATTCTATCTCCTCCTTGTTCTAAGGTTTTCCTAAGAACAACAGATTTATTTATTTTCTCTAAACACCTCATGATTTTTTTGTTAACTTATCTCGGTCTGGTGCTTGAGGTGGCCGTTCAAGCCAGCCATTTTTGATCATTAAATTCGCACCATCTTCGGCATAAAATGAAATTTCCATTGATAATCGAGCATATTTTAAACCGATATCCTTTCTCGGACTTGCTGCCATCGCAGCCCCGTAATTTCCAACTCCAGCTGCAATCATAGCTATCACATGAAAGAGCATGAGCTTATCTGAAAAGGGAGAAACTGTTGACTCTGTTATGGCAGTATCCCACGGACTCGGAATAGGGACATCATTCGATTCAAGAATTTGACCAAAAACGGCGATTTGTTTTTCAGCAATTTCTTTCCCTCTAAGAATATATTGGCGTAACTCATGCGAGTCACACACTTGCGCAAAAGCAATCATCAGATTTTTCCCAATTAGATTTGTTTGAATATTGGTGAAAAGATGAGTTATTTCAACGGAATTAATCGTCCTTTGCTTTCCAAACATATTTCCTAAATATTTTTGATCCGTAATAAATGACACCTCTTTTGGCATCGGAATATAGGGCGCACGATTATGTATGCCTTTTTGTAAGGAAATGTTCTTTATATGACAATGTAATTCCGTTGAATCATTAGCGACTTTGCGAAAAAATTGAACAATATCAGCTCGACTAGCTGTGCTAATAGCAAGACTCCCTGCTGTCATCCCTAAAATGGTCATATGTTGAAGATAAAACAAATAATAGAGATCCGAAAATAAACGTGGAGCCCCTATATTAATATCCTTTTCAGTAAAACCTATAGGAGTAGGAAAGCCTTCTTCCTGAAATAGCTTTGTTAGGAACGTAAGGTGATCCGTAGCTTGTTTTAGCGCCTCTTTTAGAACCGTTTGAACATCTTCATCTTCATTATTATTCAAGAAAACAGAAATCACTTGTTTAGTAGCCGAATCATTTATGTACTGAGTCCATAAGCTTGTCATCTCAGCCGATGTTAACCTCATCTCAGTTTTATCATACAAGATACACACCCCCTATTCTGTGTATATCTTACCCAAAAACCGCTACAATTATTTGCCATTCGTTAGAGTTATCATTAAAAGGAGATGGCTTAATGCAGCCATCTCCTTTTAATCTTAAACTTATTTATAAAAAGTCACCTTATCTAACCTACTCAACCGTAACACTTTTCGCTAGGTTACGTGGTTTATCAACGTCACAATCCCGATGAAGAGCTGCATAATAAGAAATCAGTTGCAATGGGATTACTGTGACAAGTGATGTTAAATATTCGTGCACTTTTGGAACAACAAATGCATCACTGTTTTGCTCTAATCCTTCCATGCTAATGATACAAGGATTTGCTCCACGTGCAGCGACTTCTTTTACATTCCCTCGAATACTTAAGTTGACATGTTCTTGTGTTACAATAGCAACAACCGGAGTCCCGTCTTCAATTAGAGCAATTGTACCGTGCTTCAGCTCACCACCAGCAAATCCTTCTGCTTGAATGTATGAGATCTCTTTTAATTTAAGAGCTCCTTCTAAACAAACAAAATAATCAGCAGCACGCCCGATGAAGAAACAGTTCCGTGAAACTGAGAGGTAATCACGAGCAATATGTTCTAATGCTTCTTTTTGATCACAAAGGGTTTCCATTGCGTTTGCAACAATTCCAAGCTCTTGGATTGGATCAAAATCTAACTCAATTCCTTTTGCATTAGCTGTATCAACAGCAAGTAGCGTTAACACCGCCATTTGTGCTGTATATGCTTTTGTAGAAGCGACAGCAATTTCTGGGCCTGCATATGTGTGCAAGGTAAAATCAGCTTCACGAGATAGTGTTGACCCTGGTACATTTGTAATCGTTAGAGCCTTGTATCCTTTTTCCTTCACTTCGACAAGAACGCCACGAAGGTCTGCTGTTTCACCACTTTGTGAAATAAAGATAAAGAGTGGGTTTTCTGATAGAAGTGGCATATTGTACAGGAATTCACTTGCAATATGGACTTCAACTGGACGACCAGCAATTTTTTCAATTAATTGTTTTCCGACAAGACCAGCATGATAGCTAGTTCCTGCAGCAATTATATAAATACGGTCAGAAGATTTCATCGCATTACGAATATTTTCATCAAGACGAACCGTTCCGTCTTCATTCTGATACTTTTGTACGATATTACGAATGACAAATGGCTGCTCATCGATTTCTTTAAGCATGAAGTGAGGATAAGTCCCTTTTTCAATATCACTTTCATCCAATTCCGCTGTATAAGGCTCACGAGACATCACCGTTCCATCCAAAGTCTTGATTGTCACCTTATCACGTGATACTAAAACAATTTCTTTATCCATAATTTCAACAAACTGATTTGTCACTTTTAACATCGCCATCGCATCAGAAGCAATAACATTGACTCCTTCACCAACACCGATTAAAAGTGGACTCTTGTTCTTGCCAACATAAACGATATCAGCATTTTGTTTGTCGAGAAGAGCAATTGCATAAGAACCTTTTAATAAGGATAATGTATGACTGAATGCATCTTCTACGCTTTTACCGTCTTTTACAAAACGGTCAACAAGTTGAACAATAATCTCTGTATCCGTGTCGCTTTGAAGATCAGTAGCTACCAAATAGTCACTCTTTAGTTGCTCATAATTCTCGATAACTCCATTATGAACTAGCGTGAATCTAGCTGTTTCACTTTGATGTGGGTGAGCATTTGTACGACTTGGTACTCCATGCGTTGCCCAGCGTGTATGGCCAATCCCGACCGTACCACTAACTGAATGATCTACAACATTACGTAAAGAAGCAATTCTGCCTTTTTCTTTATAAACATGAACACCCTCATCATTTGCTACTGCAATACCAGCTGAGTCATAACCACGGTATTCCAATTTTTCTAGACCATGTAATAAAATTTCTTTTGCATCTTCTGACCCTATATATCCAACAATTCCACACATAAAATAATTACCTCCCGAAGTCGGGGGCAAGCAACCTGAGGGCAGACTTGCCCCCACTCTCTTATTTTTAGAAGGCATGCTTACTTCTAGCTTTGTGCAAAGAGTTGCCTCTTCGTTTTACTTAGAAGTCTAACGGTTGTCATGCTACAACCGGAGGGCATCCGCCGAACATTCGATACTCCCTCTCCTCGTCAACTATACGATGTATAGTTCAGGCGCTTTTTACTGTGAGTTTCTTACAATCCTCCTCTCAAATATTGACTTGCTTAATCATACATTACGAATAATCAATCGTCAATTACAAGTAAATATTTTACATCTCTTTTTGAGAGTGGCAGCTCTTAATAAAAAATATGCATAAGCAACATGTTGTGTGCTGCTTATGCAATAAATCATTTCTATTTTAAACCCATTTCCTCTTGTACCACCTGTACAATCTTATCTATATACTCATCACAAAGTTCTTTTGTTTTTGCTTCAATCATAACGCGAACAAGAGGCTCTGTTCCAGATGGACGAACGAGCACACGCCCTTCACCAGCCATTTCTGCTTCCACTTCTTTAATCACAGCACTCACTTTTTCATTTTGTGTTACAGCATGTTTATCTGTTACGCGAACATTAACTAGTTCCTGTGGGAATGTTTCCATTTCTGAAGCGAGCTTCGATAACGGCTTATTGGTAGCTTTCATAATATTCACAAGCTGCAAAGCAGATAATAGCCCGTCACCTGTAGTAATGTGGTCTAAAAAGATAATATGGCCCGATTGCTCACCACCAATATTGTATCCACCTTTTCTCATTTCCTCCATTACATAGCGATCGCCAACTGCTGTTTGCTTTGTTTCAATACCTAACTCTTCAAGCCCCTTATAAAAACCAAGATTGCTCATCACTGTTGATACAACAGTTCCATGCTTTAACCAACCTTGCTCTTTCATATATTTCGCACAGATGAACATAATCTTATCGCCATCAACAATGTCGCCATTTTCATCAACTGCAATTAAGCGGTCTGCATCTCCGTCAAATGCAAGACCCACTTGCGCTCCCTTTTCAATGACAAAAGCTGAGAGGGCTTCTGGATGTGTTGACCCACAATTTTCGTTAATATTGATACCGTTTGGCGAAGTTCCCATCGTAGAGATGTCTGCCTCTAAATCTGCAAATAAATGAGGTGCCAGAGAGGAAGCTGCTCCATTTGCACAATCAAGGGCAATATGGATCCCTGAGAAATCCTCTTCAACTGTTTGTTTTAGATATTGAAGGTATTTCTGACCACCTTCAAAATAATCATTTGTGATACCAAGAGCACCTCCGGTCGGTCTCGGTAATTCATCTTCGCTCTCTAATAGGCGTTCAATTTCCTTTTCCTGATTATCTAGTAGCTTAAATCCATCAGGGCCAAAAAACTTGATTCCATTATCAGGAACCGGGTTATGCGAAGCAGAGATCATTACACCTGCATTAGCGCTCAAAGCTTTTGTTAAGAATGCGACTCCAGGAGTTGAAATAACCCCTAATCGCATCACTTCTGCTCCAATTGATAAAAGCCCTGCAACAAGCGCACTTTCGAGCATTTCTCCTGAAATACGTGTATCTCGCCCGATCACAACTCGAGGTTTCTCGGTATCTTTTGTTAAAACATATCCACCCATTCTCCCCAATTTAAAAGCTAACTCCGGGGTAAGTTCCGTATTTGCAACCCCTCGCACACCATCAGTACCAAAATAATTTCCCATTATTCATTCTCTCCTTCAAACAACTCATCACCAGGTTGTGATGTAATAGTAATTGGAATTGTATTTTCAATTAAACTGAAGCCGACATTAGCAGGCCCATTAATTTGTATTTCAACTTCGTGCTCACCAGCCGATAAATTACTTACATCTACGAACGCTTGAATATCCGTTAGTTCTAACCTTTCAAGTTGTTCTTCTGAACCTCTTGCAATAGCCGTTATTTCCTTCGTTTCGCTACCATTAAACGTTACATCCTCATTCTCACGTTGACCAACAACTTCAACTGGAATTCCACTAATCTCCACCGTTTCTTCCTCTGTAACCGTAATATCGAGCGTTACAGTCTCCGGTGACACACGTTCGACACCTGGTGGAGTTGGTACATTCACCTCTAGCGTTTGGTCTTCTGTTATTTCACTCATGTCTAATGGACCCACTTCAACTACATTCATTCTGTCGATCACATCAGTCGAGCCATAGACGGTTACCTCTTCAGGTTCCATTCTAATCTCATTAATACTTACCCCTTCTGGTAACTCCCCTTCTCGAACAATTTTTAATGGAATCGTCCGGTTAGGGCTCGTAACAGGCACCTTTACATCAACAACTTGAGGATCTACTGAAAGTGTTAATTCATTTCCATTATCATCATAAATCTTCACTGGTGTCGTTTCCTCAATTGTTTTATCAGCTCCTGCTACATCGACATAAGCTTTTACTTCACTTATTTTCGCAACTACACTTTTCGCTGCCGTTACATCAACATTTAATGGTGATACAAGTGGTGTTCCAACAGTATACCCTTCCTCAACTTCACCCGAGTTAATAATATCTACTTGTACTGGGAACGAGACGGTTTGTTTCTCTTCTAATTCAACTCGAACATATTGTGGTACAACAGATACACTTAAGTCATTTGGGAAATTACGATGCTCAACACTTAACGTATGAACACCTTCTCCACGATCCCTAACATCAACAAACACTTCGTAGGAAGGTCTTGTTAATTGAAATAATGTTAATGAGCTTTGTGGCCCTTTCAAATTCACTTGAACATGTTCTGTTTGGTCAATGATCGCATAATTGTCTTCATCATATAGAACATTTAACTCAACATCTTCAAGAGTATAAGAAGCCTGTGTAATAGCTGGCAAAACACCCGGTTGAGAAGCCATATCGTCAATATTCACCATTGTAAATAGCATTAACGCAATAAAAAAAGAGATAATTTTAACAAACCAATGGCTGTTGAACAATTTATCCATTTTTCTTCCCTCCCCACTGCCAACGTGAAGTGGTTGTTTGCTTGCTTTCTGTTAGAAGCTCTCGTTCCAATAGAGTACGAAGCTTCTCCTCATCAAGATCTCTATGTAACTCACCGTTTTTCGTTAATGAAATACTTCCCGTTTCTTCAGATACAATAATCGTTATGGAATCTGTGACTTCACTTACTCCAAGAGCAGCTCTATGTCTTGTCCCAAGCTCTTTTGAAATAAAAGGATTTTCTGATAACGGCAAATAACAAGCAGCAGCCAAAATCGTATTTTCTTTTAAAATCACAGCCCCATCATGTAGTGGTGTATTAGGAATGAATGTATTGATAAGCAACTCCGAAGTTAACTTGGCATTCATTTGTATTCCTGTCTCCACATAATCCGTCATTCCAGTTTCTCTTTCTAACGTCATAAGAGCTCCGATCCGTCGCTTTCCCATATAGGAAGAAGCTTTCACAATGGCGTCAATAGATGTTTTAACAGAATCGTCTTGAGGAACTGTTCTGCTTGAAAAGAAACGCCCTCTTCCTAACTGTTCTAGCGCACGTCTAAGCTCCGGCTGGAAAATAATAATGATAGCTAACAGTCCATATGTAAATGTTTGATTCATTAAAAATTCCAGCGTACGCAGTCCCAAAAACCTACTAAGAAACCAAATCGCTAATATGACGGTAATCCCTTTTACTAGCTGTACTGCCCTAGTCCCACGTATAATCATGATCGCCTTGTACACGACATACGTAACGAGCAAAATATCAACAATTTGCCCAATATAATTGAGCAAACCAACTTCTGCGAGTGAAAACATGGCTCTTCCTCCAAACCATTAAGACATGCATCTAAAGAGATCTATGATCTAGACCTCTTTTTTCCTTGACCCATTATATCACAGTCTAGGAACAAAGTAGAATTCTACACTGTTAGAGATCTTCAATTCATTGACGATTAACCTCAGCAAGGTTTACACGCCTGCTATGACCGACACAGCAGGCGCGTAACATGAGGACTCATCCTCTTTATTCATTCGAGCTCTCATTACCTGTAATTGCAATGACTTCTCTAAAAAAGCTCTTAATATTGTACCATGCCCATTCTAATGCTTGATTCAGCTCTTTAATTTCACCCGATACATGACCAGTAGATGCATAATAGGCTTCACTATTTACCAAGAGTACATTCCCTTGCACCTCACCATCTACTTTCAATAGTCCATTTCGAACGACTAAATCGCCTTCAATCACTTCTCCTTCAGGCACAACAACTTCTCCATTTTCCTGGTCTATTTGAACTTTCCCTGATCCCGTAACTGCCACTTGCTCACCAGTCGTATTCCAAAGAGATGTAACACTTCCAAGCATAAGCAATATAAAAATAGCTGCAGAAACAAGAATTGGATGTTTCCTCGTCCATTGTTTCCACTTTGACACTTGCTTTCGTTCAGGTAAATTAGCCATCACCTTGTCAGTAAAGCCTTCAGGTGCTTCTATATGAGATGCGCTCTGTACAAAGGCTATTACCTTCTTTAACTCATGAAAGTGTTGTTTACAAGAAGCACAGTTTTTAAGATGTCGGTCTAATTGTTTCTTTTCTTCTTCTGACGCACGAGAATCAACTACTTTTTCGATTAACTCTTCATAGTGCTGTTCACACTTCATGCTAAACACCCCTTTCTATACATGACGCATTCTCTTTCTAAGAGCTTCTCTGCCTCGATGAACTCTAGTTTTAACCGTTGCAGGAGGTATATCAAGGATATCGCTTATCTCATTAATCGATAAGTCTTCTATATATTTTAGAATGATCGCTGTACGGTATTTGGGTGGTAGTTGATTAATCTCAGATTGTACCCATTGCTGCATTTCTATTGCTACTACCTGGTCATCAGGACGTTCTTCATCAGCTGCTAACTGCGATTCAACTGTCAACCCTTCTGACCCTCTCACCTGGTCTTGTAAATAGAAATCAGGCTTTTTCTTTCGTAAGCGATCAATGGCTACATTGGTCGCAATACGAAACAACCAAGTTGAAAACTTTCGATTATTATCAAAACGGTCAAGGTTCGTATAGGCGCGTAAAAAAGCTTCTTGCGCCACATCTTGTGCTTCATGAATATTTCCAACCATGCGATAGGCTACCTGGTATACTTTATCTTTATAAAGATCAACAATCTCTGCAAAAGCCTGTTGATTCCCTTTTTTCACTTCTTTAATTAACCTTCTTACAATTGTATCCATATAAATACCCCTGCCTAGATTCAATCTATCTTCATTTACGGATGAATAGTGATGAAAGTTTCAAAATACAACTAAAAATAGGAATTACATCCTATATAAATCTATCATAACATGATTTTATGTTTCACTTCTTAAAAAATAGGGTATTAAAATAATACTTAAGGCCAAGCTTATGAGGTAATCTTATAAACTTACTATTAAACTCATTCTCTTATAAGGATGTGATTAAATGGATTTGAAAGAACAACTTATTCTTAGAGAAATTGAACGATACAGAGATTTATTAAATAAAAAGGCGAAAACTATTCCTCTCCATTCACAAGAGATTATACAGCACAGTCAAAAGCTCGACGAACTCCTCAATGAGTACGAATTAAAATTAAAAGAACAAATGACGATCAAACAATAAATCAAAAGAAAAAAGCCATAGATAGTAAATCTATGGCTTTTGATATCAATATGTATGGTGGAGCCTAGCGGGATCGAACCGCTGACCTCCTGCGTGCAAGGCAGGCGCTCTCCCAGCTGAGCTAAGGCCCCATTGGAGCGGAAGACGAGATTCGAACTCGCGACCCCCACCTTGGCAAGGTGGTGTTCTACCACTGAACTACTTCCGCATACATGTAGAAATGGTGAGCCATGAAGGACTCGAACCTTCGACCCTCTGATTAAAAGTCAGATGCTCTACCAACTGAGCTAATGGCTCTTGCAGTTATTCCGTTGAAGGATTTCACGATGCTTACGGACGATGTTGCGCTCCGGGGTCCTACCTGTTCTTTCCTCTTCTAATAACGCTCTGTTGCTTGCTGCGTCAGAACAACTCGTTGTTGTTCAAGTAGCCTTGCTCGTAACTGAGCTAATGCCTCTCAAAAAGAAAAAAATCGATCATTAACTCTACTTAGAGCAATCATCTAAAAAAAAAAAAAAAATGGCTGGGCTAGCAGGATTCGAACCTACGCATGACGGAATCAAAATCCGTTGCCTTACCGCTTGGCGATAGCCCAGTGATGGTGGAGGGGGACGGATTCGAACCGCCGAACCCGGAGGGAGCGGATTTACAGTCCGCCGCGTTTAGCCACTTCGCTACCCCTCCACGAAACAAAACGATGCCGGCCAGAGGACTTGAACCCCCAACCTACTGATTACAAGTCAGTTGCTCTACCAATTGAGCTAGGCCGGCATATGGTGGAGGATGACGGGATCGAACCGCCGACCCCCTGCTTGTAAGGCAGGTGCTCTCCCAGCTGAGCTAATCCTCCAGTTTGGATGTAAGAGGTAAGATGTTGGAGGTTAGAAAAGTCTTCTTCTAACTTCTCACTTCTAATCTCTATCTTCTAGAATGGTGACCCGTACGGGATTCGAACCCGTGTTACCGCCGTGAAAGGGCGGTGTCTTAACCGCTTGACCAACGGGCCATTTCTTACTGACAAAAAATATTATACCGAAAGAAAAAGACAATCGCAAGTCCTTTTTTTTAAAAAAAATTAGGTTTCTCACCTCTTGATTATACGAACATACATTCGTTATAATAATAGAAAAAGCCTGAGGTGATGAATGATGAATGACCACAAACCCATGTACTCTCGCGAAGAGCTAGTAACGCTTTTAGACTATGTACAGCATAAAGCAAAAATAGAGACAAAAATCCAAGTTGCTGAATGTATGCTCGATTATGGAATAGATAAAAAACTCGTTGGTGCTATAACAGGCTTAACATCTAAACAATTAACGAGTCGCACACGAATCATTTGAACATAAAAAGAGGTAGTCTCGAGTTAGATGAGATAGCCTCTTAATTTAAATTTCCCACTACTTCTAAGTTCAAAACCAGCCTTTGGGGGCAATACCTTTTTGCAATACACACTATTTATTATAAGTATAATAATGATTCACCAGTTCATTCATAACCCAGTTCGTTCTTGCGCCTGTTAAACCGTTACTAAGGCATTGATTACTTCCTTTTCCAGTTAGATCGGCGATAATCGTTTCTATAAGAGGTTGATGCACGTGTTGTGGTGGATCAAAACTCCATTGCTTTGTCCCGTTTACTGTCGTTAATACAACGGGTTCGTTACTGAAAGTCGAAAATGTGATTTTCCCTTCACTACCGACAATTTCATTTATTTCGATATTCTCAAAAGCAGTAAAGCACCACTTTCCAATACCGTGAACACCCGACTCAAAAAGATAACTTCCTGTGACGATATCTTCTGCTCGGTAATGTCCCGCTTGGTTTGAAGCAAACCCTTGAGCAGATTTAATAGGTCCAAGTAAAAAGTCTAATATGTCGAACGTGTGGCTTCCTAGATCATAAAACAGTCCACCTCCTGGCAAATCGGGTTGAACGCGCCATGGGGGGGTTTTCGAGTCGATCTCATCCTTTTTCGCTTGTTCGTAGTGAGTCGTTGTGACAAACCGAACGTCTCCAATTGCCTTTTGCTCTAATAACTCTTTTATTTTCAAAAATCTCGGATGTGCTCTGCGATAGTAAGCTACATAAAGAGGAACTCCAGCTTCTTCACATGCAGTGATCATTTCTTGGCATTCAGCGTAATTTCGTGCCATAGGTTTTTCTACGTATACCGGTTTCCCAGCTTGCGCTACTTTCAGTGTGTATTCTTTATGTGAGCTTGGTGGTGTTGCAATATAAACAGCATCAACATCAGGATCTTTAATGAGTGCATCAGCATTATCGTACCACTTTGCCACATTATGTCGCTTCGCATAGTCTTTTGCAAGCTCTCCTGTTCGACGCATTACAGCAACCAATTCTGAGTTGTTAATCTTTTGGAATGCAGGTCCACTTTTCACTTCTGTCACATCCCCACATCCGATGATGCCCCAACGAATATTATTTAATTTCATTTTATGATCCTCCATCTTTTTAAACAATATGATCTAGTATAAACTTTTTCACTTATTCTACAAAGAAAACATGCATATAAAAGGGCTTTCATTAAAAAACTCACAGAAAAAAGTCGATTTATGCCGTATAATGGAGGACAGTTTATTAGAAGAGGAGAACAACATATGAATTTAATGAGAAAGTTACTTTTGGGATTTTTTAGTGTCATCTTATTATTAGGGATCATGACGTCCATTACTTACCTTCAATTTAATCAAGTTGATGATGAATACGGTCACGTGATTGAAGATCGTTCAGGAAAAATACGTTATGCGACCTATTCTATTTTTGAAACTTATAAACAGCAGGTTGCTCTACAAACATACTTAAATAGTGAAAGTGAAGATGAGTTACATAATTATTTAGCTGCTCGAGATGAATTTCAAAAAAATATCGGACTAATCAGGGAACTAACAGATCAAAATGAGGAGTTAGAAATCATTGATCAAATGGTAGAGGCAGAAGAACAATACTACCATATCGCCGAGCGAATGCTTGCTTATAAAAATGAAAATAATGAAGAGGGTTATTTACGTGTAATAGAAGAAGAAGCTGATGTCCTAAATCAGTTGTATGCTGCAGCAAGAGATTTATTATTTTTACAACAAGATAATTTAGAGCACTCTAGCAACAAACTTTCTGAAGAGGTTGCGAATACAGTTCAACTAATAGTAGTAATTAGTCTTCTTGCTATTGTAATTGGCGTTGTTGTAGCTATTTTCCTCAGTAGACATATTTCAAAAAATGTGCGACTTGTTTCAGCTTCAGCTGAAGAAATTGCTAACGGGAATCTCTCAATTGAAAACATTAAAATAAAAAGTAAAGATGAAATCGGTCAACTTGCGCATTCTTTTAATAAAATGACTGAAAGTTTAAAAGAGATGAGTCAGCAAGTGAGCCAAACATCTGAACAGGTTGCCGCCTCCTCGGAACAATTGCTTGCTAGTGCCGAAGAAAACAAAGCAGCAACAAACCAAGTAGCCACTTCGATTACAGAAGTTGCAACAAGTGTAGAAGTTCAAGGAAAAAATACAGAAGAGAGTGCTCGAGGTGTAGGTGAAATTACAACAGGAATTGTACGAATTGCAGACAATGCTTCAATGGTAGCCGAGTCATCAATGGAAACAATGAAACAAGCAGGTTTAGGAAATGATTATATTCAACGAGTTGTACAACAAATGAACACGATCTCAAAAGCAAATTCAGAAACAAATCATGTCATTCAAGAGCTTGAGAAAAGATCAACTGAGATTGGTAAGATCATAGAAGTGATTACTGATATAGCTGATCAAACAAACTTGTTAGCTCTTAATGCAGCAATCGAATCAGCTCGTGCCGGTGAACATGGTAAGGGATTCTCTGTTGTTGCTGAAGAGGTACGAAAACTTGCAGAGCAATCAAGAGAGTCAGCAAATCAAATTTCAGATATTATTCAATTTATACAAGCAGATACATCTAGAGCAGTTGATATGATGAATAAAGGAAACAATGAAGTTACAAATGGAATTGATTTAGCTGAAGAAACAGGTAATACATTTGGCCAGATTGTGAATTCGATAAATACATCAAATGCTCAAGTACAAGAATTGTCTGCGATTTCTGAACAAATGTCTGCAAGTGTAGAAGAAGTAAATGCTGCGATTGAAGAAGTTTCAGAACTTGCCAAAGTATCTTCAGATAGTGCAAGGGAAATCTCAGCTGTTACCGAGGAACAGCTAGCCTCAGCCGAAGAAGTTTCAGCTTCAGCAACATCTTTAGCAGATTTGGCAGAAGAATTAAGAGAACTATCAGGAAAGTTTAGAGTGTAGAAAAATAATATATAAAGAGCCTTTCCAATACATTATGGAAAGGCTCTTTTCACCCCAATAAAACATTTAGAAAAAACAGTAAAGTCCGAGTATCTCTTATGCATACAGCTCCAGAAAATGAACACTACGTCTCAACAGAAAAAACGGAAGTTAATTAATTTTGACCTTTTCTGATTAGTTCATTTTTTAATTGCTCGTTGTTGTTCATGTGTTAACGACAATACCCGAAGCAAGTATCCTAGTTGTTTTTCTCTATTGCCTCTTGTAATTTTCTTACGTCATTTTCACTATGCCGTAGATTGACGCTATGATGTTTCTTAATACTTGAGAATCATGAACAACTCCTTTTCGCTTTTCAGACACACAAAAAAACGCCCGTATCATTTACGGTGCGTGGGTTTTCACTATTCGAAGCTTCCAAGCGGACTTGAACCGCTGACCCCTACCTTACCATGGTAGTGCTCTACCGGCTGAGCTATGGAAGCAAAAAAAATGGCTCCACAGGTAGGACTCGAACCTACGACCGATCGGTTAACAGCCGATTGCTCTACCACTGAGCTACTGTGGAACGGTGTGTGCCTGGCAACGTCCTACTCTCACAGGGGGAAGCCCCCAACTACCATCGGCGCAAAAGAGCTTAACGACCGTGTTCGGCATGGGAACGGGTGTGACCTCTTCGCTATAGCCACCAGACTATATGGTATTTTCTCCGAAAATACCTGAGATGGTTCTCTCAAAACTAGATAATGCTTTTATAGAAACAATTGTCACACTTCGTGAAGTATGACGTCAAGAATCATTTATTGGATAAGTCCTCGACCGATTAGTATCTGTCAGCTCCACGTGTCGCCACGCTTCCACACCAGACCTATCAACCTCATCATCTCTAAGGGGTCT
>NZ_JBWQTV010000024.1:0-163648 GCF_056619965.1 Halalkalibacter sp. HAAS-P014 | reverse complement strand
CTCGACTTGCATGTATTAGGCACGCCGCCAGCGTTCGTCCTGAGCCAGGATCAAACTCTCCATGAAAATGGTAAGCTGATTAGCTCAATTTGCATCACGCTAGCAATGCAATAATAATTCCGATGAAATTTGCCCTAATGGGTAAATTTCTTTGACGAGATTAATATCTCCTTAATTTCGCTTGGCTTTTGTTCAGTTTTCAAAGAACTCGTCAAAACAGCAACTTTAACATCTTAACAGTTCCAAAAAAGAATGTCAATATTTTTGTGTTTTGTTAGCCGCGTCAGCAGCGACGGTTAATAATATAACACGTATCTCAAAATAAATGCAAGTCATTTTTTAAAAAAATTCTCCTTTTCACAAAAAAATGCAAAAGGACACCATATTAATTACAGGCATCCTTTCACTAGATTAAAATGTGTTAAGCATTTGAAACATAGGGAACATCGTTACAAGAAACAACACTAAAATAAATCCACCTATAAACAAAAAGAGAATAGGTTGAACAATTTGCAAACCTCTCTCAAAAAAATCTTCAAGCTCCCCATATAGAATATCACTATATTGAACAAGGTCACTCCCTAAGTACCCTGTTTTTTCTCCGTTATCAATTACATACGATAATTCCTTCAGTAAATATTCTTTTTCTATCACCACGTCATGAAATGGTCGCCCTTGCTGAAGTTGATGTGAAATTTCTACGCTTTCTTGTTGTAAGAATTCGAGATAGTCTTGTGTTTGAAAGTGTACCAAAGCTTGTTGCAAACTCATCCCTGCTTTCATGAGTCCTCCCATTTGAAGTGCAAAAAAATAGGTTATTACTACTTTTACATACTTGCTACAGAACGGAAGAGAAAGGATCCTCACTACTTTTTCGTAAGGGGTCAATTTATTTAGCATATGAAATACATAGAAAATAATAATAGAAACAACCAATAAAAAAATAGTGATTATATAAGGGAAATTATAAATAAAGGTTAGAAGAAAACTAATAAATAGTGGTAATTCTTCTGGCACTACAGAAAAGGAAGTTTGAAAATGAGGAAGGACAAACTGAAACATTAATAACAACAAAAAAATAGAAAGGAAGAGAAGAAAGACTGGATATCTTAATAGCTTACCTAATTCTGCAAGGGTTTCTTTCCTTCGAATCAATAATGACCCCGCCTGAATAAATCCTTCTGCTAAATTACCTTGTTTATCATAAAAATAAAGGAATGATTTAATGCTATTTGGAATATCAAAGGATTGAAATGCTTCATGTACCGAAAGACCATCTTTAAGATTTATCAAAACAAAATCAATTTGTTCTTTTGTTAATTTACTAACGTGAAGTTGGACAAATTTAAGTGCAACTTCTAAAGGGTAACCTTGCTGAAGCATACGTCCAACCCTTATAAAAGAATAAGCAGCATTTTGAAAGTGTTTTTTACGTTGCGTCCTTTTAGATAGTTTTAAGAACAAATTCCAACACCTCTTTTTCATCAATAAAACCTAATGCCCATGCTTTTTTCGCTTCACTTAAAAATAATTCACCAAGAGCTTCATCTTCTTCTTTCAAAAACTTTCTTAATTTCTCTCCTTTTAACACCTCATATAGTGCAGCCCTTGGCATCGACCTCGTCCTAGCGCAAAACCAATGGCACTTCCCTGGACAAAATGGACATTTAATATTTAGAATTCGCTGAGATAATAACACCCTGCAACATTCAATGAGCTCCAGGCGAGAAACACCTAAATCAATCATTCTCATTACTGCCGATTCACAATCATTAGCATGAACCGAAGCGAGTACCAAATGACCCGTAAGAGCAGCCCTTATTGCTAACGATGCCGTTTCCTCATCCCGTATTTCACCAATTAAAATAACATCCGGATCATGTCTTAATGATGCCTTTAAAGCATTATCAAAGGTCATACCTGTTTTCTGATTCACTTCAACTTGAACGGTATTTTCAACGACTTGTTCAACGGGATCTTCAATTGTAATCACTGATTTCCCACCGTTTTTAATAATATAATTTGTTAATGAATAAAGAGTAGTTGTCTTTCCAGAGCCAGTAGGTCCAGACAGTAAGCAAAGGCCATGAGAATAAGATGTAATAGTACGTAATAATTGAACTTTATTATGAAGGATAGGCAAGGATGGTAGCGCCTGTGAAGAAACATGAGGGAAAATTCTAATTGCTAAGCTTTCTTTCTCCCTAGAAGGAAGAGTGGATAACCTGAGGGAAAATGTTAAGGTTCCTTGCTGATATACCATGGAAGTGCTTTGTGGTTTGCGACGTTCGCCGATGTCCATTCCCGATCGATATTTAAAATGGCTAATTAATCTCTCTGCGATGATTGGGTTTACTTTTCTCCAAGGCTCCAAGAAGCCACCTATTCGACAGGTAACAATGTAATAATTTTCTTGAGGAATTAAGTGAACATCGGTTGCCTTCATATAAATAGCGTCACTTAATATATGCCTACTATATTGTTCAATATCATACAATCACTTCAACCTCCTTTACTTTTAAATAAGGAATTCAACACTTTCAAAAAAAATCCTTTAATTAAATGAATAGTTTTTTGAAATTAGGCTAAGATATTTACTAGTAAGCGCCACAGCGAACAACATTTTACAGAACACATTTTACGAACAAAGTTTTTTTGAATAAAAACAAAAGCTTGTGGTTATGCTATAAATACCGATGGGCTATAGCCAAGTGGTAAGGCACCGGACTTTGACTCCGTAATGCGCTGGTTCGAATCCAGCTAGCCCAGTAAATCTCTAAATTGAGGTTATCTCTTATCAGATCTGTTTATGACAAAATGCAGATCTAATGAGATAACCTCTTTTTTTAATTCATACACGCCACCTTCTTGCATATCGTTATTACATGGTTAACTCTCTAACTTTTATAAGTAAAAGAAGGTGAATCTGTGAAAATTTTTAGTGAATTCAAGGAATTTGCCGTTAAAGGAAATGTCATTGATATGAGTATCGGTGTCATTATAGGTACAACCTTCGCGAAAATCGTTGAGTCATTAGTTGATGACATCATTATGCCTCCATTTTGGTTGTTGTTTGGACAAGTAGATTTTTCTAATATGTATATCAACTTATCTAACCAACAATTTGCTACCTTATCTGAAGCACAAGAGGCTGGTATACCAATGATTAACTTTGGAGTCTTTTTAAACCATACCGTTCATTTTTTTCTTATCGCGTTTGTTTTATTCTTATTTGTTAGACAAGTAAATCGTATTAGACGTCCCGAGGAAGACCCTTTAATTAACATGAAAACAAAATTATGTCCACACTGCTTTCAGTCTATTGCTTTCAAAGCAACTAGATGCCCAAATTGTACATCTTTGTTAAATGACACACGTACTACAACACAAAAGCCTACCTATGTTCGTATTCAGAAAAAGTCATCTTCTTGAATTAGATTTCCTAGTTCGACTTATTTTTGTAGGTGGTTGCTTCTGTATCCACTTTATAAAATTTTTTAACCTGTCATCATTTATTAACCTTTCTAACGTCATCAGACGATTCGCAATTTCTTTATTTGTATATATGACAAGGGATACAAAGTTCAGCCGTTGGAAGATGTGTCCCTCCCTCCTCTTTTGGTGTTAAATGATGAACTGTTAATTCAACTTTTCCTCGATGACACATTTGACACGTACCCATTCTTTTTTTCATTTTCCATCCTTCTTTATCAATTTATTAATTAACCTACGTGAATTTAGGTCTACTATCTTCCCCTTTCCTCTCTTTCACGTTTTACTTGAACTGAACTTATAAAAAGAAAATTTAATCCGATAATCGCCGCTATAAATGGCCCAAATAAAAATTGATCTTGAAAGTACCAGCCACCTATAAGAAAAGTAATGGCAGTAATTGTAACGATACACCCTAAAATAAAAAACGAAATCATAAGATACCTCTCTTCTTTGTTTTTTCTAAATCTCTTATTTCCTACGAAAAGTAGCACACTTTCACGACAAAATTTGCTACGATAGACAAGAACATATTTATGAGAGGAGACCTAATTATGCAAGTGGCTTATCACCAAGAAAAGCTTATTCATCTCTCAAGCTGCGAGCGTGAAAAATGGCAACAACTGTATATGGCTAGTATTCGACAGGAGGTCACTTGTATACATTGCCACTCACCTCTAAAAATGGAGATAAGTATCCTCACTCCTCCAAAGTTTGTCCATTTACACGAAACAGATGAATGTAGGGAAACGGCTACTCTAATGGAAAGAAAAATGACAAAAGTTAACCAACACATAGATACGGAGCCGAAAGTCGAAAATACATCCGGGATTCAATTACCCAAAAGAAGAGTCATTACATCACCCTCTTCCTCAAGCAACCAAGACAATACTTGGAAAGAGCCAGAATTAGTTAAAGCAATCCCTTCCTTTCTACCTAAAGAGCCTATTATTAATATTGACTCCAATAGTTATCGCCATACTTTAGCTAACAATGGGATCCATTTAGATGATCATCAATGGAGTGCTGTGCAAACAACAGAAGGGCCACTTCTTATTTTAGCCGGAGCCGGTAGTGGCAAAACACGTGTATTAACAACAAGAACAGCTTATATGTTAACTGAGCTCAACCATTCACCAAAAGAGATTATTTTAGTAACCTTTACAGCGAAGGCAGCAAAAGAAATGAGGGAACGGATGGCCCTGTATCCAAGTATAAAAGCTGCCGATTTAAACCAACTTGTTATCGGGACATTTCACAGTATCTTTTACAAAATGCTTATGCATCATGAGCCCAGCCAATGGGCACCAAATAAATTATTAAAACAAGAGTGGCAGCGTCAAGCTATGATTAAAGAAGCAGGCCGTGAAATTGACATAGATGAAAAGGAATTTCCTTTTGACCAAGCTTTAACTCAAATAAGCTGGTGGAAAAATCACCTCATCACCCCACAACAAATAAAGACAAAAGATATATGGGAAGAACGCGTTTCTTACTTGTACAAGCGATATGAACAAATGAAGCTCTCAAACAATTTATTTGACTTCGATGATATGCTAGTTGGTTTGCATGAATTATTAACTACCAACCAAAGACTGTTAAAACGTTATCAACAACGCTTCGCCTATGTCTCGGTCGATGAGTTCCAAGACATTAACAAAGTCCAAGTTGAATTAATAAATATGCTAAGTGACCACACAAAAAACTTATGTGTAGTAGGTGATGACGATCAATCCATCTACGCATTCCGTGGGAGTGATCCGTCCTATATATTACAGTTTAAAGATCGTTATCCAGAAGCAAATACGGTAATCCTAGATGAGAATTACCGATCAAACCATCAAATTGTTTCTTCAGCTAATAATGTGATTGCAACCAATCGCAATCGCTATCCAAAACAATTACATGCACAGTCAACATCAAATCAAGTCCCACTTCTTTTTTATCCTTTTGATGAAGAGGAAGAAGCAACGATGATTATGACTGATATAAAACAACAAATAGAATTAGGTGCAGAGCCTTCAGAATTTGCCGTCTTATTTCGAACAAATAGTTCAGCACGAGCTTTGATTGAACGCTTTATATCATCAAGTATCCCTTTTCAGCTAGAAGTTGATGGTGAATCTTTTTACCGACGAAAAGCTGTCCGTAAAATGCTGTCTTATTTAAGGCTAGCGATTAATCCTGATAACGGACAAGCATTACAAGAATTAGTCGGCGCCCTATTCTTAAAGCAACATGTTACGCAAGATATTAAAGCAGTCAGTATTGAAAATGACTGCTCATATGTTGAAGCTCTCTCTTATCTTAAAGGGCTACAGCCATTTCAACTTAAAAAACTCGCTGCCCTACCGAAAAAGTTCGTGCAACTAAAAGAAAAGGCACCTGTTGATGCGATTACATTCATTGAACAAGAAATGGGCTTTAATGATTATGTAAAAAAACAAGGAAACGAAGGAAACAAAATGGAACGTGGCTCTGATGACATTCGAGATTTAAAAGTCGTTGCAAAGCTCCATAATACGCTCGAAGACTTCTTAGTGTATGTTGACCACATGACAATAAAATATAATGAACTTCGTCACCAAAATACAACGAATGCCGTTCAACTTATGACGATCCATCGAGCAAAAGGGCTTGAATATAAACATGTATATATCCTTAGTTGCGTTGAAGGTGGCCTTCCACATGATTATGCACTTGATGCTTGGCGAGAAGGAGACGACAAACCACTCGAAGAAGAGCGTCGCCTTATGTACGTTGCAATGACAAGAGCTGAAGAAAGTTTAAAGATGTCCGTTCCACTAATGAGACGAGGAAAAAAAGCCTTTCGTTCTAGGTTTGTTAGAGAAGTTCAAAGAATAGCGCCAAAACAATCGTTTAAAACCTAACCTAAAAAGGAGTCTAAAAATGGAAAAAGAACAAATGATAGAAAAAACACAACAATGGGTGAAAGAACAGCTACTACATGAAAAGACTGGACATGACTGGCATCACATTAGACGTGTTAGTGAGCAAGCACAAGAAATCGCATTAATAGAAGAAGCAGATGAGCTCATCGTAACACTCGCCGCTCTAACTCATGATCTAATTGATGATAAAGTAGTTGACAACGAAACAGAAGGATTAAACCGAGTTACCAAATGGCTTATAGAAATCGGTACTAACAAGGAACAACGTGAGCATATTCTACAAATTATTACTACAATGTCCTTTAAAGGGGGTACAAACAAACCCGTAACTACTCTTGAAGCCCAAGTCGTCCAAGATGCTGATAGACTTGATGCATTAGGGGCAATCGGGATCGCAAGAACATTTATTTACGCCGGCAGTAAAGGTGACCCAATGTACGACCCAACACTTCCTGTACGAGAGAATTTCACCATTGATGATTACCGAAATGGTCGTTCGAGTGCAATTAACCATTTCCATGAAAAATTGCTTAAATTAAAGGATCTAATGAATACAAACGAAGGGAAAAAACGAGCTGAAAGCAGACATCAAGTTCTTGTAGAGTATCTTGAGCAGTTTTATCGTGAATGGGGTAAAAATTAACATTCATTAATACTGAGATTTTATTTATAGACGAGGCCCCTAAAAAGATAATTTCACCCTCTTTACGGGCCCTGAGGTAATGCGCAGAGTCGTTACGTTTTTTGAAAGCCTTTCTATATCTCATAGAAAGGCTTGTAACGTGCGAAGCCATTGCACTTCTTCGAGGCACTTTTTCAGCGTCCTCTTTAAACCTTCTTTAATGTAATAAGTTCTATAAATACAAGTAAAACTTTATCTAATTACGTACTAGAGTGTAAAACCAATTATTTCTTTTCTTTACTTTTTTGAGGTAGCTCTTTTACAGTCCGTTCTTTTTTCTTCAACATGGATTTTTGGTAGACAAATTCTTGCTCTAACACCTCAACTTCCCTCTCTTCCCTCTGATAAATATATAATAATGGCATTTTATTTTTTCCCATTCTCACTCACCTCTTAACTTTTATACTTTAGTTCATCTATATTTATGAACAGTTCAATGTATGATACAACTTCTATAATTTGCATAATTAAATCAGGATTGCTTACATATGTATAAATGGACAGGGTGTTTAGTGTGTAAATAAGAAAGTCTACTTAACGAGGTGAAGGATAATGGAACAAGTCGAAAGAAACCTTAAAGAAGCTCTCGAAAAGCTCGAAAAAGCGATTTATCAATATGAAGAACATTTGTATAAAGCGGCTGAGAAACTTGAAACAGAAGAGGAACATTCGCAATCACTTAAATCAATGAAAGTTTTGTTACATGATAAGAAAAGAACGCTGGATCCTCATGTACAGTTTGAAGATATTAATAATAATTCATTATCGAAATTAGATTCAAGTATTCCATCAGGACACTCTGTTACGCTATTCTATTATAAAAATCCAATCCAAAAGCAAACCATCTATCATTCTGAGCAAGTACAACAAAAACCCTGGTTCTCATTCCGATTTAATAATTTACCATAAGAAAAAAAGGTCGACTCTTAACAAAGAGTCGACCTTTTTTTATGATTTTTAACTTTTCAATTTAGGACAATCACCTACTGAGTTAAGATCCATATGATAAAGAGAACTTACAAAAAGGAGGAACTTTCATGTACGGACCACAACAACCAGGTGTTCAATTTTTACCCCCTACTGTTATTACCCAATACATGAATCAATGGATTACAACATCGATCCCGACTTACGGGGAAGTTATAGGCTATATAACAGATTTCAACCGTAGAACAGGTATGGTTTCTATGTTTATTTACCGAGCACCGAGCTACCAACTTCAGTTTATTCAAGTACATCACAGTGATTTAGTCGGAATCGCTCCTTATTATGGACCCATTCCACCACGTCCAGGCAGACCGCCTAGACCTCCTAGACCTCCTAGACCAAGACCTCCTTATCATCATAGCCCTGGTTTCCCAGGTGGAGGATTTTGGCCTTGGGTCTTTGACCAAACAGGTGTCTTTGGTCAAAGGTACTAAAAAGTCAGTAAAAGTAAAGAAAGGGCTGAGTCATCTTCAGCCCTTTCCTTTGTTTTTTTATGAAAGCGACAAAATATTATAACCACTATCTACATGTAGCAGTTCTCCTGTCATTCCACGTGACAAATCACTCATTAAGAATAATGCCGTATCCCCAACTTCTGCTTGAGTCGTAGTACGACGTAGAGGAGCACGCTCTTCAATCTCTTTTAAAACGTCGTTAAACCCACCAATCCCCTTCGCCGCTAATGTACGAATCGGACCAGCTGAAATAGCATTAACACGAATGTTCTCTTTTCCTAAATCATTAGCTAAATATTTCACACTCGCATCAAGTGACGCTTTCGCAACACCCATAACATTATAATTTTGCACCACTTTTTCTCCACCAAGGTATGTTAACGTTACAATGCTTCCACCTTCTGTCATTAATGAACGTGCTTGTTTTGCAACTGCCGTAAGTGAATAAGCACTTATATTTTGGGCAAGCAAGAAACCATCTCGAGTTGTATTTAAATACTCTCCCTCTAGCTCTTCTTTGTTAGCAAAAGCAATACAGTGAGCAATCCCATGAATGGTTCCTACTTCACTCTTTATTTGTGAAAATGTTTTTTCAATTTCTTCATCACTTGTAATATCGCAAGGTAAAACAAGATGGTCGTTCCTCTCTAATGATTCCATCAGTGAACGAACATTTTTTTCTAATCTCTCACCAGCATATGTAAAGATTAATCGTGCTCCTGCGCTCGCTAATGACTGGGCAATTCCCCAAGCGATACTACGTTTATTCGCCACGCCCATCACAACATATGTACGATTTTCTAAATTTAATTGATACATTTCTTCCCCTCCGTTATGAGTAGTTATTAATACCAAGTACTAATTATTATAGCATACGTATCCCATGATAGATAGTTCAACAAGCATCTACTCTATCCCTTTTTTTGTCTCGATATTCTTCTTCTCATAACTACAAACATCGCACTTATAAATTAGGTTTTGATTTGACTGTGCCGTTAATAAATTCGTAATCGGCTTTTGATCATGGCAATTAGGACAAATAACCATCGCATCCGTTAGCATCTTAATCATTCCCCCTATTTTTTCTCACTATTTTTTCCAGAATGTAAAATATCATACATGATGTTGCTTTCCCAAGCCCATCTCCATAAAAAAAGAGCCCTCCCTACTTTTGCTATAAAAGTAGGGAACAGACTCTATTAAAAATTAAAAGTAGCTTTCTTACTCATATGAACTGTGTGATAAAAAGGTTTTCGGCAGTTCCGTCCCTCTAGTTCCTCTTGTATCAACCTCTTCTGCCTCAGGTGGATATACCATAATAAAACTTTTCGGTCCAGAATGAGCTAGTACACGAGGTAAGCGTTCAAGTTGTGGATGCCAAGCAATGGTTCCTCTTCTAGCACTAAAAACGAGGACAACATCATCTGAACGTAAAAGTGGTTTATACGTATTATGCCACTCATTCCAAGTTTGAAGGCTAGTAATCGTTATTTTAACATCAGGTTTTACCTCATTAAAACTTCTTTCATAGCTTTTTATATTATCCTTAATAATGAAGCAAGAAATCGTAGCTCCTAATTGACTAGCCATTTTTTTTGCAACCTGTACAGCCTGATAATAACCAGCTTTATGATCAAAACCAGACGGGATAAGAATAACAATTCGCTTCGTCGTATTTAATGGATGACCAAGTTTAGATACTAAAATCATTTGTGTCGTTCTCTCAAGTAATTGGTCTAGAACACCACCAAAAATTTTTTGTGGGGTAGATAATTTTCCATTCCATCCAATCACTGCTGTCGTAATACGTGATTCCTCCATTGCGCGCACCATGCCAGAAGTAATATTGGAATCAACACGAGTAAGCATTTGAATTGGAACCTCAGCTCCTGCGGCATAAGTGACCGCATGCCCGAGTACTTTCTCCGCTTGCACTATTCTGGATTCAGAATCTTCTCTACCTCCTTGAGCAACAGATAAAGTATAAAGAGGTTGAGGTGATTGCCCTCTTATAATAAACGATAAATCTAACAATGAGTCCATCGTATGTGGATTTGCAATTGGTACCATTACTCGCTCAGGAGCCAATGACGGTTCGTACGGTTTTTGTTCCTCTTTCATAGCAATTATTCTGGAGAATTTCTCTACAGTATATGGTCCAATCATACATGTAACTAAAATCATCACAATAATTGCATTAACCGTTGCCTGATCAAAAAAGCCTAGATCAAACCCAACGAGTGTGGCTGCCAGGGTAGCTGCTGCTTGAGGAATCGTTAGACCAAAGATTAACTTTATTTCCTCATTCGAATAATGATAGATTTTGCCTGTAATCCATGCTGCACTAAATTTTCCTATTAATACAAGTGTAACAACTAATGTAGCCTTCACCCAAGCAGAAGGATCTGATATCAATATACTTAGATCCATCAACATTCCTACAGACAGCAAGAAAAATGGAATAAATATCGAATTACCAATAAATTTAATTCGGTTCATGAGGGGACTTTGTTCAAAGATAAATCGGTTTAAGGCAAGCCCCGCTAAAAATGCCCCGATAATAGGTTCCAAGCCCGCTACCGTTGCAAAGTAAGCCGAAACAAAGAGTATCGTCATAACAAAAATATATTCTAGTGTTCCTTCACTGCTTAGTGTCCGAAAGAAAAACTTCGCTGCAACAGGTACAATTATAAAAACACCTGCAACATATACGACTAGGGATACAATTAAAATAAACCAAAAGTCTGGAGTTAGTTCGCCTTGGGAGGAACCAGCAACAACTGCTAAAATAAGTAAAGCAAGAGTATCTGTCATAATCGTTCCACCAACAGAAGTCGTTACTGCTTTGTTTTTTGCAATTCCTAAACGACTAGCTATCGGATAGGCTAGTAACGTATGTGACCCAAGTAAAGATCCTAGTAAAATTGCTCCAGCAATACTATAGCCTAAAAAGTATGCCCCGATTGTCCCCAGTAAAAACGGGATTAGAAAAGACATCGTCCCAAAGGTCAAACTTCTTTTCCGGTATTTTTTAAATCCCTCAAGATCAATTTCAAGTCCTGCAATAAAAATAATATATAAAAGTCCGACTGTACCTAATAAAACAATTGTTGGATCCCTATCAAGTAGCCCAAGACCGTTAGGACCAATAACTACGCCGGCAAAGATAAAGCCAATAATGCCAGGTACTCTAAACTTCGCCATAATCAATGGGGCCACTAAAAAAACGACCATAGCAATTGCAAAAATTAGGACGGGGTCCGTTACTGGCTGTGGCAACATTGATCATTCACTCCTTTAATTCCTTTATCTATTTGTGCAAGTCTAATCAATAGTAAAGAACAGTCCCTTACGCTGTCAATGCAAAACTCTTTTGTAACCCCTTACAAATAAAAAGCTATAACTTGGAAGCAAATGGTGAATATTTAGAGGAGTTCATTGCTTTTCATTATTTGGATAAGATATCATTTGAAATAGTTATATCAGCATTCGAATGAATAGGAGGACAACCTTAATGAAACTTGATATTATTGGTGATATACATGGATGTTATGATGAGTTTATTTCTCTTATTACGAAATTAGGATATCATTATAACGAAAACTGTTACGTACACCCGACAGGTCGAAAATTAGCATTCGTAGGTGACTTAACAGATCGTGGACCAAATTCCTTAGCAGTTATTCAAACAGTTTTTGATTTAGTAGAATCAAATCAAGCATATTACTGTCCAGGCAATCATTGTGATAAACTATATCGCTATTTTTTAGGAAGGAACGTTCAAATTACACATGGCTTGGAAACAACGGTAGAAGAATTAAAACGATTATCAAACAAAGAATATAAGAAAGTTCGCCATCAATTTATGAGCCTCGTTGAACGTTCTCCCCTTTACCATGTGCTTGATGACAAAAGACTTGTAGTTGCTCACGCTGGAATACGTAGCGATTTGATTGGTAAAACAAGTAAGCGAGTTAAAACCTTTGTTCTATACGGAGATATAACAGGAGAAAAAAACGCGGATGGTACTCCCGTTCGCCTTGACTGGGCTCAAGAACACCAAGGCAAAGAGTGGATTGTGTATGGGCACACCCCTGTTAACGAACCTCGTTTCGTTCATCACACGGTCAATATTGACACAGGTTGTGTTTTCGGTGGAGCGCTAACTGCGTTGCAATATCCGGAAATGCAAATTGTACAAGTCCCTTCAAAGCAACCACTTATCAAAGAAAAGTTTCGAACGTTTGACTAATCGTTATGTATATGAAAGGATTGAAAATTTTATAATGAAAAATTACATACTATCTCTTTTTTTTATTCTTATTTTGACGGGCTGCGGTCCTGAAGTTGCAATTGAAATTGACTCTGAACAAACCCGAATTATCCACGATGAACAAATTGGCATGGTTTCTTTCTATGTGCGAGTAGAAAATCATGGACAATTACCTGCAAACGAACTCTCTGCCAAATTTATTATTGATAATCCTGATGTTCAATCAGCTCTTGGTGGCGTAAATGAAATAGTCTTCTCTGATGAACATGATATACCAGAACGGTTCCAAATTAGTGGAGGTTCTAGTTTCTTTTTCGCCGAGGCATTCTCACTTGAAACAGACGTTTCAGATGAAGATTTAAGTCATGCAATTACAGTAGAGATTTTTGATAACAAAGACGAGATCGTAGCCGAACACACATTTCATCAAGTAACAGATGAATAAATAAGATTAAAGGCTAGTACAGGACAATCATTACCTGCTACTAGCCTTTTAATAAGTTTTTGTGTCAAACAAAAAGATTACCCATATCTCTAGGTAATTCTTTTGTCACGTTTATAACCCGATCATTATAAGGATGCATAAATTCAACACGATAACAATGAAGAGCTTGTCGGTTAATAACACTGCAACTTCCTCCGTACAAATCATCACCAAGAAGTGGGTGTCCAATATAGGAGAAATGAACACGAATTTGATGAGTACGACCAGTTTCTAATTTAATATCAACTAGACTCCCAAACTGAGCTTCTTTTTGAACAGAATAGTGTGTGATCGCTCGCTTTCCGTCAGCTCTGACTTCACGTGTAATAATACTATTAGGATCTCTTCCAATCGGTGCATCAATTGTACCTGCTTTATCCTGTAAATTACCCGATATGGCTGCTAGATAATAACGTTGCACCTTTCCTTGTTGCTGCAATTTGGACATTCTGTCATGAGCGAGCCGGTGTTTTGCAACTATAAGCAATCCAGATGTATCTTTATCCAACCGGTTAACAGCATGAAATGTCGCATTAATATCCCTCTTTCGGTAATACCCTAATACACCATTTGCTAATGTGTGAATGGTATGTTGCCTCGAAGGAATCGTTGGTAGTCCGGCCGGTTTGTCGATAACCAGTATGTGATCATCCTCATAAGCAATATCTAGTTTCATATGTTCAGATTTTAGCGAGGAACTCGTCTGTTCAGGTGGAAGAAGGATCACCACTTCATCACCTTCATAGATCACTTTACGTACCGTAACTTCTTCTTTATTAACTAAAATTTTTCCACCATTAAACTTTATCTCAGCTAAAGCCCTCTTTGAAATATGACAATTTTCACGCAAGAAGTAACGAAGCAATTGTTCATCACACTCTGCCCCAACTACCCATCGCAAAGTTGCCAAGTAGTTAGTCACGTATAAACGACTCCCTTACTCTTTTCCAAAAAGGAAATGGACGAAACCTAGCAAAACGAATTTTCTCTTCAGCTACTCGACATTGCAACGACTTTACCCGAGTATGATCAAGTGTGTAATGGTCAATCGTCACTTGAATATCAACATCATTTAACGGTTTGAGTAAGCATGTATGATGCTGAGGTAAAACAAGTGGAGATCCTACTGTTCGATACACCCGGTTGTTAATCGAGGCCATTTCAGCTATTTGAATTGAAGCAAGTGAAGGATGTAATATCGCTCCGCCTAAAGCTTTATTATAAGCTGTACTACCAGATGGCGTAGAAATACATAACCCATCACCTCGAAATACTTCAAAGGATTCTCCTTTTATATCGACCGTACTGACAAGTGATCCACCTATACTTTTTATCGTGCATTCATTTAAAGCCAAATGTCGCTCCGATTTGGTAACGCCTTCTCTTCTAATCACCACTTCAAGTAGAGGATATTCAACTATTTGATACGGTGTTTTGGCAATATGAATAACTAATTTTTCAACTTCTTCAGGGATCCAATCTGCATAGAACCCTAAATGACCTGTATGTATACCAACAAAAGCCGTATCCTCTAAACGGTCACAGTAATCATGAAAAGCTTGTAAGAGCGTTCCATCCCCACCGACAGTTACGACCATTTCTGGTTCTTTATCATCATAAATTAATCCAAAATCAAGCAAATACTGTTTAATTCGTTGCTGCAATTTATTAGACGTGTCATCCCCACGTGATGCGACGGCAAATTTCATTAGAATTCCCCTTTCTAAAGATTGTACTTGAACAATCTCAGATCACAGTGTTAATACCATTACATCTTTTTCGTAATAAAAAAACAGTTTTTTATCTACAACTTCTTTCCTTGTTCTTGTTTCGTTGAAATAATCTCTTGTGCATCTCTAACTTCATCACGTATAATCGACATCTCTTCATCCAATAGAAAAGCAGCTTCAGCAGCACGTTGTAATCTCATCTTAATGTCTTCAGGAATTTCCCCACTATATTTATAGTTTAAAGAATGTTCAATTGTCGCCCAAAAATTCATAGCAAGTGTTCTTACTTGCAACTCAACTAAGATTTTTTTTTCACCATTTATTGTTTGCACTGGGTAGTTGAGTACAATGTGGTAGGATCTATACCCACTAGGTTTTTTTTCAAAAATATAATCCCGTTCTTCGACAATTTCAAAATCTTTCCTTGTTCGAATTAAATCAACAACCGTCTCTATGTCTTCAACAAACTGTGTTACAATACGTAACCCTGCTAAATCCTGCATTCCCTCTTCCAACCGATCCAACGGAATATTTTTCCGTTTTGCTTTATCTAAAATACTTGAAACCGGCTTAACTCTTCCGGTGACAAATTCAATTGGCGTGTGTTTAGATGATTGTTGATATTGTTCCCTAATCCCTTTTAGTTTAATTTTTAACTCCTCGACAGCTTGCCGATATGGCGTCAAGAAAATCTTCCAGTTGCTCATTGCATCACCGTCCACTCATGTAGAGAAATTGCATGATTGTTAAGTATGTTAGTTGAATATCTCCTTGACTGCACTTTCCATTTTTTCTCCGTAATTACCATTGCCTTCAATATTATCAGTTAAAAATACCAATTCCTCCACAATAGAAGTCAACTCGATATTCGTTTCGTCGTTTAGTCGTAAAGTAACTTGAGCATTCTCTCTTAAAACTCCATGTAATTGTTCCCATGTTGTTCGTGGGAAACAAACATAATAAAATGCTGATTCATCCTCTAATATGTAAATAAACGCTAATTCATCAGAATCAACAAGCATACGCCCACTAGCTTGAAGCGATTTAGCTACTTGTTCATCAATCATCTCATTCACGATCGCAATAACATTTCCATCTTCATTTTTAATTTGTTCCACAACTAATTTCTTCAAAAAATATCCCTCCAACTTTTCAAACACGTTCTTCAAAGATACCATTTTATTCTAACATAGTTCATCTGTAAATACGTATCAGTTCAAGCTTCCCCTTAATACGATAACCTTAATTACATTTGAAAGTAATTTACTGTTATAATTAGTAACAACAATTATAAATAATACTCGAGATAATATATTTTACTAAAGGATGATCAATCAATGTCACAAGAAGTTGAAATTGAAGTTAAATCAATGCTTAGCAGAGATTCATTTTTCACCTTATTAGATGAGTTTCAGCTTAGTACTACAGATGCAGTTGTGCAACATAACCATTATTTTGAAACACCGACTTACTCTTTAAAAGCTTGTGGTTCTGGACTTCGTATTCGTGAAATAAATCAATCCTACACATTGACACTAAAGCAACCTCATAAAGTCGGTAAGCTTGAGACACATCAAACCTTACAAAAAGAAGATTGGGTGTTGGCAAAAAAACAAAGTATATTACCTCCTGGGGATGTGCAAACACAACTAAAATTACTTCAAATCCCAATTGAACAACTTGAATATGTCGGAACCTTAACGACCAAGCGAATTGAAATAGACTATCATGACGGCACTTTATGCTTTGACGAAAGTAATTACTTCGATCAAATTGATTTTGAGATTGAATTTGAAGGCAAAACAGAAGAACACGCTAAATCCACCATCATGAACTTACTGTCAAATTATCAATTGACTTATGTACCCACTAAAAATAAGGTTCAACGATTTTTCGAACGCAAAAACAACTTTAACCAATCATAACCAATTGTTGTCCTAGAAAACATTTGTTATGATAAAACAGAATCGGCTACTTTACAAAGAGGTGCTACTATGAACTTGTCCTTTTTACAACAAGTTAATCATCTTCCATCAATTCAAAAATTACAAGCAACAAAAAATCAACAAAATATCATGCAATCTATGTTTTCCGGTTTTTTAGAAGAACAAATAAGTAGACTTCAAATGAATAATACTCATGAAAGAAAGAATGACTTGTACTTAAATCCTGCTATCCAACATTGGGTTGAAACTCAAAACAGTACTTTAAATCATTCTATCGAATCAATTCAAACAAAATCACAACCAAAAACGGAGTCTACATTCCAACCATATATTGAATCTGCAGCGAAAAAATACAATCTTGACCCGAAGTTAATTTATTCCGTAATCAAACATGAGTCAAGCTTTAATCCGAATGCTGTTAGCCATGCAGGTGCTAGGGGTCTAATGCAGTTAATGCCTGCTACAGCTAAAATGCTTCAAGTTAAAAATATTGACGACCCACAGCAAAACATAGCAGGGGGCGCCAAATATTTACGGCAAATGTTAGACCGATATAACGGGGATATTCGCCTAGCTCTTGCAGCTTATAATGCAGGACCAGGTAATGTCGATCGCTACAACGGGATTCCTCCATTTAAAGAAACACAATCATATGTACCACGAGTTTATAATACTTATATGAATGCCTAACATACTTAAGCTGACCCTCAAGAATAATCAATATCTTTCTTGAGGGTCAGCTTTTTACCTATTAGAGTCATCAAATTTGCCGATCCCGGGTCATATTGCTACAATATGAGAAAGAGTCGATATAATATAACATCCTATAAATTGGCTAGAACACGTTGAGGAGTTTTTGATTATGACAAATACAGGTCAAACACCTTTTGATGCATTAGGTGGCGAGGAAATACTCTCCAAATTAGTTGATACATTTTATAGTAAAGTTTCTGAACACCCAAATCTAGCCCCACTTTTTCCTGAGGATTTGAGGGAGACAGCACGAAAACAGAAACAATTCCTTACCCAGTTTCTCGGTGGGCCTACACTATACACCGAAGAACATGGGCATCCAATGTTACGAGCACGCCACATGCCCTTTGAAATTAGTCCAGTACAGGCTGAGGCTTGGTTAGAATGCATGGAAAATGCAATGAATGATATTGGAATACAAGGGCCTATTCGAGAATATATGTTAGAACGTTTGACAATGACTGCTCATCATATGGTGAACAAACCATTGTAGAAAGGAGAATGACCATTGAACCAAAAAGATCTTTCTTCAACATGTGATAATCAACTTGGCGTTTGTGGTCTAGATCCTGAACAGCAAATTTATAATAAGCGCCATAAACCCATTGAAATATATACTTTTATTGATCCTTTATGTGCTGAATGCTGGGCATTTGAACCCGTATTAAAAAGGTTATATGTTGAGTATGGGAATTACTTCCGTATCCGAACTCTTGTAGCTGGCAGGTTACAGGCATGGAACGCTTGTAAAAATACACTGAATGGACTGATCTCTAACAAAGAGGATATCGCTTCTACATGGGAACAAATTGCTTCACGAACAGGAATGTCCTGTGACGGTGATGTTTGGTTAGAAAATGAGTGGGATTCCCCCTACCTTGCTTCTCTAGCTATCAAGGCGGCTGAATTTCAAGGGCCACATGCAGGGATGCGTTTTTTACGAAAAGTGCGTGAAGCATTCTTTCTTGAAAAGAAAAATATTACTGAAGAAAGTGTTCTAATTAACTGCGCGAAGAAAGCTTCTTTAGATTTGGTGGAATTTAAAAAAGATTTAAGCTCAAAGACTGCTGCCAAAGCACTTCAGCACGATATTCATACTACGAACGAAATGGATGTCGACCTAGTACCGACATTTGTATTTTTCAATAATAATGTTGAAGATGATGGTATAAAAGTAACAGGGAATTATCCTTATGAAGTATATGTACAGATTCTTGAAGAAATGCTAGGTTTCAAGCCAGAACCAGCTCCAATGTTATCGTTGGAAGACTTTTTAGCACGCTATGAATTCGTGGCAACAATTGAAGTTTCTATGGTATTTAATATTACTGACGAAGAAGCAGAAAAACAACTAAAAACATTAGTTCTTCAACAAAAGGTCGAATCAGTGCCAGTGAAATACGGTATGTTTTGGCGCTATCTAGGCTAGAGAGCTATATTTTTAAAACTGTTGATATTCAACAGTTTTTTTATTCACCGGTGTTTCTAATCCGTTTTCGAGCGTCATGAGGCCACATTAAAGCTTGTTTTCTTTCCTTCTAAGCTTGCATACTTAAGCATAACATATAAGAGTAATATAGTATTAGGAGGAGTGAGCATGAATCGAGTAAAGATTATCATTGGAGTGATCGCGATCATCGCTAGCTACTACTTCTTCATTTTATCTTTAATGAACCTTTTTCCAATTTGGATATCAGCTCCCTTTTTATTCGTCTCTCTCATAGTAACACTTTCCCCTCTTGCCACTAAAAAACGGTTTAAAGGGTTCCACTAACGTGAGAATTAGGGCTGTTCAAAAGGTCAAAAAACAACCTTTTAAACAGCCCCATGTACCTTTATTTTTTATTCCTCAACTACTAACAACTTTTCCATCTCCGTGAGGGTCTTTTCAAAAACAGCTAATGCCTCTTCAATCGGTTCTGATGAGGTCATATCTACCCCCGCTTGCTTTAATACTTTAATAGGATAATCAGAGCTGCCGGCTTTTAAAAACTCTAAATAACGTGCAACAGCGCTCTCTCCCTCTTCAAGTATTTGATTAGATAATGCTGCAGCAGCACTATAACCTGTTGCATACTGATAAACATAAAAATTGTAATAAAAATGAGGAATTCGAGCCCACTCCAATCCGATTTCTTCATCAATGACAATGTCCTCACCAAAATATTTCACATTCAAATCATAATAGGTCTTCGTTAATAATTCCGGTGTTAACGCTTCTCCACCTGCAGCTTTTTCGTGGATAAGTTGTTCAAACTCTGCAAACATTGTCTGACGGAAGACCGTCCCTCTAAATCCCTCTAAGAAGTGGTTTAAGAGGTAGAGTTTTTTCTTAGAATCTTCAGTATGCTTTACCATATAATCATTGAGCAATGCTTCATTAACGGTCGAAGCAACTTCAGCTACGAAAATCGTATAGTCCCCATAAATATATGGCTGTGACTGACGTGTATAGTAACTGTGCAAACTATGACCAAATTCATGCGCAAGAGTAAACAAGTTGTTCACATTATCTTGCCAATTCATTAATATATACGGCATCGTTCCATAGGCTCCAGAAGAGTAGGCACCACTACGCTTACCAACATTTTCTTCAACATCCACCCAGCGATTTTCAAACCCCTCTTTTAAAGCTGAAACGTACTCCTGACCAAGAGGTGCCATCCCTTTTATAATAAGTTCTTGCGCCTTCTCATAAGGGATTTCCATTTTGACACCTTTTACAAGTGGTGTATAGAGGTCATACATATGCAACTGCTCTACACCAAGAACTTTCTTACGCAAACGAACATATCGGTGCAATAAATCAAGCCGATTATTAACCGTTTCAACAAGTTGTTCATAGACGGTCTCAGGAATATGGTTAGAACTTAAAGCAGCCTCCCTTGCTGATTGATACTTCCTTACTTTTGCATAAAATAAATCACGTTTTACTTGACCACTTAATGTTGCAGCAAACGTATTTTTATATTTATCGTACGTATTATAAACAGCTTTAAATGCCTCTTTCCTGACACGACGGTCACCACTTTCCAAAAAGCGAATGTAACGCCCATGTGTAATTTCAACTTCCTCACCATTCTCATCCTCTATAATAGGGAAAGTTAGATCAGCATTATTTAGCATGCCAAAGGTATTACTTGGGCTATTTGTGACTTCACTAGCCTGAGCTAATATCACTTCTTCCTTTTCCGATAATACATGTGCCCGTTGTTCATTTAATTCCTCAAACATATGTTTATATACTTTTAATCCATCGTACTCTTCAATGAAACGCTCAATTTTTGATTCTTCAATTGCTAGAAGTTCCGGAACAATGAAGGAAGCAACTTGAGCTACTTCCGAAGCAAGATTCGCTGCTCGATCATTTAGTCCTTGATAGAACGAGTTTGTTGTATCTTGATCGTAGCGCATATGAGCATACGTATACACACGCCCTAACTTTTCAGTGATTTCATTTTGTTTTTCCAGAGCAACAAATAGACTTACCGCTGAGTCAGCTAACGTACCTCTGTAAGCTTCTAGATAAGGAAGCATAATTTGAATGTTTTTAAATTCTTTTTCCCACTCATCATCCGTTGAGAAGATTTTTTCCAAGTCCCAGGTTTTTTCAACAGGGACCTCTTTACGTTTAGGTAATTTCTTTGACAATAGACTTACACCTCCACATTCATACCTTTACCTTATATATTCGATTCCGAAACACTTATTCCTTTATTCTCACCTTCTTCATTTCTTTGTTTGATCATTTTTCCTACCTCTTGTATAAACAATGTTTCATCAAATGTGATTGCCTCATTTACAGTTTTAGGCAATGTCACATTTCTTACTCTTCTATAAAAATGATCTCGTTTCTTTTCTTTCTGTAAGTATCCTGTCTGAACAAGAAACTCGATGAAACCTGCTACAGCATCAATCCAACTTATTTGTTTATTTACTTGTCTTATTAAGAAGACTTTTCTATCAAAATAGGGCTGTAAACATTGTAAAGCTAATTGTAAAGAAAAAGGATGATTAAGTGGTTGATATTCGAGACATTCGAGGAGGAGGAAAGTTTGCCAATAACAAGGAGAAGATCCAATAGTGTAGTGAAAGTCTGAAGGCCAACCGGCTTCAATAGGGAAAAGACTAGGTGAAATTTGTTTACGGTATAAGATTGTTTGAAGGAATTTCTCTGTTTTTGTAGGATATGGATATGGTTGATGATAGCGCCAATGTTTCTTTACCATCAGCCACTTCTCAAGCATATTATTCATTTGTTTATTAGGATAGAAAATCGATTGAATTGTTGATTGTATCATCGGAGTTTCATTGTATGAGGCTAGTAACCGTGTAGGACTATAAGGAGTTAATTGTTGTAGAGTTACAAAACTTGCTTGGTCTGGACAAAAGTACGTAAGGATTCGATAATCGTGATTTACAATTCGAGCCATATTCCATTCAAAGGATTTTAACGAGAAGGAGTTAGGTCCGTGTCGTTTCAAACGGTTTCCACCTAGGATCCAAATTGGGATTATCCCTAATTGAAGATAACCATCTGTACGACTTTCGATAAGTTCGGGGACAATGGGAGAACACTGATATTCAATAGCATAGAGGCTATTATGATAGCGCAATAGTAGATCAGGGCGTTGTTTAATCAAGGGCAAATATACTTCTAGAGCAACTTTTACCTTTTGCTGTTGTAACCATTCAAACAGTTTTCTTTTTCCGTTCATATGGTATAAAGATTCTCGCTCATACATTTCACTACACACCGAGTCTTGTTTATGAGCAAAATGCCATAGTTTTTTGGATCCGAGTTTCAAACTAACTTTTGATTTGCAGGCCGGACAGTAAAAAGTCCTTTTTCTTCGCAACTCTTTCAGTTCATCAATATGCCAGCGCTCAGCCATTGAAATGACCGTTCCATCTGCTAACTTAGCATTAAACAATCAATCCACCTCCATAAATTTCATACAAACTAAATTCTAATTTCGCTTTCCCTTCATTATTCCCCTGCAAAACACAGAAATTTTCAACAAAAAAGCCATACTCAATTAATGAGCTGGCTATAATAATGGAGATAGCAATCTAGATGTCGATTCAACTACGCGATAGAAAATCGAACGACCTTTAAATGATTGATAATTTAATTGATTTGATTGCTCAAGGTCATAGACAAAATCGCTAACCAAAGTCGTTACACTTTTTGTTCTATATAAATAGGCATTTACTTCAAAATTCAAATGAAAACTTCGCATATCCATGTTTGATGTTCCAATAGACGCAATTTCATGGTCAACAATAATTAACTTACTATGCATAAATCCACGCGTATACTCATAGACCTTTACCCCTGTTTCGAGCAGTTCAGGAAAATAAGAACGCGATGCATGAAATACTATTCGTTTATCAGGTCGACTTGGAACAAGAAGTCGAACATCTATACCACTTAGGGCAGCAATTTTCAATGCACTTAAAATATCATCATCTGGAATAAAATATGGACTTGCAATCCAAATCGATTTTTTTGCTGAAGTAATCATAGAGAAAAATAACTTCTTATTTACTTCCCAACGCTGATCAGGACCACTAGCGATCATCTGAACCCCACCATCTCCTGTTACGGATGCTAGTGTCGGCGATAAATACATTGGATTTAAAATGGTTTCACCAGTTTGATAGTGCCAATCCTGTAAAAAGATTAATTGAAGCGTCCTTACTGCTTCTCCTTTCACAAATAAATGCGTATCTCTCCAGTTACCGAAATAAGAATGTTTCCCTAAATATTCGTCACCGATATTTAAACCTCCAACAAATCCAATCACTCCATCAATTACAATGATTTTACGATGATTTCGGTAATTAATTTTATGATTCAAAAAAGGTAGCTTTACTGGTGAAAAAGCCGTTATTTCTACACCAGCTTCTTTTAGCTCTCGAATAAACGTTTTTGTTAACTTCCAACTCCCTACTGCATCATAGAGAAAACGTACTTTTACACCTTCATGCGCCTTTTGGATTAAAATTTCTTTTATTTCTTGACCAAGTTCATCATCTCGAACAATGTAATACTCAAGGTGAATGTGATTTTCTGCTAATTTGAGTGACTGCAATATATGGGCGAACGTTTCCTCCCCATCAGTTAACACTTTTGTTTCACTTGAAAATGATACCGGGTTCTTTCCAAGTCGATGAGCTAAACGAAATAGCAACTGTTGATGTCCACCCATCTTTTGCATTTGGTCTTCATTTAATTGTCTATGCCCTTCAATCTTCTGAAAAGCTTGTTCATCTTGAATCGCTTTTTTCGAAAAAGATCGCTTCTTTCGATGATCTTGCCCGAATAACAAATAGAAAAAGAACCCTATCAATGGAAAAGCAGCCAATACTAATAACCATGTCAATGTTTTTGTCGGATGCCTATTTTCAAAAAAGATAACGACGGCTATAAATAAAACGGTTAAAGAAAAAATGATACTTAGAGCTCCGACAACCCAACCTTCCCAATAAATCCTTGTCATGTAAAGTAAAACAAGGACCATCCCTAAAAAGATAAATAAATTCAATTGATTTCTCATTAGACACTCCATACTAAAATTTAATCATAAAAAGAGGGGACCCACCGGATCCCCCCTAATTCTAACACACATCATTATATTAATAGATGCTCATATCGGCAATAACATTTTGTAATGGCGTTGATTTCTCCATATCCTCTAGATCAATATTGCCATAGTCTTAATTAAACTGTTTCTTTTTACATTTCACTTTACTTAGGGAATGACTTTCGAATGACCGGAAGGGCATTTTCTTTAACGATTTCTTTTCCGTATTCCATCATCCTATAGATGGAAAGGTCAGATTCATAACCATATTCAAGCATTTGACTTAGCATATCATCTTGCTCATCTTCATTATACTTATCGTCCTTAAATAGAACATGTAAATAGTACGTATCTTCAAAATGATAAAGCTCGTTAAACAAATCATCTACAAAGAAGTTATGACTAAGAGAAATAACATCTTCAAAGTCTTTGAATCCAATTACGATTTCTAACTCGTCATTTATTGAGTCCATATCATCTTCATTTCCAGCCATTAAGTCAACAAGATTTGATTCATCTGTATCTTTGTCATTTACTGGAATTTCAAGTTTAACACTGCCATCTGAGACTTGCCCTCTTGTGACAACAATCTCTAGCCCTTTATCTAACGCATGAACCTGTATCCATAAAGGTCCATCCAATTCAAATTCATCATCTCTATCATTGGCTTCATTCATCATTTCGAAGAAGAGCTCTTCCCCACGCTCACGATTGTACCAAATTTCATCCCTGTCAAAGCCTCTATCCTCAATATCTGTATACGTAATAAAAAACTTAATGGTCGTATCATTGACGCGTTCAATGTCCATTTTGCTCTCCCTCCTAATCGAGTAATATTACTAGAATTAGCTCAAGATAAGGAACTCGTGTAAACCCCCTTCGAAACCTTGATCCTATAAAGCAGCCTTTTTAGAAACCTTAAAATACTTATTCGATATAGTATCCAGATTCCCTTCATACTCCATGTGAATATGTTACGGGGTCTGTATCCCTTAATCAAAATATAGGCTTACTACTATTTTATGATAAATCCTTTGAAAATGGAAATTTTAAAAGCGATTTACTTAGATTTTCTACAATATCACTACTATATCTATTATAACAGTTATTGCTTGAGATATGACTCAGAAAATTTTCTCATATTTTGGCCTAGTAAGCCATATATGTACTTAGTAGACGGTTAGACAAGCTCATACCGACTTAAAACCAATGTTACTGATTAATGTATGAATTGTTATTAACCAATATGAAACAAATAATGTGCTTATGCCAAAGGATGATGCAGAATATGGATACAGAATTTATCATTTCACTTTTAACAATTATTGGTATTGACATCATTTTAGGTGGAGATAATGCAATCGTTGTTGCTTTAGCTTGTCGAAACCTACCTAAAGAAATTCGGAATCGGGCCATTGTTCTTGGCATATGTTTGGCACTTGTAACAAGAATGTCACTAACAGTCGTAGCCGTTCAGCTTCTTGAAATTCCATTTCTCCTAGCAATAAGTGGAGCGCTTTTAATTTACATCGCTTACAGCCTGTTGACTGATCAAGCAGACAATCGCGATATTGAGGGTGGAACAAGCCTCTGGAGTGCGATAAAAACGATTATTATTGCTGATTTAGTAATGGGATTTGATAATGTTATTGCCGTTGCAGGAGCAGCTCACGGTGATCATACACTGGTGATGATCGGTCTTCTAGTTTCTGTTCCAATTATAATATGGGGTAGTAAGCTCATTTTAAAAGCGTTTGATCGCTTCCCTATTATCATCTACTTCGGATCTGGAATTCTCGCCTTTACAGCTAGCCGAATGATAACTCATGAAGAAATGCTCACACCATTATTTGTTCAACACCCAATCTTCACTATCTGTTTTCAACTCTTTATTATTTTAGGAGTTATTATAGCTGGTGCTCTTCGTATGCGTTCTTTAAATAAAAATAGTTGATACAATAGTCAATTATAGGGATCGTACAACTTATCTTTCTGTTTTCTATATCAGTACGTCTCTAAAAAAGGTTGCCTCACAAAGCTTCATCCCTTATATATTAAATATAAACGGGGTGAAGCTTTTCTTCGAGACAACCTTTTACTTATGGTTAATTAACTAAGCGTTGAGCTTCTTGTAAATGAAATGTACGAACCTTACGTGGGAGAAAACGACGAATTTCTGCGTCATTATAACCTACTTGCAAACGTTTCTCATCAAAGATGATGGGCCGGCGCAAAAGCCCTGGATTCTCACTTATAATTTCAAACAACCTTTGTAATGGTAGTGATTCTAATTCTACATTTAGTTCTTGAAACACTTTTGACCGTGTTGAGATAATTTCATCTGTACCATCTTCAGTCATTCTTACTACTTCTTTCACTTCTTCAACAGTTAGAGGTGACGCAAAAATATTTCTTTCCTCAAATGGGATATTATGTTCTTCTAACCATGTTTTCGCTTTTCGACATGATGTACAACTAGGTGATGTTAATAGTGTAACCATATGGTGGACCTCTCCTTCCAAGTTTGAGATCTATGACGAACTTCGTAGTTTTAATGTCAACTTGTGATTACATAATAATTATACAAATGTGTTCAATATTTGTATATACAAAATGCATTCTTTTATACTTTTGCTCAATTTTACACAATCGAACAAAGGATATAAGAACCTATACCCTCTTCATGACATTATAAACCTATTATACAAAAAAATCTTTTCTAAACAAATATGTTTATTTAGTTGTTTTGAAACAAAATCCTTTTTTCCTCATACTTGTCACACGTTTGTCACACCATATACATAGAAATCCTTTTTATCAACTAAATTGAAAATACTACCATAATGTAGGAGTTGAAGAAATTGAAAGGTTGGATGAGTGCCTTGATCGCTTTACTTGTATTATCTGCTTGTGGGACAGATGACATAACAAGTGATCAAGTGGAGCGCCAGCGTTTACTCGTTGAAACAGAAGCAATAAAGCGAAGTTCGATTAATCAAACAATTGAGTTATCCGGCCAGATGGTGCCAAGGCGGCAAATTCCCCTTTTAACCACAATGCCTCTTGAAGTCAAAGAGATTCATGTTCAAATGGGCGACCATGTTAAAAGTGGTGACCCTTTACTTAATTTAGATGATGAAGAAGCACGCTACCAACTAGAGCAAGCCAAAGAAGCCGTTAAGGAACTCGAGAAAACCCTAACTCAAGTAGAGGAACTAAACCGTTCTATTGAAAGTAATTCAGCAAACATTAAAGAGCTAGAACAAGAATTACTAAGGTCAATTAACCGTTCACGTATGATAATGAATGAATTAAATCAAGATCAACTTGAAGAATCATTAAAAGAACTCTTACAGTCCTCAATTGATGTTTCTTTAAAACAAGCTGAGCTTGCACATGCAGCCACCAATATTCATTCGTTCGCACCAATAAATACGATTGAATTAGAGCTACAACTAAAAAATGCAGAAGCTACCGTTCAGCAAGCTGAACAAGCAATACAAGCAACGACCATAACATCGCCAATATCTGGAGTTGTTTCGCAACTCCATGTTGTAGAGGGACAAATTGCTCCACCAAATAAGCCTTTAGCATTGGTTACAGATTTAACTGAGTTGGTTGCGACTTTCCCAGTTAACACTTTTCAAGTTGCAAAGCTCCAGCCTGGCTTAGAAGCAAAACTCTCCGTTTCAGGGGTTGAAAAAACGATCATAAGTGGAGTTGCTAGAGTCTCTCCTGTTGTCGACCCTTTAACGAATACTTTCACTGTTGAAATACCTATCGATAATGAATCTATGCAATTAAAAGGTGGAATGAGGACAAATGTAACAATTGATTTAGATACCATTAGTGAAGCCCTCATTATTCCAGCTGAGGCAATCCTGTTCGAAGATGGAAATCCCTATACGTTTGTTATTGAAGATCAAATCGCAAAAAGACGAGCATTAGAACTAGGAACTAGAAGTCAAGATATGATCGAGGTTGTCTCAGGTGTAAAAGAAGATAATCTTGTTGTTACTTCCGGTAAAGAACGTCTAATTGACGGAGCTGAAATAACGATTCGAAGTGAGTGATTGGTATGAATTTAGCAAAATTATCTGTATTACGTCCTGTAGCAATGGCAATGGTGATCTTTCTTCTGATCATTTTAGGTATGGTCTCGCTTCGAAGCCTTCCGATTGATCTCTTTCCAGAATTAAATTACCCCGTTGTTGCTGTAACGGCTAGTTACGAAGGTGCTGGCCCTGAAGAAATTGAAAAACTGATTACTCGTCCTATCGAAGAAATAATGGCCAGTATTCCGAATGTCGAATCCGTCTCCTCTACTTCACGTACAGGAGGTGCTCTCATACTCGTTTCTTTTGACTGGGGAACGGATTTAGACTTTGCTACGCTTACGATGAGAGAAAGAATTGATCAAATTCGAGATCATTTGCCCAGTGGTGTAGTCGCACCACAAGTCATGAGATTCGATCCGAGTATGTTACCGGTTATTCAGTTAGCTGTTTCTGTTTCAGATGCAAACCTAAGTGAAACAAAAAAATTAATTGAAAATGAACTGCAGCCTAGACTTAACTCTGTTGATGGCGTTGCATCTGTACAAATTGAAGGAGGCACAGAAATTGAAATTCGCCTCGATGTTGATCCAGAACATTTAGCTAATTATGGAATCAGCCTTAATGATTTACAAGGCTTCATTTCTAGTGAAAATTTGAATATCCCTAGTGGTGAAGTGACTGAGGGAAATCAAAATTTACCTATTCGTATAGCCGGGGAGCTGACATCCGTACATGATTTAGAAATATTACCGATTCCAACAATTGAAGGGGTCATACCCCTTGGTGAGTTGGTAAACATCATCGAGACAAATGCACCTGTTATACAAGAAAGTTATTTAAATGGAGAACCAGCTATTGGAATTTCTGTACTAAAGGCTTCAGGTACAAATACTGTCGGAGTTGTTAAAAACATTCACAATGAGCTCGAGGTGCTCTCTGATTTACTTCCAAACGAAATAGAAATTCGAACGATATTTGATCAAAGTCGTTTCATCGAGCAATCAATCCGTGCAGTAGCATGGAATATTATCATTGGTGGTTTGTTAGCTGCTTTTGTTCTCTATCTTTTTTTACGAAATTTTCGTAGTACACTTATTATTGGATTGTCGATTCCTATTTCTATTATGACGACGTTTCTATTTCTATATTTCTATGGTGAAACATTGAATCTTTTAACACTCGGTGGGCTAGCTCTTGGGGTTGGAATGATGGTAGATAATTCTATTGTCATTCTCGAAAATATCTACCGAAAACAACAACTAGGTGAGGAAAGAAAAACAGCTTCTATTAATGGAACGAATGAAATTGGGGGGGCAATTGTTGCCTCAACGTTAACAACTGTAGTCGTATTCCTACCAATCGTTTTTGTCGAAGGGTTGGCGGCTCAATTGTTTAAACCACTAGCGATAACAGTTGCTTTCTCATTGCTAGCTTCTCTTATTACAGCTTTGATCATTGTGCCATTGCTTTCATCAACTTTGTTAAAAGTATCTGATGACTTAACTACCTTTCAACGTGGCTTCAATCGTTCAAGAGATATGTATAAACATGTTCTCATAAAGGCTCTACAAAAACCTAAAACTGTTCTATTCAGCACAATCGGATTATTGGTAACGTCGCTGGCTTTCACTCCGTTTATAGGTACTGAATTTTTGCCTGCACAAGATCAAAGTTTCATCAGTGTGGACGCACGCTTACCCGTTGGAAGTTCACTTGAAGCCACTTACGAATTGACAAAAGAAATTGATAAATACCTAGAGGATATAGAAGAAATCGACCTTGCTTTTGTTACTATTGGTGGAACAGATAATTTTACAATTGGAGCAGGGACACAGGCAAATAGAGCTTCCTATAGCATTTTACTTAAAAATCTTACTACTCGCATTCGTTCAGATTTGGTGATAGCTGAAGATATTCGCAAGAGATTACAGCAAATTCCTAATACTGATATTTCAGTCACAGCGAGCGACACGGGCTTCTCAGAAAATCCGATATCCGTGACGGTTAAAGGTCCGGATTTAAAGACATTAAAAAACATCGCAGACAATATGATCAAAACGATTTCATCTGTAGAAGGTGTACGAGAACCATCTTCAAATTACACTGAAGGAAATCCTGAAGTTACTGTATTAATTAATCGCCAAAATGCAGCTTCATATGGGATCGGAAGTGCCCAAATCGCTACTATTATTGGTAATGCAACTAAAGGACTCATCGCTTCAACTCTTACCCGTAATGGAGAAGAAATAGCCGTACGGCTCCAAGTAGAGGATCGTTATACAGCATCTGTTGATCAATTGGAACAACTTCTCATTGATACTCCTACTGGTGAACGTATTCCACTTTCGGCAGTGGCAACTGTGAAACGTGGACAAGGGCCCAGCTCGATTCGTAGATCTGATCGCTTACGTGAGATTACCATTCGGGCCGATATTTTAGGTCGTGACTTAGGAAGTGTTATCTCAGACATTGAGCTCGCTTTAAAAGAAGAAGTGCGTCCTCTAATGCCTAGTGGTTATCGTATTACATTTGGTGGACAAAATGAACAGATGAACGATGCGTTTTTTAAACTTAGTGGAGCGATTGCTTTAGCTATTCTACTTGTCTATATGGTAATGGCCGGACGGTTCGAATCATTTTTCTATCCATTTATCATTATGTTTTCAGTGCCTGTAACAGCAATTGGTGTCATTTTTGGGTTACTTATAACAAATCAACCTCTTGGAGTAGGTTCGTTAATCGGCATATTAATTTTAACAGGCATTGTCGTTAATAATGCCATCGTTTTAGTGGACTACATCAATACATTAAAGAACGATGGTTTACCTAGTAACGAGGCTATCATTAAGGCAGGGCCGACAAGGTTAAGACCGATATTAATGACAGCTCTTACGACTATACTTGGTTTACTTCCATTAACACTCGGATTCGGCGAAGGTACTGAGGTTCAACAACCAATGGCTATAGTTATCGTTTTTGGGCTTGCTGTCTCAACATTTATCACATTAATCTTAATACCCGTTCTTTATGAGTTAACGGATAGACGTCGTAATAAGAATAAAAAGGTTGATCATGTTCACACATGAAAAGAAGAAAGGGATGTGCCAAAAGGTCTAAACTTGACCTTAGGCACACCCCGAGGCAATGAACGAATTGCTACATCTTTTACAAGCCATCAGAGAAGTAAGGTTCTTCTCTATAGACATGTGGCGAATGGAGCCATTGCTAACTATACTTTTGGCTTTTGAGTCATCCTTACGTCTTAGGCAATCGTTCGCCTTGTAGGTGTCGGTACTGGACTTCGGTTCGTACGTCCCTTCCAACCTCGCACATTTTTCTTTAAAAAGTCTTTAAGCATTTCTCTTTTCTTTTTAGCACGTTTACGGACTTTACTTTTCATCTCAATCACCCTCATTATTGATGATTTACATGCTAGGTTACATACTTGCCTGATCCTTTTCTTCCTCATATGTGAGAACTTGGTCTACATCCTCATATGAGGCTCCATAAAGCTCTTTATCTTTATACGTATGAATGTTTTCATACGTGTGTTTCATTTTTTCAAAAATACTTTTTTCTGACTCATCTGTCGGAGACCAATATAGTATTTCTAGCTCATTAATTTCATTGGTCGCTAACGAACGCCTTCGATAACCAACAGACTCCGCATGCTTAAAACCTTCACGACTATAGAAGCGTTGTCTCTTCTTCGTATCGGTATCAGCATAATCAACCGGTTCTACCTCCAGTATAATCGGTTTTTGTTTTAGTTTTAATTGATTAAGCAACTTTCTGCCTAACCCTTGGCCTCTTGCATCCTTTGAAACAAAAAGATAATCAACAAACACGAAATCATCTGTTTCTACGTACATCATCACATGATGTGGGCCTTCATCTTTATGATAAATATCTGCTTTTTCTTTTAACAGTAATTCCATATGTTCTTTCGATTTCATTTCTTCGATCGGGAAGTATTGATTGAGCTTTTCGTACCAATTCATACAATGTAACCTCCATATTCGTTATAATCTTAGTATATTCCTCTTTTCCATAAGCTTAAACTGCCTCATTTCAGCATATCTTAGGAAGGTTAACCATTCTAACCATTATTTGTAGTATACGCACCTCACCCATACAATTACACGCTGTTCCTCGGGGTCAGACACCTCTTTATTACTGCACTTGAGTAAAGATAGGGGAGAATCGCAAAAAGAGCTGCTCTTCATGTAGCAGCTCTTCAATTTAATCTAATGGTTTGTAATTCACATCTGGTGTATAGCGATTCGTTGCATTCCAAAGTAAAAACTCGTTAATTCCTTGCTCATTTAGTGCTCTAATTTGGGCCTCGACTTCCTCTTTTCCATACTTCTTATAATTTCCTGATCCAAGCCAAGTTGCAGTAAAGTCTTGAATCCACGGTCTTGAAACTGGTGGGTCTTTCAAAGCTTCGAGGACCTCATTTTCAACTTTTGCATACTCCTTCGTTAACTCATAAGGATACAGGTCAGGCTTATCTAAGCCAAAATAAGGAGTCCAATGACTAGGATAAATCATCGATGAAATCACATCTACATTTTCTGAGATTTTAGAAAAGTTTTGCCCGATTCCAGGTGCTTCTTTAATGGTTGCAGCATATCCAAATATATCAACTGAGACATCAACATTGTATGAAGATAATTGTTCATTCGCATAGGCCACAAAATCAGTCACAGCTTCTACTCGTTTTTTTACATTGTCGTCCCCATCTGTGTATTCACCTAATTCGTATTCAAGCACTTCATCTCGTCGTTCAAAACCTTCTGGAAAACGAACATAGTCAAACTGAATTTCTTTAAACCCCATTTTAGCAGCTTTTTCTGCTATAGCTATATTGTAGTCCCATACCTCTTTCAAAAATGGATTAACAAACGCTTCTCCCCTGCCATTTTTCCACACTTCTCCATTTTCTTTAAATGATAATTCAGGTTTACTTTCTGCAAGTACAGTATCTTTAAACACTACAATACGCGCTATTGGATATACTTCATTTTCCTCTAATATTTCCATTAATTCTTCTGTGTTTCCAATGTAATTTTGGGAAATGTTAAAGAACGGCGATTCGTCTTCCGGACGATAGGTAAGATAGCCATGATCATCTTTAATATCAATGACCATTGAATTTAACTCCGTGGTATTAATCATGTCAAGCAACGTATCAAATCGTTCTCCTCCTGCTGAGTTACCAGTAACATAAATACCACGAACCCCATCTGCTGGATATGAAAAAGAATACCCGGAATCATATTCAAATCGGATCAATTTATCTGGCAAATCAAACGCTGTTCTTTGCATTAATTTCTGCTGATGGTCTCTTGCTTTGATTGTCTCTGTTTCTTCTGCATGTACAGAAAAAGGTCCTACAACGAAACCAAAGATACAAAGCATGAGCACAAAAACCAAGTGTTTCCCCATGCGCTTCACAACCTTTTCTTTTGGTTTTGTGTTCACGTTTATAGTGTATGTATTAATCTTCGTCTTTAGCATCCCAATCTTCGGGAATTGGTTCCTCGGCCTCCTCTGTCAATTGTTTTCTTTTCATGTCAAGTTGTTCCTTATGCCATGAGAAATTATCCTTGTTTACTAAATATTTATCTCCATCGTATAATGCTTTGATATGACCTTGTTTAATTTGTTCCAATATGTATCTCTCAGGCAATTCTAAATAATCTGCCAAATCAGCTATCGTAATATACATTACATATCTCCCTTTTAAATGAGTCTAAAAAAACAAAAAGAAAGGCGTCTCTCTAAAATTCCTGATACCATATCACAAAATAGTAAATGAAATGGAACCCGGAACTTTTATGAAACACCCTTTTTTAAAAATTAAATTGGCAACACATAAAACAATATCATAAAGAAATGAGCTACTGTTCCAGCTAACACAAATAAGTGCCAGACAGCGTGGTGGTATTTAAATCCTCTCCAAACATAAAAAATTGTTCCTACAGTGTAACAAACTCCACCAATAAACAATAAAAACGTTCCAGCAGGTGATAATGTTGCTATTATTGGTTTTATAGCAACGATCGCAAGCCACCCCATTCCGATATAGAAAACGGTTGACATAAAAAGAAATTTCTTCACAAAGAATATCTTAAATATAATTCCAACAGTTGCGATCCCCCATACAATACCGAATAAGGTCCAACCAAGAGCGCCTTGAACGACGATAAATAATAATGGAGTATAGGTGCCGGCAATAAATAAGTAAATCGATGCGTGATCAAAAATTTCAAATAAGTCCTTGACCTTGCCAGGAGGCATAGCATGAACCATTGTGGAAGAAAAATATAGTAAAAGCATTGTTGTGCCATAAATTGTGAAACTAACTATATGCCAAGCAGAACCATATAGACTCGAAAATACAATAAGCAAGACAAGTCCTGCAATACTTAATAAAGCTCCAATACCGTGTGTAATTGCATTTGCAATTTCTTCACCTTTTGAAAACGTGTGTGTTGTAGCCATTTTTAACCCCTTTCAACTTGCATTCTTACATTATACACTCTTTAGTATGTACATTGCTACCAATTTCAATCAATTGTTGCATTTCAGTCAAAAAGTCTTTATAATAGATGAAATATACTTTTTTAATGACAAAATTTATCACAACCTAGAAAAGGGGGAATGTCCCATGAGACATGTTACATTAGTTCAATTGTTTGATCATCCCATTACGCAAAAATATGTAAAACGCTCTGGTATGGCCCACGCAGTTGCTTGTGCTTATCATGCTTTTCGCTTAGCACTTGAGCATAAAGTTGATCCTGACCTAGCAACGAAGGCTGCATTCCTTCATGATATCGGTCATTACACATGGTATCGAGATGGTCAGTGGGATTATGATTTATATAAACAAAATGATATTCATGCAATCAAAGGCTCCGAAAGAGCGCACAAACTGCTAATTCGTTTAGGTGAACATCCAAAAATAGCAAAAGATATCGCCTTAGCCATTTTGCTTCACACCGATTCTTATTTACCTAACGGGTATTTAGAATTGAATCCACTACAACATGTTGTAGCTTTAGCCGATGAAGCCGATGAAGAGCCAGGAGGAGATCATCATTACCGTACGATTTCAGATAGTCGCGCAAGACGACTATTAGAACGGCTAGATAAAAAGGTTGAATCTAAAAAAAATAACAATTATATAAAGCGTTCAATTTGATTTTTTCGAAATTTTAATCACATAAAACAAATTGACGATACGCTCCTCCTCATGCTACATTAAACACATCACAATAGAATACCCTAAAAAGGGGAGTAGCGACCTTTTGGTCAATGAGTCGTCATGACAGTGAAATTTCACTCGGTTCATTGAGCTTTGAGTTGAGCAGTTCATATCGAAACATGAACTGGCCTCAAAGTACGCAAGACCTTTTTATGAGAGATTACATCCAACTTGGGGCAAACTCTCATAAAAGGGTCTTTTTTGTGTCATTTATGTTTAGGAGGAATTGTTTTATGGTCTTTTTTTGGTTTATTATAGCAGCTGTCATTACCGTACTAGCTGCGATAAAACTCTCTACATATGCCGATACAATTGGAGAAAAAACCTCTCTTGGGGGGATGATGGTTGGAACGATTTTCCTCGCTGGAGCAACTTCTCTTCCTGAAGTGACAACCACCGTATCTGCTATTGTGTTAGATACTCCCGATATTGCTATTGGGAATGTATTTGGCAGTAACATGTTTAATTTATTAATTATTGCGAGTTTCGATCTCTATTTTAGGAGACAACAAATCTTTAAAGCAGCTGAGCGTTCTCATTTATATACAGCCAGTGTTGGTTTGCTTCTTGCAATTGTTGCTTTACTAGCTCTTTCCATTAGAATCGAAATTTCATTACTTGGTATTGGAGTTGATATTTGGATCCTTTTCTCTGTTTATGCACTAGGGATTTGGCTAACCTCCTATTTATCAAAAAAATACCCCGATCAACCTGTAGAAGAGCCAGAAGAATACAATATGTCAGCTATTCCCCTCAAACAAGCAATTATTGGCTTTGTGATAGCTGCGATTGTCATCATGGGGGCAGGAACTCTCTTAACGATTACAGGGGATCAAATTGCTGTGATTACAGGGCTTGGTGCAAGCTTTGTTGGAAGTTTCTTAATTGCAGCTACAACGTCTCTACCTGAAGCCGTATCTGTACTTGTTGCTTTGCAACTTAGGAACAACAACCTTGCCATAGGGTCAATATTAGGAAGCAACTTATTTAACTTTTTAATATTAGGCTTAGCCGATATTTTTTATCGTGAAGGTCCAATCATTGCTGCAGTATCTGATGTACATCAAATTACGGCAGCAGCTGTCGGTATTTTATCAGTTGTAGTCCTTTATGCATTAATACGAAAACCAAGAGAAACCATGCTCCGTTATGCATTGCCCTCTGTTGTTTTAGTTATCCTATACTTCATTTCTTCTTTTCTTATTTTCATCCAGTAATAATAGAGGCTGCTGAAAAAAGGAAAGACCGATCTTTTTCAGTAATGGATTCGTTTCTAGAGGAATAAAGTGAACACGCAAGGAAAATAGCATAGCACAGGTACTTAACACCTGTGCTATTTACTCTTGTTGAACTAACGCTTCCATTAGCAAAATACATTTTTAGATACTATTTCCAATTGTTAATTCTCCCTTTTCTCCTCCCAAAGCTGTATACGCTCTTCATGACTAACTTCTTTATGTACCTGATGCAGCATCCATACATAACCAAAGGGGTCCATAAATACGGCGTTCGATACACCATAGTCAGCTATCTCAGTTACCGGTTGCACTTCTTTACAACCTCGGTCCATCGCTTTTGCGTAGGTCTCTTTAATGTTTGGGACAGTAACATTTACCCAACTAGTTTTAGGGTCCTCAAGATTCGGTGCAATCAAATGAAATTCTGGATTCTCATCTAACATATGAAAGTGAACGTCGTATAGGGTAAAAACTACCTCATTTTCACCACGAGGAAAGTTTGAAACCTCCACACGCTCGATATCAAATATATTTTCGTATAATTCCAGTGCTTGTAAGCTATCTTTCACAACCATATCAAGTTCTACTCCAACCATAATGAACACACTCCTTACAAGTTTATAAATATTCTTTTCTTTACCATTACCCCAGTTTATCAATTAAAGTATACCAAATTCATAATTAATAACACGGTAAATATAGTTTATAAATAAAAACAAGCGTACCAATTTCTATGTGAATTGATACGCTACTTCTATTGCTTTTGTATTTTCTCTTCGAAAACTGGCCGTCCTACGTTTCCAGCAGTCTCTTTAACCTTCTTCCCTCAGAACTATAAGGTCTTCCATTATATCAAAGGTTAAGCCTCCATTGATTCGTTGAACAATCAGCCCTTGTTCATCAATAACTATTGTTGTAGGTATTCCAATAATTTGATATTTTTTCATTACTTCTCCATCTTGATCAAGAAGTGGATCAAAAGTCGCTCGATAGTGTTGCAGAAATGGTCTTATTTCTGCTTGGCTCTTTTCTTGACTTGTCATATTTATTGCTAAGAACGCTGCACCTTTTTCTTTCAACTTTTTTTCCATCTCTAAAATGACTGGCATTTCTTCTTGACAAGGATGACACCATGTCGCAAAAAAGTTTATGACAACTGGCTGTCCTATAAAATCATCTAATGAAACTTGATTTCCATTTAAGGTTGTCAATTCAATAGGAAGCGCTTCTTGTCCGACTTGCACACCTGGTTGTACCGAAGCAGCTACAGACTCCTCAACCTGTTGAAAAATACTATCTGATTGGCTATACATAAACCCAACACCACATAAAAGAATAATTAAAACACTTCGATAAAAAGCTTGTTTTCTTCTCATCCATCACGCCTCTTTTCGTTCTTTTTCAGGATTGTTATAATGTATCGTATGTCCTTAAAAAGGAAATCATGCGAAATGAGGGGAAGTCTTGAGTAAAATCCAAATTCTTCAATTAGTTGCTATTACCGTCTTAATTATTTTTGTGCTTATCTCCTATCTAAATGATTACACCATTACGTGGCTTTTTTATTTAATTGTTGTTATTAATGTTGTTCTATGGGTCTTAAGATTGAATGAACGACGAAAGTCAGCTACTTAAAACAAGGCAGCATGTTCGCTCATTGCTTTGAGGGATTTCAAGAAGGGAAAAGTCGCCCTTCGATTGTTTGCAATGGCTCCCTTGCTACGCGTAGCTATGAGAAAATCGCTCATAGCTCCTTAAAACAAGGCAGCATGTTCGCTCATTGCTTTGAGGGATTTCAAGAAGGGAAAAGTCGCCCTTCTTGAAATCCCTCTTGTATGTTTTTATGCATCTTCGTACATATTAGTTATACAGAGACTTCTAGACAGGAGGATGTAATATGAAAGCTTTGCTAGGAAAAGTTAAGGATTTTAGCTATCACTTTTTAGATCTCCTCTTTACTTTAGAATACGAAGATGTATATAACAAACCTCATAGAAACCAAACTGTTAGAGAACGACAGTCTTACTCAAATTCAAAACCGATTCACTAAACACATAAAAAAAGGTGACATGTATGTCTACTTTAGCTAGGTCATCTATCATGAACTTGACCTTAATTACTAGCTATAGAACATTTCAGTCACCTTCTTTATTATGACATAATATGAAATTCATTCTTTTTTATTGAAATTGCTGTTGGAGTCGTTCCAATCATTTCTCCATCAGCCATTACAGTTTGTGGCTCATCACAATCTACATAAATAGATTCTACTTGTAAATATTCAACACCTTTCATGTTAACATGTTTCCCCCCAAAAACGTTAGCGAGTATAAAGAGTAACCTCCACCTAGGGAGACTGTGAATAATACATAAATCCAATTTCCCATCATCACTAATCGCTTTAGGACAAATTTTTATTCCTCCTCCATAGTAAGCATGATTGGCTACTGCTACTAACCAAACTTTCTCAAAAACTTTTTCGCTACCATTCAATTGAAGCCTAAAAGAAGAAGCCTTATATGTTAGTAAGACTCTTAAGATTGTTACTAAGTAAGCGAGACTTCCAAACCACTTCTTCAAATTACTTTTGTTAACTTCATCGGCAACCTTTGCATCAAAACCTATTCCAACTACTGTCATACAATGGCGGTCACCAACTTCTAATACATCAATTTTGCTTTTTTCATTTTGCAACAGTTTCTCAACTTCTTTTCTGTAATCCTTTGAAATTCCTCTCGCTCTTGCATAATCATTTCCAGATCCTGTCGGGATAACACTGAATGGTACTGATGTTCCAATTAGTTGATTCATAATCTCATGAATTGTCCCGTCACCACCAAGAGCGATGATACACGATATATTCGTTTTAGATGAAATTAAATTGTTTAGATAGCTAATAACTTCTTCTTTAGTAGCTGTAAATTGAACATGATATTCAACTTTTTTTTCGTTCAAAACTTTTTCTATTTCACTCCAAGTTTGAACAGACCGTCCTTTTCCTGATGTTTTGTTTACAAGAAAATAATACATCTACTTCCTCCCCCCTTTTTTGCATGTATTCTTCCCATATTTCTTTTCGATATTCAAAGATATTTATTCCAATTATAGTGGAAAAATATGAATAAAATACTTTTTTTTGCACAAATTACAAGTAATTAAGTACGTACTTCCATATTAATTAGGGAGGTGATTAGATGAACGCTTTACAATTTGATTTTACAATTCCGAAATATGTCCTTACAAAAACATTTGGTCGCTGGTTCCCTTCACTCCATTGGAATCCCCGGTTCTCTTGTTTAAAGTGGGGAGAAACCGAAGTGCCTAATTTACCTAATGAAGATTGGGCGAAAATTAAAGTTAAGTATGGTGGCATTTGTGGTAGTGATATGAACTTACTATTTCTACATGATTCGCCAACTACATCACCGTATGTTTCCTTTCCATTTACAATTGGCCATGAAGCTGTCGGGCAAATTGCGGAACTCGGAAAGAATATTACCCATTTAAAAGTAGGGCAACGGGCTGTTGTTAATCCTGTTCTCTCATGTGAAACTCGGGGTTTAGAACCTTGCCCAGCTTGTGAACGTGGAGACGAGAGCTTATGTGAGAAAAAAACGAAAGGGTCAATCGAATCTGGTTTGTTAATAGGGGCTTGCAAAGATACGGGAGGAAGTTGGAGTCCTTATTTTGTTGCACACAAAAGTCAAATTCTCCCCTTACCAGACGAGGTAAACGATTTAAACGGTGTTTTAGTAGAGCCATTCAGTTGTGCTCTTCATGCTGTATTACGTAATCCACCAAAAACAGGAGATAAAGTGTTAGTCATAGGGGCTGGGGTGATTGGACTTTCGGTTGTAGCTGCTATCAAAGCACTTAATTATTCCTGTAAAGTCTCAATCTTAGTTAAACATTCATTTCAAGCTGACATGGCCAAAGCGCTTGGGGCCGATGAAGTAATTTATCTTGATCAGTCATATGTCAGTTCGACTGCAAGAGCACTTGGGGCAGAAGCATTAAAGCCTGTTTTCGGAGCAGAAGTCGTACAAGGTGGAGCCAACATTGTGTACGAGTGTGTAGGCAGGAAGAAAAGTGTTACAGATGCACTACGCTTTACAGAAAGTGGTGGTACCGTTGTCCTTCTCGGTTTAGCAAGCATAATGAAACAGATTGATTGGACAACAGTCTGGTTAAATGAACTAACGATCAAAGGGTGTTTTGCATACAGCACAAATGAATTTGAAGGTCAGAAAATGAACACTCTTCAAATCGCAATTGAGTTAATGAAGAGAGGGAAAGTTGATCTATCACCTCTAATTACCCATCAATACCCTCTACATGACTACAAGGCGGCTTTCAACACCATTTCTAATAAAAATCGTGAAAATGCTTTGAAAGTTGTCTTCAACCATGATCAAACTACTGTTGGAGGTTAACTATGAAAAATTTTACATTGAGCTCAAATCCTACTAGTCCATTCTTACAATGGTTATCAAAAGGTTTAGTATCAACATTTTCAAAAAATGGTTTTTCATACACTGAAAATAATAATGATCCTCTTCAACTCGTCTTTCATTTTGTTACGGAAGATGAAATCAAACCATTTCGCCGAAAAGCACAAGCAACCTTTGTTGTTGCAGCATTAGAAAGTTCTGGCCAACCATATGATTTATTTACCGAAGTATATCCTTTTCTAGTTCGCTCATTAGCAAACCATTTTATGTACATTAATCACCGTTCTGGGAAAACAGATGTCCACTTTTTAACACCGGAACAAGGCTGCTACTCTATTTCATACCACGAGGGTGATGATGAACAAGAATTCTTGGATAAAATATATAAACGTCTTGAACCGTTAACATGTTCTAGACTTGTTATTGACAATCAATTTTACGAAGATCTTCCTAAGCCACTTTGGGAAGGCAACCAGGTAACAACTGAGCTAAGTAAATCCGGTAAAAAATTAGATGAAATGGATTTGCTGCCAGCTCCTTTTCCTTTAGATAAATACTTAAGCGAAAGAGATATGCGTCACCTCAATAAACTATATGGACTTGGTGGATTAAGCTACGGAAACTTAAGTGCTAGAAGCGACGAAGATCACTTCTGGATGAGCGCTAGTGGTATTAATAAAGCGAATATGAAAGAAATAGGTAGAGATATACTCTATATAAAGGGATATAATGATGATGAGAACTTTATTGAAGTCAGTATTCCACCAAATGTTAAACCAAAAAGAGCCTCAGTGGACGCAATTGAACATTGGATGATTTATAAGGAACATCCAGACGTCGGTGCGATTGTCCACATTCATGCTTGGATGGACGGTATACAAGCAACAGAGATTAATTATCCATGTGGAACAATTGAATTAGCCGAAACCGTCGCTCAACTAATTCGAGAATCAGACAATCCATCTGAAACCATTATCGGTCTTAAAAATCATGGTTTAACGATTACTGGCCCTTCTCTTAAAAATATCTTTAATCGCATTGAAGGTAAAATCCAGCGCCAAGTACCTATGTCTTAATTGAGCTCATTGCTTAGAGGCCACGGAAAAAGGATAATTCTCCTTTTTCCGTGGCCTCTATAGTACTTGTTTTGTTTTTACTAGTTGTTTTATTGCGTAAGCGATTTGTTTGGCTGCATCGGGTTTTTTTAGTTTTTGGGCGTTTATTACTAGCTGATTGTACTTTTCCTCATTGAATAACATTTCTTTTATATGGTTCGTAACTTCTTCGCTTTTTTCAGCGATAAAAGCTGTCCCAAATTCCATTAAGAACTTTGCATTATCTTCCTCATGTCCAGGTACTGGTTGATAAATTAAAATTGGTGTTTCACAGGCTAGTGCTTCTGACATCGTTAACCCACCTGCTTTTGATATGACAATATCGCTTGCTCTTAAATATTTGGTGAATTGATCAGTGTATGGAATAACATGTACACGATGTTTACTAGCACATATTTTTATTTTTTGTTCAATCTCTTTATTCATTCCGGTCATGCATAGTATTTGGACGTTTTCCTTTATCTTTTCTAATGATACTAATATCTCTTCATAATTACCGAGTCCTAGGCCCCCTCCTGTTATCAACACTGTCTTTTCATCAGGTTGTAAGCTTAAGTCGTTTCTTAATTTCCACCTTGGAATGGAAACATCGGGAATTTCTTTTATTGGAATACCTGTACAGAATAATTGATCTTGTCGTAAGTTATGTTCATTTGCAAAATGTTCAATATACGGAGAGGCGGTAAAATAACCATCAATCTCAGGACGTACATAAGCAGGGTGTAAATATAAATCAGTTATTACGGTATACAGTGGGATCGATAAATGTTTTTTTCTTTTTAATCTCGATAAAAAAGCTGTTACAAACGGATGAGTAGAAATCAATACATTTGACCGTTGTTTTTTTATAATCGAATGCAATTTTTCGCAAAAAAAAGAACCAAGTTGATCCATGATTAAAAACCATGAATACTCCTCACTATATCGGTAAAGCCTTCCCCAAAAGCGTGGAGTTTTTTCAATCATTTTTAAATATAATTCTAAAAATGTTTTGTGTAACAAGGGATGGATCGAATGAAAAGTATCTATTATTGAAACGGTTTCTCCTTGTTCCTCCAGTTGCTCTTTTAATGCTTTTGAAGCTTCGTTATGACCATTTCCTATTGAAGCAGAAAATATAGTGATTTGACTCATAAGCGCCTCACTTCCTTGAACCTGTTACAAATATGATAAAGTTATTGTTCACCTTTTCTTAAAAGATCATTCATGATATTCAAATTGACTTCTTTTCAAGAGGTGTATCAGCCTATGTTTTTGGGAAACAATCTGATATGATTTGATGTATATCATAAGAACATGTTAATGAAAGGAATGACAAAAATGAAAACCGTATTTTCTGGCATACAACCAAGTGGCACATTAACACTTGGAAATTATTTAGGGGCAATGAAGCATTTCGTGGAGATGCAAGATGAATATAATTGTTATTTCTGTATTGTTGATCAACACGCTATTACCGTTCCACAAGATCGTTTAAAACTTCGTGAAAATATTCGAAATTTAGCTGCTCTATACTTAGCAGTTGGAATTGATCATGAGAAAGCCACTTTATTTATCCAGTCTGAAGTACCTGCCCATGCTCAGCTAGGTTGGATTATGCAATGCGTTTCTTACATAGGTGAACTTGAAAGAATGACTCAATTTAAAGATAAATCTGAAGGGAAAGAAGCTGTTTCTTCTGCATTGCTTACCTATCCACCACTTATGGCAGCAGATATCCTTCTTTATAAAACAGATATAGTCCCAGTTGGCGAAGATCAAAAACAGCATCTCGAACTTACACGTGACCTTGCAGAACGATTCAACAAAAAATATAATGACATCTTTACGATCCCAGAGGTTCGTATACCTAAAGTAGGTGCTCGTATCATGTCTTTAAATGACCCTTCTAAGAAGATGAGTAAGTCAAATCCTAATCCAAAAAGCTATATTTCAATGTTAGATGACGAAAAAACGATCACGAAAAAAATTAAAAGTGCTGTCACAGATACTGAAGGTAGCATTCGTTTCGATCGTGAGGAAAAACCAGCTGTATCTAACTTACTTTCCATTTATTCTTTATGTTCTGGTGAAAGAATTGAGACAATTGAGGAGCGTTACGCCAATAAAGGCTATGGTGATTTTAAAACAGATCTAGCTGAAGTAGTAGTAAATACACTTAAACCTATTCAAAATCGTTATTATGAATTAATTGAATCTGAAGAGTTAGATGAGATACTCGACCACGGTGCAAACAAAGCGAATCAAGTAGCTTCTCGCATGATCGAAAAAGCAGAGCGCGCGATGGGGCTTGGACGTAAGAGGCAAAAATAAATTTTTGGTTGGAGTAATTGAACATGCAGCCACATGCAAAAAAGGACGGAAAACCGTCCTTTTTAGTATCCTGCATTCTTCTTCATGACTTTTCCTACAAAAAATGATAGTCCTAGTGTTCCCACTAACAATACAACTGTTAGGATTTGCATCACAGCATAAGCGAAATTATCCATTGTTTCCCCTCCTTACTTAATTCATCTTTCTCTGTAATTATTATAGGAGAGTTTAATTACAAAGTAAATGCCTAAGAATAGCACGTTTGGCTATTTCTTAGACATTACTATGCTTATGCTTCAATTGTTCCTTGCTTGTTCACAAACTATTCATTTATTTAACGCTCTCACCATGCTCAAGCTCCCATAACTTTTCAAAGAAGGCTTGTCCTCTAACCATCGCTTCGCATAGTTGGTGATGTTTTTCAGTCCACCCTATGCGAATTTCAGAATACAATTGTTCCCAAGCTTCATCTCTACTTAGCATTTGTATTCGTATATAATCGTTAGGGCTCCACTCTGTATACCAGTAACGCACTTCAGCATCAGTTCCAGAAGAGTATAGCTGATCCAAAGCCATATACAACAATTGCTTTAATTGTCTCTCTCTTCTAGTTAACCCCCAAAGATCTTCAGGACTCGGTGATAAAATATGGTACTCTTTGCTAACAGTGCTTGATAATTCAAATTTGGTAAATTCATTCTGTTTTAATTGCTCATAAACCATTTGTTCCTGTCTTGGAGTTAATCGACTTTTCCGAATAGGCGTTTTATAGCCCATTGTATCAACAGCAATGATCCCTATACCATCTGTTGCAATAAAGCAGTAATCTAATTGAATACGCGACATGTTTTTTCTAAGATAACTTTGTTGATGAACTTCAGCCAACAAATCTTCCGGCAGGTCGGATAAGTTGTTCTCAATGTAGTGGAATAATTCTGAACTTACTAATACTACGATTGCTTGATCTAACACTTCAATTCTGTCATCACTACGCCATTCATGAAAATCACATACATTATATCCGTTTTCCTCGCCTTCGAACCAATTGACCCATACGTCTCGGATATGGACCATGAAAAACCCCCCTCACTGTATTTTGTTTTGTATCCACAGTATAGGCAGGCACGAACCAGTTTATTCCATACACACATAATTCATTCCAAATTATTCTAAGTTTTTTTTTTCCGCTTTCTTTTAGTGGGTATCGTCATTGAGACAATGATGATAATGACTCCAATAACGAAGAAATAAAACTCTATTCTTTGCAGTAAGAACATCACATACATCGAAGCATCATAACCAGCTGTAAGTAAATTTAAATATGCTAAAATACTTATTCCACCTACTACAGCTAGTGTGAAGCCAATAAGAACGAAGAATAATCTAATCATGAGCTATCACAACAAATAATCACCATTTTTTCTCACCTCTTTTAGTTTGAATTTCGATTTCTGCAGTAATGTCTCAGCAGGTACTTGCAATAGTTGTACAGTATTATCGGTTTCAGTCGTTGCAGATTGAACCAGTTTGTAACCGGTGTAATACCCTAACCATAATGGAATTCCATGTTCTTGACTTCCATATAGGTAAACTAGATAATTTTTTCTTCCTTGCTCAAACAAATTAGGGCGAATCCACCTTTCAAACCACTTATCATTCCATCTATCATCATATCGGCGAGTCCAAGAAGCGCAAGCATTTGGGCCTAACTCTTCTTTAACAGCAAGTTCAGCAAGACCTTCCATTGCCATTGACTCTAATAACGTAATGGACTCTTCGGTTTGATGAAGGGTCGCCAGGCGACATATATGATGATATTCATGCGTGATTAAAGCAAGAAGATCGTTTTTTGTTGTAGAAGAATCGATAAATAGTAAAATCGCATTTTGTAATGATAATCCTGTTTTTCTTCCTAGCTCACTAGCGAGAAACTCATCTTGATTATTTAATGGCAAAATATATATTTTAACGTCTGGTCCATTCCATTTCTTTTTTAATTTAAGAAATTGTTCTTGAACGACAAACCAAGGCATTGTTTGTTTCCATATGTCATATTCACGTTCGATTGATTGGTTAGGTAAAAAAAGTCCCATTTGCATAAGATATTGATGCAACCCCAATACATCTTCCGTCGAAAAAAGATCGCAAAGTGGTTTGATGACCAGTTCCCTTTGACATTCAAACTTTTCTTCAATCGTCTTTGCTTCATTCCATTTTAATTTATAGTGATGTAACCACTTATCCGTTCTTACAACCCCCATAAACTGACACCCTCCTTATTATTACTATATGAAGAGTTTGTCTGGAATGAACCAACTTTTGCCTTTTTTTCAGTAAAGCTGTAGATCAGTGGTAATATATGTATATTGATAATTTGCTATTTCATATGAACGTTTATCACGGTTTTACATACTCTATTATTAGCTATTGGATAAGAAAAGGATGGTTCTATGCCAGCAATTGTAGGAGCCGTAAAAGTTAACAGTGTTGGAAATAGTGGAGTACTTAATATTGGAGACGTATTTAATATCGCTCCAAAAAGTACTGCGAAAACCTTTGCCGGTGCAGGCTCTTTTATTACTGGAGATTACCTGAAAGTAAGTAACAACCAGAGTGCAACAAATACGTATGACAAAGATTTTGCTGACTCAAACATTCAATCAATCATCTAAAGGAGGGTATATATGAACTTCCATATTAATCAAAGCATTACAATACACAATTTAAGAATAGATGGAATAACGAACTCTTCGGTGTTGCAAATCGGAAGTGCGGGTATGATTAAATCACTATCTAACCTCTATAATACGGGTGGCTTTACAGAACCAGCACCTGAAGCAGACGGAATAGTAGAAGAACATGACCCAAGACCTCCTCTTGTTCCACTTGCACCACCAACAGGAGCATAAAAATGTTGAAGTAATACGTAAGGAGGAGATTTCATGTATTTCAACAATTCAGATTTGATACAAAATCTCCAACAACTCTATGGCCACGTTAATTCTCAACAAGAAAGAATTACTTATTTAGAATCAACGGTTCAATATCTACTGAACGAAATCAACACTTTGAAACAAAATCAAACTTCAAATATAGAGAGAGTCGAGTATAAGTTTGATCAGTTAAAAGTAGAAAGGTTGGAAGGGACGTTAAATATCGGTTTGACACCACAGCATAACGGCGAAGGACCTATTGAAGATTTTTCGATTAATCAACATGATTTAAAAGTCCCTTCTGTAAATCAACAGCAATCAAACATTTTTGAAACAGTAAAACATCAGGTACACAGTTATTTGAATGGAGAATGCCATGAAATTTTCAATCAAATTGAAAGCCAGCATAATTATTATTTAGATAGTCATTATCGCCAATATATCATTGATGATATACGAAGACAGATTGACCATCGTATTAACTATTACCTTAATCAAGTTAATCAAGCTTCTTTACCACCAGAGGAAATTGCACGTGTTGAAGAGATGGCTATAAATAAAGTAAAAGAAGATATTCATAAAACATACGATGAGTATCTTAAACACCTACCTCGAGAGGAGTCAGAGTGATTATATGAATTTCACCGTAGTTAACAAAAACGTATGTGTCGATAATGTTCGGATAGTAGGGGTTTCAACTTCATCTCTATTCTTAGTTGGAGATACAGATACAATCACATTATCCTCTATTTTTGATACACCACCCGAATCTTTAATTATAGGACCATTCGTTCCACTTGCCCCTGAGTAAAGGAGTGTCATATGGTTAGAAGGACTTCTATTGTAAAAAACGTGAAAATCACAAGCTTAGCAAGCAGCTCTGTTTTAGAAATTGGCGATTCAACGAATATTACTCCGAGATCCAGGGCTTTGGCCGTACAGCGTGAAGTTGAATTATTTTATAGTGATGAAGGCAATTTTAATGCGTATCCAATTTTCACTAAACCTTTACCGAGACCGATTATCACTGAACCAATTAACATCTCAAGACACAATGTTTCTCCTTTTATTCATGTCAATCAAATCGATATTATAGGGGCAGCTGCCTCCTCTGTAGTGCATATCGGATCAACTCATAACATTGATGCCGAAGCCAGGGTGAAGCATATCAGACAATTAGAAGAAAGAAACTGGAACCAATAACTTGTTTACTGAGTACTGTACTGTAATTCTAAAATGAAAAGGGTGTTAATATGCCTTCGATAGTAGGTGGTCCATTTAAAGTAAATTCAAATGGTGGAATTATGCATTTTGGAGATTCATTAAATATTTCTCCAAAAAGTTCAGAGAAAAGCGTTTCCGGTCAAGGCGCCGGAATTAATGGTGATTTTGTCATTACAAATAATGGATTTAATGCAAATAACGTCACAGATCCAGATATTTTAGATCAAAATCTAGGTGGAAATGTTTAAAAGTGGGTGATACTCTTGGATTTTCACGCAAATGAATGGAATAAACCGTTCAAGAACTTTTTTGAAGATGAGTTTTGGGGGAAATTTAATAATTATTTTAACGGAGTTGGTAATCAACCAAGAGCAAACGTATATCAATCCGGAAATGAATTGATTTGTACTGTTTTTTTGCCAGCAATTGAAACTGTAGAAGATATTCGATTAAATGTCTATGAAAATACGTTAGAAGTTAGTGGTGTAATTAATCTTAATTATAATGGATTTCAATTAATTCAAGAGGAGCTACAACAAGGGGCCTTTAAACGCGCAATAGAATTGCCTTTTGCTGTTCGGAAGGATAAAATTGAAGCTTCCTATAAACGTGGAATGTTAGTCGTACATTTATTTCGACTAATACCAAATAAGAGTAACCAAACCATTCAAATAAGAGATGAAGAGTAAAGATCAGTAACTTAGCTACTGATCTTTTCATAATTATCGCTCAAAGCGAAATTCTATTTTTTTATTCTCTTTATTCCAAAAAAGTGAGGCTTGAAACGTCTTCTCACCTTTTTTAAAACCATCTATTAATTCAGTCTTTCCATCATTTAATAGAGCTCTCATATCTTTTTGTCTAATTTTCTTCCCTAAGATCGTCTTTGAAATCGTAAATTTGCAATTATGTGACTTGTATTGACTGCAGCCATAGAACGTTCCCCTATCTAATACTCGACCACTGCATTGAGGACAAGCGCCCACAGTGGTAGGCCTACTCTTTCCTTTTTGAGGTTTCTTTTTCATGGCTGTTATATCATATTGAGAAAAGTCCCATCCTTTCGATTGTTTTTCTGCTTCAGAAAGGATGTGATGAATGAGCTTTTTTGTCTGTTCCATAAATACTGCTGGAGATGCCTTCCCCTTGCCAATCTCATTTAGACGCTGCTCCCATTTTGCCGTCATCTCAGCAGAAGTTAATAGACTATCCCCTAAAGCTTCGATTAATAGGCGACCTTTCTCCGTCGGTGAAACAATATTGTTGGTCACTAACATATAACCTCGATCCTTTAAGACAGTGATAATTCCAGCTCTTGTAGCTTCAGTTCCAAGCCCTTGTGATTCCGTTAAAATCTTTTCAAGTTCCCCATCAGTCAATTGTTTCCCAGCTGTTTTCATAACATTAATAAGTTGTCCTTCTGTATAACGTTTAGGAGGTTGAGTGACTGATTCTTTTGACTCTACCTTTTTTACCGTTCCTGAATCCCCTTGTTCTATTAAGGGTAATTCTTCTTCCTTTTTCTCCTTTTGCTCGGGAAAGATAATCTTTCTCCATCCTTCCTGCTTTGTAATGTTTCCCTTTGATTGAAAAGTTGCTCGTTCATCAACAAGTGTTTCTACTTTTGTCGTGTGAACAATCGCTTCATTTTCGTGTGCTGCAAGAAGTGATCGAACAATTAAATCATATATATTTCTTTCTTCAGTTGTGAGCTTTTGTATTTCGGGAATCTGTTCTGTTGGAATAATCGCATAATGATCGCCAACTTTTTGATCATTAACATAGCGTTTATTTCCAATTAACGACTTGATCGGTAGAGGGAAAAAAGAAGAGTAATCTTGCATTTTTGCTAACGATTCTATAATTTTAGGAAACGTTAATGCCTCACCTTTTGTAATAAAAGGAGAATCCGTTCGTGGATAAGAAATAAATCCTTTTACATAAAGCTTTTGAGCCGTATCAAGTGTTTTTTTAGGTGAATATTTATAACGTTTGTTCGCTAATGTTTGAAGGCTCGATAGTGTAAACAAAAATGGTGGTTTAAAATGTTTTTCTTCTTTTTTAACACTTATGACCGATGCCTGTTTGCCATCACAAAACGCGACAATTTTATTTGCTAATTCGGCCGTTTGAACTCTTGTCTGGTTATCTTTATGCCAAATTCCACTATACTCTTTATCTTTAATTTTAAATGTTGCTTTTATTTCCCAAAAAGGTTCAGGTTTAAAATTTTCAATTTCCTTTTCTCTTTTCACAATTAATGCTAGCGTTGGTGTTTGGACTCTCCCAGTGGAAAAGACATCAGAGATCCCTTTTTCTTGGAACAAAAGTGTATAGGCGCGCGAAGCATTCATTCCAACAAGCCAATCAGCACAAGATCTACTTAGCGCCTCATAATACAAAGGACGAGTCTCTTCTTCGCTTCGTAAAGACTGGAAGCCTTCTTCAACTGACTTTTTGGTAAGAGAAGAAAGCCATAGTCTTTTGAGTGGCTTATTAACCTTACATTGTTCAATAATTAACCGAACGATTAGCTCCCCCTCTCGCCCGGCATCTCCAGCCATAATAATTTCCTTTACATGATCTTGGTTAACTAGTTTTTTTATTACCTGAAACTGCTTGCTTTTCCCTTTTGTGATTTTATGTGCGAAGCGATCTGGCAAAATAGGTAAACTATCTATTCTCCAAGCCTTCCATTTCTGTGAATAGAACTCTGGAGGAACCAATTCTACGAGGTGGCCAACAGCCCACGTAACATATGCACCATTCGGAAACTGTGGTGTTCTCTTAATTTCTATGTATCCTGATTTTTTACTTGATGGATATGGAGCTGCTAATTTAACTCCTTGGTCCGGTTTCTCAGCTATGATCACTTTCATTCTCTTTTTCGTCCCTTTCAATACTCCAACTTTCGATTTATTATAACTCAAGATAGAATTTATGAGTGAATTATTGCCCATTTTCAGTAAATTAGTGTTACTATAAGAAGATCAAAATATTTCTTATTAAATAGAGTCATTTTCGACCTGAACACATATACGTAAAGGAGAACAATATGGTTACTTTAAACAAGTCTGTCCCTTTATCAGCCTATACTCCATTTACTCGGGCTGAATGGGCTAAACTTTCAGAATCAACAACCGAAATACTTTCTGCTAGTGAGCGTGAGAAACTCGGCAGTATCAATGAGGCTATTTCTGCTGATGAAGTTTCCGATATATTTCTTCCATTATCTCAATTACTGTACATGCACATGGTACATTCGGTAAACTTACACGATAACGTGAGTACGTTTTTACAAAAGAAAACAAAAAAAGTTCCTTTTGTCATTGGAGTAGCAGGAAGTGTGTCTGTTGGGAAGAGCACAACAGCAAGATTAATTCAAGCACTTGCCTCTCGTTGGCCTAATAAGCCAAAGGTTGATTTAGTAACAACGGATGGCTTTTTATACCCTAATGCTGTCCTTGAGGAACGAGGGTTAATGAAACGCAAAGGTTTCCCTGAAAGCTATGATATCGGCCGTTTAATACGATTTTTGTATGAGCTTAAATCTGGTTACCCTTACATTGAAGCGCCAATGTATTCACATTTAACATACGATGTGCTAGAAAATACAGTACAGAAAATCATCGAACCTGATGTGGTTATAGTTGAAGGAATTAATGTATTACAAGTTAACAAAAAAGATCGGCGAATTCCACAGGTTTTCGTTTCAGACTTTTTTGACTTCTCTATCTATGTGGATGCTGATGAAAATGATATTCTTTCATGGTATATCGAACGTTTTAAACTATTACGTAATACCGCTTTTCAACAACCTGAATCGTTTTTCCATCAGTACAGACATTTAAACGACTCTCAAGCTCATCAATTTGCTAAAGATATCTGGAGCACAATTAACGGAATTAATTTAGAAAAGAACATTCGCCCTACTCGCCATAGAGCTGATTTAATTTTAAAAAAAGGACCAGGACACAGAGTAGAAGAAGTCCATTTAAAAAAGATGTAAGAAAAGGAGCTGCTCCTTTTCTTACATCTTTTTTTACTTAATGATACTTTAGAGCCTACAAATATTCATATATTACGAATTTATTATTATACGTTACAGAACTGTAAAGAAGCATATTCCGATTTACTGCCTCTAGGGATGGCGTTTGTAACATTCTCAGTTGGTAAAAGTTGGACCCTTCTTAGTAAGTGAATTTATGCTAGTTTAGTAGAGTACAAGTTACCAAGGAGGGTTTTACAACATGAAAAAAATGTTAGTTACAATGTTTGCTGCAACTTCTTTATTCTTTATTGGAGGAAACGATACACACGCTCAATCGACTCATAACGTTCAAGCTGGTGATACACTATATAAAATTGGACAACAATATGGCGTATCAACCACAGCAATTCAACGAGCAAATAATAAATCGTCATCTATGATTATGGTCGGCGAAAAGTTAACCATTCCATCATCAATTTCTGCTGCTGAGAAAGATCTATTAGCTCGTCTAGTTCGTGCTGAAGCTGAGGGTGAATCTTATGCTGGAAAAGTTGCAGTTGCAACTGTCGTATTAAATCGCGTCGATCATCATGATTTCCCAAATTCAGTTCGTGGGGTTATCAATGAAGTATCTAATGGATATTATGCATTCTCACCTGTACAAAATGGTCGTATTAATCGTGCAGCAGACCAAGAATCAATCCGTGCTGTTAATGAAGCATTAGCTTTTCGCGGACAAGGCTCAGGTTCTTTATTTTTCTACAATCCAACAATTGCTACAAATCACTGGATTGCAACACGTACGGAAACCGTAAGAATCGGTAACCACGTTTTTGCTAAATAATAAGACATAGAATTACCAAGTAAAAGAAAATTAACTTCTAAAGGGTGATATTCATCGCCCCTTTAGAAGTTCAACTTTTCCCACTTCACTAAATACAATTGCTCGCCACATATTCTTCGTCTATATATATGATTTACCCTCAAATCTCTTCGTTCAAACTTTCTCATTGTTGGATCAAACAACTATTCAATTGTTTAAGATCATAAAAAGCATTCTCTCCCTATACTTTTTCCTCATACTAGTTTTGATACATAAAAACTTCCAAGCATTGCTTTATGACGCAACTTTATTAGTCCAGGCCTGTAATACTTAACATCCCTACAAGCTTTCATCATCCACTTTAAAAAGTTTGAATAAATATAGTTAATAAAACAGGTACTTTTACATGGAATGGGGAATTAATTATATAAAAGATTAATAAAGGGTGGTGAGACTTTGTCTCGAGTTTCAAATACTTCACGGATAAGGAGCAATCGTATTCAGTCTTCATATGTCAATCGAATGACAGAGGTGGGAAGTATAGATGCAGTAGAACAGATCGAACGTATACAAGATACGAAAAATCCGACAAATCACCCTTCCGAAAATTATCTACTCTCATATGAACGATATTATCAAAAACAACAAAGCTTAAAAAAAGAATTCAAACATTTTTATAGACAAGAAAAGCAACTATATGAAGCCGCTAAAAACCTTGATGCAACAAGTAACCAAATTATTAAACAAATAGATGCACTCGTCCAAAAGTACAACCAAGCTCTCGGCTCACTGAAGAATTTTGACATATTAGCTAGTACAAACTATGTAGCATCAATAAATGAAATATTTGACCATTATTCCAAGGAACTTATGTCTATCGGCATTCAAACAAACAAAGATTCCACTTTATCCTTTAACTCAACTAAATTTATTATCAGTTTAGCAAACTCCATAGATGCGACCACGAAAATAGTAAACACTTTTCAATCATTGATTCTTATCAAATATAAAACATTCGCAAAAACTAAAAAGTCTGATTTTGTAAATGGTTATGATAATTTATCACTAGAATTAAAAGGCTTAATTATAGAAGAAGAAGGATGATATTCCTTTCTTCTTCTTTTTTTACCTTATCAAGTATAGTTGTAGTCTGGTACACTTATACAAAACAGGTAGAAATGAGGTTCAAACATGGATGTTATTGTTTCACATATGAATCTTGACTTTGATGGGTTAGCTAGCTTATTAGCAGCAAAAAAACTTTATCCTCATGCTAAAGTAGCACTTACAGACAAACAACAGCCAACAGTGAGTTCATACCTTGCTATTTATAGGGATCGACTTAACTTCTCTTCATATAATGAGATTAGATGGAGTGATGTTGAAACACTCATTCTTGTAGATGTAGCTTCTCTCAAAAGAACAGGGGTTCCAGCAAACGAACTCCCAAATGATAAAAAAATTATCGTTTATGATCATCATCCACCAAAAGAAGGAGATGTTACAGCTGAAGAAACATATATAGAGGAGACAGGGGCAACGATTACCATTCTTACTGAAATATTACATAAGAAAGAGATTACCATCACCCCTTTTGAAGCAACATTATTTGGCCTAGGACTATACACAGATACTGGAAACTTCACCTACCAACATACAACAGCTAAAGATCTTTACATTGCCTCTATTTTAAAGCAGTTAAAAATGGATATTAAGTTAATAGACCGGTTTTCGGAACAAGCGTTATCCATAAAAGAGAAAGAATTATTTCAACAATTACTCACTAATGGAGATCAATATTATGATAATGGTATTACGCTGTTTCTCTCACGTTTCGTCCAGGATACTTATCAAAATGGTCTTGCAACGATTACGAGAAAAATAATGGAGTCAACTGATTCAGATGCAGCCATATCAATTGTAAAAATGAAAGAGCATGTTTATGTTGTAGCACGAGCTAGCTCTGAACGTATTGATTTTCGTCCTCTAATGAAAAAACTAGGTGGGGGTGGACATGCCCAAGCCGCTTCAGCAACACTAAAAAAGCACGAATTACAACTCGTTAGCTCAATGGTACAAGAGAGTCTTGATGCCATTATTAAGCCAGCTATAACAGCAGCTGAAATAATGGCAGTACCAGTAAAGTCTGTATCACCAAATGATACGATTAAATCCGTCCACAGCCAAATGCATCAATTCGGACATACCGGTTTTCCTGTTGTTAATGATGACGACCGATTGGTTGGCATTATTTCTCGACGTGATGTTGATAAAGCAATTCACCATGGTCTAGGACATGCTCCTGTAAAAGGATACATGTCGACAAATTTGATTACTTTGCAACCCCATGCTTCCTTAGAAGAAATTCAACTAACAATGATGGAACATAATATTGGTAGGATTCCAATTATTTCAGGCGACAGAATGATTGGTATTCTGTCTAGAACTGATGTAATTGAACAGCTTCATCAATCGTCCAAAAAGCAAAAAAGTTATCCTATCATCTCAAAAATGAAAGCACAACTCTCTCCTTCTATTTATGATTTGCTACTCAAAATTGGAATGATCGCAGATCAAGAAAATGTAAAAATATACTTGATAGGTGGAATTGTTCGCGATTTCATATTAGGCAGAAAAAATGAAGATATTGACCTTGTCGTTGAGGGGGATGGAATTGCTTTTGCAAACCTTATAAGTAATAAATTAGGTGGCGAGATAAAAGCTCATGAAAAATTCGGTACAGCCACATGGACTACACCAGCTGATGTAAAGTTTGATATTGTCACTTGTCGTACCGAATATTATGACGCACCTGGAGCGTTGCCTAATGTACGTGCTTCAAATATTCGCGAGGATTTAAGAAGAAGAGATTTCACCATTAACGCAATGGCCTTACAAATAAACTATAATAATTTCGGTCATCTTCTTGATTATTTCCAAGGCCAAAATGATATTGACAATAAGAAAATACGAATTTTACATAGTTTGAGCTTTGTAGAAGATCCTACTCGTATCATTCGAGCAGCTCGATTTGCTTTGCGCTTCAATTATCAACTTGCCGATCAAACACGCGAATTAGCGATCGATGGATCGCAAATGTTAAAACAAGTGAGTGCCAAACGTCTTCTCCGAGAACTAGAATTGTTACTTAATGAAAGTACGTCTACAGATGGAGTCAAGCTACTTGACTCTCTCGGTGTATGGTCTATTCTCTTTGAAATTAGTTTAACGGATAAAATACTTAATAATATTGAGAAATTAATAAAGAAAAATAAAAGCGATCCATTTCTTATAATCCTTGCAATAGTCTTTAGACAAGTAGACTGGGATAGAAAAATTATGTTTTACGCCATTACATCGCAACATATTCAAATGGTTCAACAGATTTTTAAAATGGATCAAATCCCTATCTCATCTGATGATTCCTTAAGTACAATTCATCAGCATTTTTATACATTTAAAGAAGACGTTATTTCTAACTATGCTATATTAGCAAATAAGGAAGCAATTTTTGCCTATGTAAAGAAACGAAAGACATTACCAACTTTGCTTACTGGAGAGGATCTGATTCAATTTGGATTAAAGCCAGGCCCTACTTTCACACAAATTTTTCAGGAATTAACCTGTCTACAGCTAGATGATCGTATCGAGTCAAAAAGCGATGCTCTATTGTGGTTACGATCTCATTTAAAAAATGATTCTTCTACCACCTCTTAAAATTATACGGTACTATTCATGAATACTTTTAATAAAAAAGGCTCCTTAACACTAAAATCTAACCATACCTATACAATAGTACATAGCATGTACTATTGTATAGGTAGAATCAGAAATAAGCTTCGGAGCAACCTATTGGCATTTTAAATCGTTTGGAATTTATTATTTCAATTATCATTTTCTTTAAACTTGTCTAGCTTTGTTATTGTATCAACTAGATGATTATTAAATATTTCCTTTGCTACAACTAATAAATCGATAATTTTTGGATCTTTTAACGAATACACCACTCTATTCCCATCTTTCATACCTACTACAATGTTCTTTGCACGCAATACCGTTAATTGTTGAGAGACAGCAGAACCTTCGCTCCCAATAATACTTTGAAGTTCATTGACATTTTTATCCCCTTCAGATAAAAGTTCTAAGATACGTATTCTTAAAGGGTGAGCAAGTGCTTTGAAAAAATCAGCTTTAAATTGTTGCATTTCAAGCTCCAATGCCAGATCCTCCTTTCCCTAATACTCTAATTACATTTAGGAAGAAGTTGCTTTCCTTTTTTCTTCGAAAGATGCTGACCCTAATTCAGAAAGACTAACACATTCTCTAAATGCAAAATGTTGACAACCATAACACCTCTTTTTATCTAATTGCGTTAACGCATAGTTAATTGCATCACCCGTATGATCAAAGAAATGCTCCTGTTTTATAATATCATATAAGCCTGTTTTGATTAACATACTTTTTGGTTGAGGTTTTAACCCCGATATTAAGACAACACCACTCTTTGAGGAGTGTCTTATTATATTTGCAAGATAAGCCTCCCCTGTTGTGTCAATGAATGGAACTTTTCCTAATCTTAATATAAGGGTTCTTGGTTTTTGATTAATTGTTTTAAATAGTTCTTGTTCAAATGTCTGAGCTGCACCAAAAAATAACGGACCCTCGACATTATAAATACTTATTTGTGGACAATCATGTGTCTCTGTAACGATATCTACTTCGACCTTTTCTGACTTCCTTTTAGGGTTTGGGAGTACTTTTGTCACAACAAAACTTTCACTCATTCGTTTTATGAATAAAACAACGGCTAGTAAGAGTCCAACCTCTACTGCAACCGTTAAGTTTACAAATACAGTTAATAAAAAGGTTACAAGCAATACAAGGGAATCACCACTTTTGGTTTTTAAAACATGCATGAATTGTCTTCTTTCGCTCATATTCCAGGCTACTACCATTAATATAGGTGCCATACTCGCCAGTGGTATTACCGATGCGTATGGAGCAAACAGTAGTAATACAAGGAGAACAACTAGACCATGTACAATACCAGAAACAGGTGACACCGCACCATTTTTAATATTTGTTGCAGTTCGAGCAATAGCCCCTGTAGCTGGAATTCCTCCAAATAATGGTGTAACCATATTTGCCACACCCTGTCCCATTAATTCCTTATTACTGTTATGCTTATTATTTGTCATTCCATCCGCTACTACAGCAGAGAGTAAGGACTCAATTGCTCCTAAAATAGCAATAACAAATGCAGGCCTTAATAACTCTATGACACGTTCATAAGTAATATCCAACATTTGAAATTCAGGTAACCCACTTGGGATATCCCCAAATGTTGAACCAATTGTAGGAACCTGGTTCGGAAATAAAAAAGTAGCTAGTACCGTAGACAAAAGTAAACCGACTAAAGGGCCAGGTATTCTTGGCAAAAGCTTCGGAGTTACGATTACGGCTACGAAACAACTAATAGCCGTTAAAACACTATACAGATTAATAGAGTTTAGATGTATTATAATTTCATAGATGTTTTCGATAAATGCCTCATGACTTTCTACTTCAGTTAAACCTAAAAAGTTTGCTATTTGCCCAGTAAAAATAATTACAGCTATTCCAGAGGTGAAACCAATTGTAACAGGTTTAGGTATAAATTTAATGAGTGATCCTAACTTGAATACCCCCATTAAAAATAGTATGATACCAGCTAAAAAACCAGCTATCAGCAAATTTTCAAATCCATAAGTGACGACAATCCCAAATAAAATAGGGATGAAAGCACCTGTAGGACCACCGATTTGGTATCTCGAGCCTCCTAGTAACGATATAAGTATTCCTGCAATAATTGTTGTGTAAATACCGTATTCTGGTTTCACACCAGAAGCAATAGCAAATGCCATACCTAAAGGAATAGCAATTACCCCAACAACAATTCCAGCTAAAATATCCTTTTGTAAACTATCTAAATTATAATCAGTATATCTTCCACAAGGAAACTTCACTTTTTTGTTCACCGTTAACCCTTCTTCGCTTTAATTTATTTACACTCATATATATATATGTATATCTGATTATTTGAATATACGCAATATCAAATCATACAATTTTATGTATAAAAAAGAAATAACGAGACAGAACATTAGATAATGAGCAATCTTCCTCACTTAATTCAGATTCAAGTTATGAAAATCCAGTTTCCAACGAATAATACTAATACATCTTTAGTTAATAATGCGATCTTCTCTTACAAATGATTAAAGTAAGGTCATGAACGACACCTGTTCTTTTACTAAACTAATATTTCATCGGGAACGTGAGGAGGGCTTTGTATGTCCACCCGAAGCGCTAGAAAGAAGCAAAAGAAAAGAAGACGTTATCAGGCCATCTTTCTTTCTTTCAGCCTCCTACTCTTTCTCCTTTTTGGCGTAATTGGTTCGTATGTATTCATGCAATACGAAGCAGGTAGGTCTGAATCACAGCAGCTAATCATATTCACCGACAATCCACCGAGAACGGTTGAAAAACAGGCAGAAATAGCTGTTAGAAAGGAGCCTGAGAACAACGAGCCAATTAATGTTCTCTTAGTTGGAGTTGATACATCTAAAGAAGATATTGCACGGACGGATACGATCATGATCGCACAATATAACCCTCTTAATGGTAATGCAAAACTTGCCTCTATTATGCGTGACTCATATGTAGAAATTCCAGGTCGAACAAGCAACAAAATTAATGCCTCATTTGCATTTGGTGGTGTTGAACTTCTTCAAGATACTATTGAGCATAATTTCGACCTTGACATTCACTATTACGCTTTAATCAACTTTGATGGCTTCATAAAAATGGTCGATACTATTGCTCCAAAAGGACTTAAAGTAACTGTTGACCACCATATGTCTGACCCTAAAAGTAAAATTGAATTCAGACCAGGCACACAAATATTGGATGGAGAAAATGCATTAAAATATGTACGTTTTCGTAAGGATTCTGAGAATGATTTTGGGCGTGTAGAACGACAACAAGAAATACTTGAAAAATTAAAAGATGAACTATTTACACTACAAGGATTGGCAAAAATACCAAGAGTGATTGGTGCTCTTGAACCGTCTATTGAAACGAATATGCGCACCACTAAGTTGTTAAGTTTGGGACGTGACGTCATGCTAAATCCTATTAAAGGAATTGAGACAACTCGAATTCCAATCGAGGAAAGTTTTAAAGATGCATACTACCAGCATGCAGGAGCTGTATTAGAGATAGATATTATTGACAACAAACAGTTTCTTCACGATTTTTTTAAAAACAAGAACGAAGTCGACGAACATTCTAAAAGAAGCGCAAATAAAGCTGACTAACCAAATCAAATTTGGTCAGTCAGCTCTTTCTTACTTTGTATATTCTTTAAATACTAACGTTGCGTTATGTCCTCCAAAACCAAGAGAGTTACTCATAGCTGCACGTACTTGTTGTTTCCGTGCTTCGTTTGGCACATAATCTAAGTCACAGTCTGGATCTGGAGTTTCGTAATTAATCGTTGGCGGGATAATTCCTTCTTTAATCGCCTTAATCGAAAAGATAGCCTCAATCGCTCCTGCCGCTCCTAAAAGATGTCCTGTCATGGACTTTGTTGAGCTAACAGCTAATTTATAAGCATGTTCTCCGAAGACCTTTTTTGCTGCCATTGTTTCAAACTTATCATTGTACGGAGTACTTGTACCATGTGCATTTAAGTAATCAATATCTTCAGGCTGAAGACTCGCATCTTCTATCGCTTGTGTCATTGCTCTTGCTCCACCTTCTCCTTCAGGTGCAGGTGCCGTTACATGGTGCGCATCTCCTGTTGCCCCGTAACCAACTAACTCAGCATAAATGGTCGCACCACGTTCTAGTGCTGAATCTAGACTTTCAAGGATAAGAATACCTGCTCCTTCACCCATTACAAAGCCATCACGATTTGCATCAAACGGTCTCGATGCATTCGCAGGATCTTCGCTTGTTGAGACTGCTTTTGCAGAACAGAATCCAGCAACAGCCATATTTGTGATTGGGGCCTCAGAGCCACCAGTAATCATGACATCAGCATCTCCTCGTTGAATTACCTTAAAGGCATCTCCGATTGAATTCGTGCCAGAAGCACAAGCAGTCACAGTACAAGAGTTAATCCCTTTTGCCCCTGTTGTAATTGACACTTGTCCTGAAGCCATGTCTGGAATCATCATTGGGACAAAGAACGGGCTGACTCGTCTGTGCCCTTTTTCAAGGAATTGACGAAAGTTTTGCTCGTATGTCTCCATCCCACCAATACCAGATCCAATCCATACTCCTACTCGCGATGCAATTTCTTCCGTGATTTCTAGGTTGGCATCTTTTAGTGCCATTAATGATGATGCAACAGCAAATTGAGTAAAGCGATCCATTTTTCTTGCTTCTTTTTTATCAATAAATTCAGCTGGATCAAAATCTTGAATTTCAGCAGCAACCTTCATCGGGAATTCCTCTGCTGGTACTCTAGTTAGAGCTCCAACACCCGACTTTCCATTAATAGCATTCTCCCAAGTACTTTGAACATTTAAACCCAGTGGGGTCACTGCCCCCATTCCAGTTATCACAACACGTCTTTTATTCACAATTTTTCTCTCCTTTGCGTTAATGGCTATCTTCCCCATCTTATAGCAGCAGAGCCCCACACAAGACCAGCTCCAAAACCAACTAAAACTAATAAATCTCCATCTTTAATTTTACCACTTTTCAACTCATCAACCATAGCCATTGGAATCGATGCTGAAGAGGTATTTCCATATTTATGGACAGTTTTGGACATTTTCTCAACTGGCAAGTCTAAACGCCCTCTAGCCGCTTCCATTATTCGAATGTTTGCTTGGTGAGGTACAAGAAAGTCACAATCTTCCTTAGTAAAACCTGCTTTTTCAAGTACACGTAAAGAAGAGTCACCCATTTGGCGAACAGCAAATTTAAAAACTTCACGCCCATTCATTTCTAAATACTTACCTTTTTGATTAATATGCATCGCACCAGAGCCGTCAGCACCTAACTCAAAAGCTAGAATACCTTTCCCTTTAGAAACTGGTCCAAGGACAGCAGCCCCTGCTCCATCTCCAAATAATACCGCAGTATTTCGGTCAGTAAAATCAGTGATTTTTGATAATTTTTCAACCCCAACAACGAGTACGTGTTTATATGCGCCTGTTTCAATGAACTGTTGTCCAGTAGCTAACCCGTAAATAAAACCTGCACAAGCTGCACTTATATCCATTGCAGCAGCTTTCTTTGCACCCAGGCGATCTTGAATTAATGCAGATACGGTTGGAAACGCCATATCTGGCGTAACGGTAGCAACTAAAATTAAGTCTATGTCCTCAGCTGAAAGCCCTGAGTGATCCAACGCATCTTTTGCAGCACTAAATGCCATATCCGAACTATCCACATCATCTGGAGCAAAGCGTCTTTCTTCTATCCCCGTTCTTGTTTTAATCCATTCATCATTAGTATCTATTTTTTCTTCAAATTCTGCATTCGTGACAACATTTTCTCCAATATAGCTGCCCATACCTAATATTCCTGCACTTGTCATCTTACTCTTCCCCTTTCGCGATGGCACACGATTTTTTGGGTTATTATTAGTACCTGATCCTAAGTTTAACGTATTTCAAAAGTTCTGTCTATATAAGAGATTCTCCAAAAGGGAGGAGTTTTCCTTTTTGTAGAATCTCATTTTAATGCAAAGAGTAGCTACTTTATAAGCTCTGGAATATCGACTTTCTAAAAGTAATTTCTCTATTTAGGTACCAGCCTTTACACAGTGACACCATTTCATCCATACAATATCTATGAGTACAGTTAAGGAGGGGAATTTATGAGTGATGAAAAAAAACAACAAACTGATTTTTTTACTGACTTAATGTTCGGAAGGCCACCGACACCACCTGAAACCGAACAACCAGTAGAAAAACAAGCTGAGGAATCTGATGAAAACATTTCTGAAACATCCAATGTTCCTGCTGAACAAAGTAATACTCAATCAAACAACCAACAACAAAATGAACAAGGGGATCAATTAACCCATATAATTGCTCTTGTTCAATCATTAAGTCCTTATCTTGTTAAATTAGCACCTCTTGCGAAAATGGTCTCTAATTACTTTGGTCAAGATGAAAAAGACACTAAAGAAACCTCGACGAGCAAGGAAAAATCAAAAAAACGCTAACAACTAGAGTTAGCGTTCTTGTTTTTGAAGTTCCTCCATTAAGTCATTGAAAAACCCATCTAGTTGCTGCTTCAATTTTATTTCTTCTTCACTTTTTGGTTCCATTTCCTTTACCTCAGCATACGTTTGTAAGAATCCCTCTAACTCACCTGTACGAATTTGGGCAATACTATAAGAGGAGAATAGTCGGATGTTAGGAGCACCACTTCTTCTCATTAATTCAATGAAAGGCTGTAGTTTCTTTTTCGCTTCTTCATCACGTTTTTCTTTAACAAGCTGAAAGCCTTCTTTCATTTCTTGAGCAAATTCCTTAAGTTTTTCTACCTTCTCCATACACGTTCCTCCTCACAATTTATAAACAAAACAAAAGCTCGTTCTGAGTTATCTCAGGTCGAGCTCATTTTCTATTTCATTTAGTTTGATTCATTAGCATGATCTTTTCCTAGTTCATATGCCTCTGACATCACATTTAATAATAATTCCAACATTGGTTGCAAATCTTCCATATTCAATTCAATGCCTTTTTCATCAAGGAATTTTTTTCCTTCTGGTAAGTGCTTCATAGCAATTTGCATAAATCTCATATTCATTTCCGGGTTACTCATCTTCAACCACCTCTATCTTCATTCTTCCCACTCTAACAATACTATGACAACCTCTATGAACGCAAGTAACACACTATAGTGGTTCGGTCAGTAACTCTCCAGTCTCTATGTATGTTTGAACAGCTTCCTCAATTTGAGAAACAATTTCCTCAGGGATACTTGGGCTAAATTGACCTAAAGTAATAACACCATCTTGAAAATCATATCGCAAATTACCTGACTCTAATTCACTTTGATAAAATTTTTCAGCCACCAATTCATATAAATAATCGACATGTTGCACCGTACTCGTTAGAACTGTTGTTTCACCTAGATCGGCTTGATCACTTACAAATCCGATTGCATATAAACCTTCTTTTCTAACTTCTTCTATAACATCGACATGAAATCCATCTCCTGCAGGATAATAAACATCTACCTCTTCTTTCAACAACTCTTCAAATAGTGAAAGAGCCACTTCACTATCTCCCCAGTCTTCAACAACCTCCAAATAAACATTTGCTTGATTAAGAGTTGCTCCATCATAAAAGCCATTTACTTCCGGCTGCCATTCAAATGCTGAGATAACACCAACATTCCCACTGTCAGACATTGTTGCTGCAACCATTCCCGCAAAATACCCCATTGCATAACTATCAAAATGTAGACTTGTTACATTATCGCCCTCAACTTCACCATTAAAACTAACAAAATGAATTTCAGGATATTTTTTCCCGATCTCTGTAAAAAGATCAGCATAATAGCGACCATGTCCAAAAATTAAGTTCACTTCTTCTTGAACAAATTCATCGATAGCTTTAGTAACTTTAGCTTCCGTGTTCATATCTTCATAAAACAATACATCAATATTTAGATTTGAATGTATATTTAATAAACCTTGATACCCTTTGCTATTCCAACCCTGATCATCAATCGTATCTTCTAATAACAAACCTACTTTATTTTCAGAAGATGGTGAGTTAATTACACAGCCAGCAAGAATAGCTGGTAATAATAGTATGATTAGCCATTTAAAATTCATGTTGACACAACTCCCTAATCTTTACACTTTCTAAAATGATAATAAACTAGTTGTCTACTGTTATTCCACTATTGGGTCCACAATAACTACTTTTGTACTAGCTTATTCGTTAACCATATGTATGTTTCCTTTGGCCCTTGCCTTTTGATATGAACTTGTAATATACTTGTAATTTTTTAACAAAGTAAGCATTGGTATTAACATGAAGATGAAACATTCGATCAACACTGTTATAATGAACCGAGACTATTTAAATATAGAAGCGAGGATATTATTTTATGAATTATACAACGGCAGTAGAATCGCGTCGTACTTTTGCGATTATTTCCCATCCAGATGCAGGGAAAACCACCTTAACAGAAAAACTTCTTTTATTTGGGGGAGCAATTCGTGAAGCAGGTTCTGTAAAAGGTAAGAAAAATTCAAAGCATGCGATGAGTGACTGGATGGAGATTGAAAAGCAACGTGGAATCTCTGTAACAAGTTCAGTCCTTGAATTTTTATACGAAGGATATCATGTCAATATTCTTGATACACCTGGGCATGAAGACTTTAGTGAGGATACGTATCGTACTTTAACTGCAGCTGACTCTGCAACTATGCTTATCGATGCTGCAAAAGGGGTAGAGGCACAAACGAAGAAGTTATTCAAAGTATGTAAAATGCGTGGTATACCTATTTTCACATTTATGAATAAATTAGACCGACAAGGTAGAGATCCATTTGAGTTAATGGAAGAACTGGAAAACCTACTTGGGATTCGTTCATATCCAATGGGATGGCCTATCGGAATGGGGCAATCATTTTCAGGGGTATATGATCGTCACAATAAAAAGCTTGAGCTATATAATCCTGAAAATCCAAAGGAAATTGATGTTATTCAACTTGAAGGCCCAAACGATCCAAAGTTAGATGAAGCGATTGGTGACGAAGGGTTAGTTGCGCAGTTTCGAGAAGAATTAGAATTGTTAGATGTTGCCGGAGATGAATTTGACGCAGAACTAGTTGCTAAAGGAGAGCTAACTCCTATTTTCTTCGGAAGTGCAATTTCAAGCTTTGGTGTTCAAACCTTCTTAGAACACTTTTTGGAGCTTTCTCCAGCTCCTACACCACGAGAAAGCTCAAAAGGACTTGTTGATCCACTAACGAATCAATCTTTTTCAGGGTTTATCTTTAAGATTCAAGCAAACATGAATCCTGCTCACCGTGATCGCATTGCCTTTTTACGTATAACATCTGGTAAATTTGAGCGCGGAATGAATGTGAAACATGTTCGAATTGGCAAAAGCCTCAAGCTTACTCAACCAACTCAATTCTTAGCTCAAAGTAGAAGCATAGTTGACGAGGCTTATGCCGGTGATATTATTGGGCTATTTGATCCAGGTAACTTTAGAATTGGTGATACATTAGTGGCAGGGGACAGCTTTGAATTTGATGAAATGCCTCATTTCTCACCAGAGTATTTTAGCGCCATTACAGTTAAGGAAGCTCTAAAGCATAAGTCTTACGAAAAAGGTTTGCAACAACTGACTGAAGAAGGCGCAATCCAGTTATTTAAAACATTTAATCGTTTTGCTGAGCAACAGATTGTTGGTGTTGTTGGAGTTCTTCAGTTTGAAGTTCTTGAATATCGTCTAAAACATGAATATCATGTTGACATTCAACTAGAACGACTTCCATTTTCCTTTGCTCGTTGGGCTGCTGGACCGCCTGAGGCAATGGAGGCTTTTAAAAAGTCACAGCGTAACCTAGTAACCGACCGAGACGGGCGAATCGTTGTTTTGTTTGAAAATGAGTTTCAAATGCGTACAGCAATTGATAAATATCCTGAAATGAACTTCTATGAAAATTCATTTATAAGAGAAATAAATTAATAAATAAGCAATGTGTTCTTGTGATTAAAAGAATCAGGGGTGTGCCAAAAGGGCAAGTTTATAACTTTTTTGGCACACCCCCTTTTTGTATTCATTTTCTTTTTTGATAAAGAAACTCAATAATCCCTCCACATAGTAGCGCAATAATAACACTTAAGCCCTCCCCTAAATGAAAAACTTGATAAAGAAGGAAATACGATACAACTGTTACAATCGCAAAAATGAATATACCAAAAATCGCTCGCTTTCTTTGCACCTGTTCACATCCTTAAGTTAACCTTTGTTGCTGCTGCCATTGTTTCACATGTTCCCGTTGTTTGGCAAGGCCTTCATCAAGTGATATTTTCGGTGTGAAACCAAGCAAATTCTTAACTTTTTCATTACTAAGCGATGTTTTCACCTTAGGTACCCTTTTGATCCCCTGATACCCTAGAAGCTCAATCCCCTTATACCAAGCTTCCTGTTGTCCCGATGCTAAGTGAAAAACTTCATTCTTTGCCTGATTACATAAAACGAATGCTTTAACACAATCTTCCACATACAATACATCTAGAGTTGATCGATCAACAGTAGGGTTTTCTACCCCTGATATGATTTGTTGATAGGTCATATCAGCTCTTTGCCAAGGGCCATAAATAGTGGGCAATCGAAGTATATTAAACGAAACACCTTTCTCGCAACATTCTTTATCGATTAGTCTTTCGCTTGCTAGCTTAGTAATACCATAGGCTGATGTCGGATTTGTTGGTGTACGTTCTGTAATCGTTCCTGGACGTTCTCCATATACTTCAACTGTAGAAGCAAAAATCAACTTAGCTCGCTTTGGGATGGCACTCACTATTTTTTTTGTTACATGTACATTATTTATAATGATGTTAGCTAACTTATCCCACTTAGTATCGATTGCCGTTGCTGCAGCTAAATGGTAAACAACATCAATATCTTTTAATAGTTCAAGTAAATCAACATTCTCTACTTTCTTATCAATTAATGTAACTAAATCATTACGACCAATTCTCATCCACTTCTCTTCTTGTTCTACTTTACTCTCGTCGTTTATTTCATCTATAATAATTACTTTTATACCTTCAGACAAAAGGTGCTCCACTAAATGGTACCCGATAAATCCTAATCCACCTGTTACTACAACCTTTTTCATATCCATACTTCTCCCCCTTTACTAACAAGTTATGTAAAAAGCCCTCTCCTATGTCAAATAAAGAGATAGGCTATAAGTGTACTTCATATTTTTTATAAAAAGGAAAAGCTGCTTGTGAAGCTTTGTAAAAGGATTTATCATTCCCATGGATTCGCAAATTAACAAAGATTTGTCTTTTTGCTAATTCTTGTTGGAATGGCCGACTTTGAACTTGTAGAGGAAAATACTTTTCTTGCATATGACAATGAATCGATAATGGTGGTACATAACCTTCTTCAAGTACAGGTGTGATTGCCTTCATAGTCTTTGCGCTAATCTCTTTAGAAGGAAGTTGATAAGCTTCTCCAATTTCTTTGATGAATCGTTTAAAGTATAGTTTATTCTCTTTCTCTTGTTGATAGAATGCTTCCAACGAAAAACACGGGTTAACAAAGTAACAGGAACGAACACGTTGTGGATTGTCATTAAGAAATCTTAATGCTAGAAGTGCACCACTTCCCTCTGCAAAAAGATGCACCTTTGAATTTAATATTTCTTTTTTTAAAACTAAATTATAAAGTTGATTAAACAATTGGTAAGCCTTTGGGCTCCCCCAATGTTGATCAAAAAGCGAGGAAGCAATAACCGTATATCCTCTACTTAACAAATCATCAACGAATTGATTTTTTTCAGGGTGTTGCTCCCAATCACTTGTATCTTTTTCAACTAACATCCCGTTAATTCCAAGCAAAAAAACGGCAAAACCACTTGGGCGTTCTGGAAGATAGATGACGTTCCACTGTTCTTCTATGCGAAAAAAACGTGCACGTATCATTGTTATACGTCTCTCCCATCATTTCAGTAGTATCTTTATTACGGTATGCAGAACTAAAAAAAATGGAAGCAAAAGTGACAACAATATTTTTTAAAATAGGAAAAAACCTCTTTTTCTTCTTGGTATTGCATAGGGAGAAAAAGAGGTTTTTTATTCACTTTATACATAAATTCAAAGACTTATAACTCTTCTTTTTAGAAATCTATAAGCCAGCTTTTGGTTTTGGCTTTGGTGTCCATTTCCTATTATGGTTTTGCGTATCAGGAAATGTATCTCCGGCTTTCATTTTAAGAGCCTTTGGGTTTTGTACCATATCCCCCGTTTCACCAATTTCTACATAAATTCCGTTATTTGGTGCTTTTTGTCCTGGTTCAAATTGTCTACTTTGACCCATGATAAAACCCCCTTTCCATAATTAGAATACCCAAATTTATTCTAATCATGAACACGAAGAACCTAGTTAGGATTGGTTAATAACGCCAGAAGAATCGCTTTTTGTGCATGGAGACGATTTTCAGCTTGATCATAGACAACTGAATGTTTTCCATCAATTATGTCTGAAGTTACTTCCTCATCGCGATGTGCCGGTAAGCAATGTAAGAAGATAAAATCGTCTTTTGCACCGCTCACTAAATTTGAATTTACTTGGAAACCAGCAAATGATTTTAAACGTTCTTCTTGTTCTTGTTCATACCCCATACTTGCCCAAACGTCTGTATAAATAACATCAGCATCTTTAGTGGCTTCTTCTGGATTATTCGTTTGAACAATGTTTGCCCCTGTCTCTTCAGCAACTTGCTTTGCCTTTTTAAAAATTTCTTCATCAACTTCATATCCTTTAGGGGTTGCAATCGTAACATCCATTCCGACCTTAGCTCCTGCAATTAAAAGAGAGTTAGCTACGTTATTGCCATCACCAACATAAGCAAGTTTTAACCCTTTAAGTTGTTTTTTATGTTCATATACCGTTAACAAATCCGCCATAGCTTGACAAGGATGATATCCATCAGTTAAAGCATTAATAACAGGGACAGACGAATGTTCTGCTAACTCTTCAACAAGTTCGTGTGAATTCGTACGAATCATAATAGCATCAACATAACGAGCGAGTACATTAGCTGTATCCTTAACCGGCTCACCACGACCAATTTGCATATCACGTGGGCTTAAGAACAAAGCATGCCCTCCTAATTGCGTCATACCTACTTCAAAAGAAACACGAGTACGTGTAGATGCATTTTCAAAAATCATACCCAATGACTGACCTTTTAATGCGTTAGCATAGTTGTATTTGTTTTCTTTTATATCTAATGAGCTTTCAAGTAAAAAATTGATCTCATTCGGTGTATAATCAAGCAAAGTGAGAAAATCACGTCCATAAAATGATTGTATATTCGTATCAACTGCAGTTTTCAAGCCAGTCACTTCCTTTATTTGATAAGTTCCTTTTCTTTCATCCACCAATCTTGAATTGCATGGTAATTAAGATTGCTTACTCCTAATCCATTTAGCATTACTTCTAATGTTGTAAGCTCAGAAATCACAGAGCAGCGTTGTCTTAACGCTTCTTGGCGTTTTTGTGTCCCATTTTTCGTTCCAAGCTTCGGCAAACTAATTAACGCTATTGCTTCATCCGATTGAATCCAATTTTCAAATCCACTCGATACAAGTGTAAATTCATGCTCTTCTAAACGCTTTGCATAGGATTCAAACTCTGTTTGAAATTCCGGTGCTACATCAACAAAGATTGAGCCTTTCTCTGTAAAGAACTTTGGTTTCGATTGCTGTGACCACATAAATGCTTTTAAGAATGCCTCATCAAGATCTACACCCATACTCATTAATTCACCTGTTGATTTCATCTCAGCTTCTAATATTGGATCAAGTCCTGCCAATTTCTGATAAGAGAAAACAGGAGCTTTTACTGTATAAAAATGTGGTTTACGCATTAGCTTTTCGGATATACCGAGCTCAGTTAAAGATGCTCCAAGCAATAATTGTACTGTGTAATCAATTAAAGACTGGTTAGAAATTTTACTCAAGATCGGCACCGTTCTTGAAGCCCTCGGATTTATTTCAATTACGTATAATTGCTCTTTATATAACACAAACTGAATATTAAAGATCCCTTTAAAATCCATCCCTTTTGCAATTCGTTCCGTGTACGTTAATACAAGATCTTGTACAGATTCAGAAATAGAATAAGGTGGAGTAACAGCTATGCTATCACCTGAGTGTACCCCTGCACGCTCAACATGTTCAAACATCCCAGCGATACATACTGACTTTCCATCTGTTAACGCATCTACCTCTAATTCAATTCCAGGATAGTAAGCATCTATTAACAAAGGAAAAGCAACTGTTTGCTCTTCATCGTTTAAATAAGAAACAAATTCCTTTTCCGATTCAAACAACATCATCCCTTGACCACCGATTACATAAGAAGGGCGGATTAACACTGGATAACCAATTTCGGCAGCTTTTTCTAATCCATCCTCTTCATTGCTTGCCGTTACACCCGGGATATGTGGCACTTCAACTTGTTGCATAAAAGAATAAAACCTTCCACGGTCTTCTAATTGATCAATCGTATCGAGATTAGTACCATATAACTTTACTCCTGCTGCTTCTAGACCCTCGACAAGTGAGATTGCTGTTTGCCCTCCAAGTTGGACAATAACCCCTTCAACATGTTCTAAGTCAATAACATTTAGAACATCCTCAACCGTTAAAGGTTCGAAGTACAAGCGATCTGCCGTTGCATAGTCTGTACTTACCGTCTCAGGGTTGTTGTTCATCATAATAGCTTCATAGCCTAAACGATGAAGACTCTGAATTCCCTGTACCGAGCAATAATCAAACTCAATACCTTGCCCAATTCGAATTGGACCAGAGCCGATTAATAAGATTTTCTTTTTCCCGGATTGAGGTATCGTATCATTTTCACCTGACCAACTCGAATAAAAATAAGCAGTTGAAGCCGTAAATTCTCCTGCACATGTATCAACCATTTTATAAGAAGGTACGATTCCATAATCAATCCGTTTCGTACGAATTGCTTGTTCCGTAGTTCCCCATGTGCGAGCTAGGTACTCATCAGCAAATCCAGCTTTTTTTATTTCTTGTAAATCCTCTTTTTCAATCGTATCAAAGCTTTCTTCTTTTACCTTGTTTTCGAGTGCTATTAACCGTTCAAAGGATTGAAGGAAAAATTCATTAATACCAGTAGCTTCATGTAAACTTTGACGTGAAGCCCCTCTTCTCATTAACTCTAATAAAACAAAGAAACGGCGATCATCAGCATTCTTTACTAAGTGCCATAACTCTTCATCTGACTTTCTCGAAACAACTGGAAACGTTAACCCAACTGTTTTCAACTCTAAAGATCTGACAGCTTTTTGAATCCCCGCTTCTAAATTACGTTCAATTGCCATCACTTCTCCAGTAGCCTTCATTTGTGTACCAAGCTTACGTTCGGCATGAACAAATTTGTCAAACGGCCAGCGAGGAAACTTCACAACAACATAATCTAGAGCAGGTTCGAAACTAGCATACGTATGTCCTGTTACTGGATTAATTAATTCATGTAAATGATATCCGATACTCACCTTTGCTGCCATTTGCGCAATCGGATAACCAGTTGCTTTAGAAGCAAGCGCCGAAGAACGACTTACTCGTGGATTTACTTCAATTAAATAATATTGCTTGCTATAAGGATCAAGAGCAAATTGAATATTGCAACCACCGACAATTCCCAAAGCTCGAATAATCTTTACCGAACAACTCCTAAGCATTTGATATTCAACATCTGTTAAAGTTTGTGAAGGGGCAACGACAATCGAGTCACCTGTATGAATACCAACCGGGTCGATATTTTCCATATTACAAATCGTGATACACGTATCATTGCTGTCACGCATTACTTCATATTCAATTTCCTTGAACCCTGCGATACTTTTTTCAATTAAACACTGACTTATCGGACTAAGGGAAAGCCCTCCCTTTATAATTCGCTTTAACTCGTCTTCATTTGAAGCAATCCCCCCACCTGCGCCACCAAGCGTGTAGGCAGGACGAACAATAATTGGGTAACCTACTTGCTCTGCAAATTGAATTGCAGCATCACTCGTTGTAACAATATCACTCTCAGGGACCGGTTCATTCAGTTCCTGCATTAAAGAACGAAATTCTTCACGGTCTTCCCCTTTTTTAATAGATTCAATGGGAGTACCTAAAAGGTTAACATTATATTTTTCCAAAATCCCATTATCATGTAGATCCATTGCTAAGTTTAGCCCAGTTTGACCTCCTAGAGTGGCAAGGATACCATCAGGTTGTTCTTCTTTAATGATATTTTCAACACTCTCGATCGTCAAAGGTTCGAAATAAACACGATCGGCACATGATTCATCTGTCATGACAGTTGCTGGATTATTATTTACAAGGATGACCTCGATGCCTTCTTCCTTTAAAGCAAGGCAAGCCTGAGTACCGGCATAATCAAATTCAGCTGCTTGCCCGATAACAATTGGTCCAGATCCGATAACAAGTACTTTTTTTAAATGTTGGTGTTTAGGCATAAGCTTTCTCTCTCCCTTTATTACGTAGCATTTCTATGAATGTATAGAAGAGTTGTTCACTATCAGATGGCCCAGGATGAGCTTCAGGATGAAACTGCACTGTAAACACAGGATATTGTTTATGAATAAGACCTTCAATTGATTGATCGTTAATATTCATAAACTTCGGTTCAAATCCTGTTCCGTTAAGTGATTCTTCATTAACGACATAGCTATGGTTCTGTGATGTCATATAGACTTTATTTGTTACTAGATCAATAACTGGTTGATTAGCACCACGATGACCAAACGTTAATTTTTCAGTATTGGCACCAAAAGCAAGTGCTAATAGTTGATGTCCTAAGCAAATTCCCATCGTTGGATAATTCATAGCGACTTCTTTAATTGTTGGAAGGACATGTTGTAATTGTTTAGGGTTTCCTGGTCCATTTGAATACATGACCCCGTCCGGCTGTAGGCTTTTAATTTTTTCAAACGATGTGTTATATGGAACAAGAGAAACTTTGCATCCATGTTCTAGTAAGGAATCTAGAATAGACTTCTTATAACCAAGATCAACCATGACAATATGATGATCCCCGTCACCATACGTTCTTATTTTTGAAGTAGTTACTAACGGTACAACTTGTTGCTCCCCTAGTGGCAAGGACTTCTCAAATGTTATATTAGCAGGATCCGTTGTGATAATCGCTCGCATATCGCCCTGTTCCCGTATCCGTTTCACAATAGCTCTTGTATCAATTCCTGACATCAACGGAATCGAATGCTTCTTGCAATAAGTAACTAAAGATGTACAAGATTCATAGTGGAATCCTTCATCTGATACTTCACTTACGAGTAAGGCATTCACTTGAGGTGTAATGCTTTCAAAGTCAACTTCATTAACCCCATAATTTCCGATTAGTGGATACGTGAACACGACCATTTGCCCTTTAAACGATGGATCACTTAAAACCTCTTGATAGCCTGACATGCCCGTAAAAAAAACAATTTCTCCATGAACTTCCTCTTGATCGCTATGAAGAATTCCCTCGAATATCTCGCCATTTTCTAACACTACGAACCCTTTCATTTGATTCCCTCCACTCGTGATGAATACTTATACTAACTTCTAAATTTTTATACAAACCTTTTTTTAAAAAAACACTACTTATTTGAGCAGTGAGCGTTTAAATTTAGACATTCACATTGTTATTTTCATTTAATACCGTTAATACTTCTGTCAAAATTGTTACTGCCTTTTTTAACTCCTGTTCCGTTACCACTAACGGTGGCAAAATACGAAGAACCTTTGGTCCAGCTGGTAGGACTAGCAATCCTTTTTCTCTGCAAACATCGATAACAGGACCGACTTCAATTTCACAAGCAATTCCAACCATTAAGCCTTTTCCACGCACTTCTTCAACTATCTCAAGAGAGTTGAGTTTTTTTTCTAGCTCAGCTTTAAGCCATTTCCCTTTATTTTGAACATCTTGTAACAATTGAGGATTAATCACTTCTGTCAACACAGCTTCAGCTGCTGCCATCGCAAGTGGATTGCCACCAAATGTTGATCCATGGCTTCCTGGTGTAAATGATTCCTTTAATGACTTCTTCCCGATGAGAGCACCAACTGGAAATCCATTCCCTAGCCCTTTTGCTAAAGTTATTATATCTGGTGATAAGTCTAACTGTTCATAAGCAAAAGTTGTTCCTGTCCGGCCTATTCCTGTCTGAACTTCATCAATTATGAGAAGACAGTCAAATTTTTCACAAATCTGGCTAAGGGCTTTTGCATACTCTTCGTTCATTAACCGTATGCCTCCCTCACCTTGTATCACCTCGACCATAATAGCAGCTGTTTGATTAGTAACAGCTTCTTCAAGTGCTGATTGGTTATTCATTTCAATATACGTAAATTCAGTCAATAGCGGACCAAACCCTTGATGAATTTTATCTTGCCCTGTTGCAGCCATGCTTCCAAGAGTCCTGCCATGAAACGAGTTTGTTAAACTAACAATATGATGTTTCCCTGTAGACTTTCTAGCTAACTTAATTGCTGCTTCATTTGCCTCAGCCCCACTATTACAGAAAAAGACATAATCACCAACACTATGATCGGCTAACAACTGTGCTACTTTCTCTTGTTGTTCTATATGAAATAAATTGGATACATGCCAAAGTTTTCCTAATTGATTCTCAACAGCTGCGACGACTTTAGGATGACAATGTCCAAGGTTACATACAGCGATTCCTGAGATAAAATCTAAATATTCATTTCCTTCTACATCTATAATTGTTGATCCAATACCTTTTTCAGGTTGTATATTCCATCTTGCATATGTTGGAAATAGTGCACTCATTTTGTCCTCCCTACGATACCGACAGTTTCATTTTTGATTTTATTATAGTTGTTCCTTGGACAGACCCATCTTTTCCAACATTCGTTGATTTCCCATTCATAATCATAACCGATTCAAGACTATCTTTTAGTGAAGAAAGGGCTGCTTTTACTTTTGGAATCATACCACCATAGATCGTACCATCTGCTATATATGCTTCTATATCCTTATCCGTAACTTTATCTAGGCATTTTCCGTCTTTTAAAATTCCATCAACATCGGTTACGAAAATAAGTTGTTCTGCATGTAATTCATTTGCAATTGCTCCAGCTGCGCTATCAGCATTCACATTATAATGAGTTCCTTCATCGTTCATGCCAATCGGTGCAATAACGGGAATCATATTTAATTCCATTAATGAAGTAAGCAAATTGGTGTTTACCTTAATTGGCTCCCCAACATAGCCAAGCATTCCTTCATTAATTGGCTTAACATCAAGTAATTGACCATCACAGCCCGATAAACCAACTGCCTGCCCTCCAGCTTTATGCAAACTAGTGACGACTTGCTTATTAACCTTCCCACAAAGAACCATTTCAGCGGTATCTAATACATCTTCTGTCGTTTTACGGAGTCCATCTACGAATTCAGATTTGATGTCTAACTTTTGCAATAGTTGATTGATAGCAGGGCCTCCACCATGAACAATGATTGGGTGCTTTCCATTTTTTTGCATCATTACGACACTTTCAAAAAATTCTTCTGATAATTCAGCGATCGTACTGCCCCCACATTTAATAACGACAACATCCTTCACTACTTTTCCCCTCCCGAGTATGTTCTTACTTATGTTCTATATCCAGCGTTAATCCGCACGTAATCATAAGATAAATCACAGCCCCAAGCTTTCCCTGCTCCATCGCCGACGTGTAAGTCAACTTGAATTACGATTGTATCATTGTCTTCCATATATGCTTTTGCTTCTTCTTCAGAAAACGAAACCGGCTGACTCTCTACAAGCGTTTCAATTGAACCAATTGAAATATCAATCGTATCCGGGTCAATCTCACAACCACTATAACCGATCGCACAAATAATTCTTCCCCAGTTTGCATCTGTACCATAAACAGCTGACTTAACTAGGTCTGAACCAACAATCTTCTTAGCTACTTTCCCTGCTTCCTCATTTGACAGAGCACCTTTTACTTGGACTTCAATTAATTTCGTAGCACCTTCTCCGTCACGCGCAATTTGTTTGGCTAATGATTCGCAAGTTAATTTTAATGCTTGATAAAACTGATCCCAATCAGGATGATTGGGTGACAGGCTTTGATTATCAACTAAACCTGATGCCATAACAACAACCATATCATTCGTTGATGTATCTCCATCAACCGTAATACGATTAAAGGTTTCATTTGTAATAGAGGTTAGTGCATTTTGCAATACTTCCGGTTCAACATTTGCATCCGTTGTAACGAACGATAGCATCGTAGCCATGTTAGGGTTAATCATGCCTGAACCTTTTGCAACTCCACCAATTGTAACCTGTTTACCATCTATTATTGTTTGAAAACATACTTTTTTATTGATTGTATCCGTTGTAAGAATTGCCTGATTAAATGCCTCAGCGCCTTTTAAAGTAGGTATTGTATCAAGTTGCTTTATCCCAGCTACAATTTTGTCCATCGCTAAATATTCTCCAATAACACCAGTAGATGTTACAGCAACATAGTGAGGTGGGATGTTAAAATGATTAGCACTTTCACTTCTCATTTTATAAGCATCTTCAAGTCCCTTTTTACCCGTACATGCATTTGCATTACCACTATTTACGACTAACGCTTGGATTTTGCCTTCTTGTTCTATTGATTCTTTCGTTACTTTTAGTGGTGCAGCTTGGATTCGATTACATGTATAAACAGCTGCTGCACTTGCCGGAACTTCACAAAAAATTGCTCCAAGGTCAAACCTTTTTCTTTTTACGCCTGTATATAATCCATTAGCCGAAAAGCCTTTTGGAGTTACAATACTTCCATTCTCTAACTCTGTGATTGTCGGTGCATTTGCAACGCCTTTCATGAGTGACCACCCTCCATTACGGATACATAGGAACAAGTGCTAACCCTGTATCCTCTTTGAATCCATTCATAAGATTAAAATTTTGAATCGCTTGCCCTGACGCGCCCTTAACTACATTATCAATAACTGAAACAACCGTTATTCGCCCTGTCCGTTCATCATACGTTAGGCCAATATCACAATAATTACTACCGTATACTTCTTTGGTCGATGGGTACTGACCTGTCTTTCTAATTCTTACGAAAGATTCATCGGAATAAGCCTCTTTGTAAAAGTTTCGAAGCTCAGTTTCTGTAATTGGCTGCTTTGCCTTCGCATAGATTGTTGCCATAATCCCTCGAACCATCGGAACTAGATGTGGTTGGAATGTAATGCTAGGAATGCTTTCATCCCAACTATTTAAATTTTGTTCAATTTCAGGAATATGTTTATGTTGATTAATTTGATATATTTTGAAATTTTCATTCATCTCACTAAAGTGTGTAATAGCAGATGGAGATCTACCTGCACCAGATGTTCCAGACTTAGCATCAACGATAATCGAATCTACTTCAATTAATCCATTTTTCACTAAAGGAGCAAGACCTAAAAGTGTTGCTGTTGGGTAACAGCCTGGATTTGAGATGATTTGGGCTTGTTGAATCTCTTTTCTATTCCATTCAGGTAATCCATATACAGCCTTCTGAATTAGAGATTTAGGAGCACTTTCACGTTTATACCACTTTTCATATACATCAGGATCTTGTAGACGCAAATCACCAGACAAATCAATTACTTGGCACCCAGCTTCAGCAATAGCTTCAGACCATTCAGTTGAAACACCCGGAGGAGTCGCAAGAAACACTGTATCTACTTCTTCTCTAATTGAACTAAGTTCAATTGGTTTTAACGGTTGTTCATAGATCTCCGATACATGTGGATAAGAATCCTGTATATTCATGCCCTCTTTTGATGATGTATACAAAACAACCTCTTTTACATGAGGATGTTGGTTTAACAGTCTTAATAATTCTGCGCCACCATAACCACTAGCGCCAATAATACCAACTCTCATACTTCTCTCTCCCAACTTTTGGTTCTCTTCTCTTTATGATCTTGGTAATCATTATATCTATGTATAAAAATTAATTCAACTGTATTTTTATTTTATTTTTGCCTATTTTTAATCTTTAACAATTTCAAACGATTTCTTATAATGCTTTTGGGATATTACCTAATGCGAATATTCTGATTAAAGAGGATATAATAAAGAGGTTTCTCAGTTTTTCTGAAGCTATTTATAAAATATAATTCGGGGTATTATACTTAATCATAGTTTATTATGTGTCTGTCTATTGGGGGAACAAATTATTTGATACTTCCCCATTTCTATTTCTTTGTCCACAAAAAAACCCACCAAGTTTGGTGGGTCTCGATTCTAATGATTTAGTTTATCAAATATAATATCTTTCGTCTCTTCTATTTGGTCGCCCCAAAAGTCATTTATTTGATGATAAATATAGTTTCCATCCTTATCCAAAATACTAATTCCACGATAAGACATATTATCATTTCTCATATTAACGTGTTCAAGCACCTCGAGTGTTGAATCCGATAAAAAAGAAAAAGTAAAGGATCCAGCTTCTTTTAATTGTTTAGAGTGATCCGGACTATCTGTACTGATCGCAAAAATATCAGCATCTAACTCCTCAAAGAGATGGATGTTCTCTTGCAACTGAACCAGTTGCTGCTGACAGAGTCCTCAACCAACCTCTGTAAAGTGAAATAAGATGGTCGCTCGCTCCTTGTTCGTAAGCGATACTTCTTCACCTTGCTCATTTAAAAGTGTTAAGTTGCCTTCTGGTTGTCCGTCTGAAGAACCACACCCAACTAATACAAACAGAAACGAAGCTAATACAAAATAGAAGGCTATATATTTGCCTTGAAATTTTTTCATTCTTTCACCTCCAGTCGTTAGACGTTTTTTCCTTATTGCACGGTTTCTAATAAATCCTCAATAATTGATTCTTGATTCGTCTGAAGTCCATCATATCTCTTAATAACCTTCCCATCCGGGTCGACTAAAAAGAATCTTGTACTATGAATAATATCATCACCATCAGTTTCTTGTACAAGTGATAAGAAGCTATCTTTAGCAAAGTCAGCTATTTCATCAAACGTATAACCGGTTAAGAACTGCCAAGTTTCTAAGTCCGCTCCGACATTTTCCCCATAAGTTTTAAGGTGTTCTGCTGTATCTCTTTCAGGGTCTACCGTGAATGAAATAAAAGACATTTCAACACCTTCAGCTTGCATAGCAGCCTGAAGACGCTGCATATTAGGGGTCATGGTAGGACAAACGCTAGGACAGTACGTAAAAATAAAATTTGCGAGCCAGTACTGCCCGTCTAATTGTTCTGTACCATATGGCTCACCTTCTTGGTTCGTAAATTCAAACTCTACCACTTCTGCATTTGCTTCTGCAAAATCATATTCTTCTGACTCACTACTACCAACTTGATAAATCCAACCACACCCGCCTAAAAAAAGGACAAGCAATAATACACTTAACTGTTTCATATAAGAACCTCTCCCTACGATATGTTCAAAAAGTAAACTGCTCTTTTTGAACAAGTCAATAGCACTGCAACTAATAAAATAGTTCATGGTAAATGATTTACCTAAAGTACCCTAATTACTTTTTGCTGTTGGAATATCACTGATCGTTAAAGTGCCGTCTTGTTGCTTTTCTTTCTTCAACCATTGTTTAAACACATAACCAATCGTAATTCCATAAGTGATTTCCTGCATTACTTTCATTAATACACCTGCTAATTGCTGGTCCATTCTTGTTTCTAGAAAAGCAAAAGAATTAGGTCCCGATAAAAGACCCATAGGCACTTCTGTTCCAACAGGTAAGCAATAAGCCATTACTTGAGCCCAAATTGTTGGATCTGTATAAGTTTGGTATAAAGGATTAGGAGCAAAGATAATTAAAGCACAAGCTGGGGTAATTAAAATCCCATTGGCAAAAATATACCCTACCCGTCGAAGGTCCGACAACGGAAATGCACTTGGAAGTGGTGCAATCATATGCCACCACATTAACGTTGCAGCAAAAAATAGTAAGTATTCGTATAAGCTATGCCAAATAACAGACTGCATCAATGTATCAAACATAAATGGGACATGATAAAATGAAAAAAGTCCATTAAATAATAACAAAGCTACGATCGGACTCCAAATCACGCGAAAAACACGCTCCGTTATAGGTGAACGGAAACGATCTACAATAGCTTGAAAAAACCATTTTGGAAGCCCTAATAAGAAAAGAGGTGCCGCAATAAAGTAAGCGAAGACCATCTGAGTCATATGAAAACTTATCATAATATGTCCAGCTACATATAAAGGGCTTCCCCAACCAATATATAAAGCAATAAGTGCCAAGACAAAATATACCTTCTGCCTTAATCTAACAGGGGTGGCCCCTTTAAAGTGACTACGCCATTTTGTAACAAGTAAAAAATATAGGATCCCAACAATGAGTAACCCAACAATTAACTCTGGTGTCCATAGCGCTCGAAAACCAAAGTTTTCAAATAAAACACCCACAATATTCCCTCCTTTGTGGACTTAACTATTAAAGCATGTCTATCATAACATAATTTCAATGACAATTATTTGAACGAATACAGACAATTTATTGAAAGGAAGATTTCATGTCAAAAAAACATTTAATCGCACTAGATTTAGACGGAACTTTACTTACCGATGATAAAACGATTTCCCCTAAAACAAAGCAAGTCATAACAAAAGCTAGAGAACAAGGGCATATTGTTACCATCTCCACCGGACGTCCTTATCGAGCTAGCAGTCAGTATTACAACGAATTACATCTAGATACGGCACTTGTAAACTTTAACGGGGCTTTTGTCCATCATCCATACGATAAAAGCTTTGGTACTTACCACTCTCCACTTGACTTAAACATCGCTAAAACGGTTATTAGAACATGTGAAGCTTTTAATGTAAGTAATATAATGGTTGAAGTAATTGATGATTTCTATTTACGCCATTTTGATGAAGTGCTAGTTAATACATTTCTTTCCGGACAAAATCCCGTTGATCACGGTAATCTAATGCGCATCTTAAAAGATGACCCTACTTGTGTGTTAATACACCCGAAAGATGAACACGTTAAGCAATTACGCGAATTGCTTGTAGATGCCCATGCGGAAGTGATCGACCAAAGAGTTTGGGGCGCTCCTTGGAACGTTATTGAAATCGTGAAAGCTGGGATGAACAAAGCTGTAGGACTAAAGAAAGTAGCAGATTTTTATAACATACCTAGAGATCGCATTATTGCATTTGGTGATGAAGACAATGATTTTGAAATGATCGAATTTGCCGGTCAAGGTGTGGCCATGGGTAACGGAATTCCTGAATTGAAATCTCTCGCTAACTCTATTACCCTTACGAATGAAGAGGATGGAGTCGCTGTTTACTTAGAAAATGCATTAAATTTACGTTAATTTTTGAATGATTTCATCCTTTTAGGAGATGGTAAAAGAAGGATCCATTTCAATCTAAAGGAGAAGCATATGCCAAAACCAAAAGTTAACAACGACATTAAACAAGAAATAAATCATGTACAAGCTGCTAAATCAAAGATTGATACTCTTACACTCGGGAATATGACTCTCGAGAAAGCAGAAAGGCTTTACAATAATCATTCAGAAGTGGGAGTTCACAAATGGACCAACAATTAAACTTTTATGAAGTAAGAGAAGCCATTGCTCGGTTTGAGCTGTTAGCTCTGAATGTAGAAACACCTATTCAATATGAAGCTGTAGAAAAAGAGTTACAACGTGCAAAAGAAACCCTACATTCTGCTTTCTCAAACTCCTCACCTGCTGAACAAGATCAAATTATTTACATGGAGCAGCATTTGGATCACCTTTTTACTGATATTAATTTATAAATTGTCAACACATCACGAGAATCTAAAATGCTTTCTTGTGATGTGTTTTTTCAATGATTATTTCGCTACTCTAATACCTTGATTTATGTTACCCTTAAATCATATTCAAAAGGCTTTTATGTAGGGGGAACTTGGATAATGGTTAAGGTGTATGAAGTAGGTAAAGACGCTGACTACCAATTCAAACAGCGAATTGCCAATTTACTTATGGGTCAATTAGAGCCCATCGGTCCTAAAAATGCGTATGATCAGTTAGTGAAAACGATTGACTTGGCATTAAAAAATGATTCTCAAGCTCATATTTTTGTTGCTGAGAAAGAAAAGACACTTGTTGGAGCTGCCTTTTTTAATCTTGGATTAAGCATTGATAAAGGTGGTCAATATATTTGGTTAAATGATTTATATGTGCACAAAGAGCACCGAAACCAAGGGATAGCAAAGAAGCTTCTTCTAAAAGTCATCTATTGGGCCGAGCAACAAGAAATTAAAGGAATTGAACTCGAAACAGGCATTAATAATGAAGCTACGAAAGCATTATATAACTCATTAGGTTTTTACGATATCGTCTCAAAACGCTACGGCTTCCGATTTTAGAGGCTACAGAAAAAGGTGATTCTCCTTTTTCTGTAGCCTCTTTTATAAATACTTGCAGATTCACCGCGCCCATTTCTCCTGAAAGTGGGCGTTTTACTTCTTTTTTCTGACTTTTCAACATATGATATAGCAACCATAACCTTATCAATGCGAAGCTGTCAAAGGAGTGTGTGTGCATAATGATGAGAGATTCGTTTGTTGAAGTGGAATTTTCAGATATATATATTGAGCTTTCCAAGCCTGCGTTACACCAGTTTATAAAAAATATGATGAGTCAACATTACTCTCTCTTTTGGCGCTATGATGCAAAAACGATTTATCTCATGGTAGAGCTAGAGGAGTCTGTCCACGAACTCCCGTTTATTCGAAATACTGAATTTCTCACTCTCTCTGCTGACAGTATTCATGTTTATGATGATGTGTTGGCAAGTGCGCTTGAGAAGCTACTTCAACATGAAAAAGGCAATGGCATTGTAAAACGGTCAACAGAAGGCCCCCTCTATATTACTTCATACCAGTCTGGTGATATTGAGTCGATGATCGAAATTGATGGGAGTGAAAAGGTCATGATGAACCGAAATGGATCGATGATTCAGTATAAAGATGATGGGAAGTCCCTAGAGCCTCGTACAATTTATAACATGATGAACTTAGAAATTGATTATGTATTAATGGAACTTCATGAAGCTCTTCTCGATTCAGATGATTCGTTAATTGATGCTCATAAAAATAAGTTAAAAAAACTATTATCTCGACGAGAACAAGTAGAACAACTCTTATAAACAGGAACATCTCTTCTAATTCAAACTATCTGTTTCGTTGCTTTTGCAACGAAAAATGCAAGCACCTAAAAGTAGTGCTTGCATTTTTTCGGGCCCTACCTCCCCCTAATATACTTCCCCCTAGAAAAGTATTTCACCCTTTCATCCAAAAGAATGTATTTTTGCTATTGATAAGCCCTAGCATACACTCGTCGTGTTATAATATTCTTCATGATTTGATGACTTTATTTAGTTGAAAGGAGAAGTCAATTACATGGCAACAACTGTCTTAACGAACCAAAGGTCTGCTTTTTCACGTGGATTGCTTGCTGGGTCAAGCATTGCAATCGGCTATTTACCTGCAGCATTGACGTTTGGTTTACTTGCAAAAAGCACCGGTTTAACCTTTTTAGAAACAATGGCCATGAGTATTTTTGTATACGCAGGGGCTGCTCAATACATGGCATTGAATTTGATTGCATTAGGCACTGGAGCATTTGAAATCATTTTCACTACTTTTATCGTAAACATTCGTCACCTTCTCATGAGTGCTTCTGTTAGTGAACGTGTTGAAGAGGATCATCCTATTGTTAAAGCCCTTTATTCATTTGGAATCACGGATGAGGTTTTTGCCGTCACAACAACTCAAGAAGGTCAAGAAGGCCCGATAAAGACAGGATTTGTAGTTGGTGTAGCAACAATTGCTTACATAAGTTGGGTCGTGAACTCAGGGATTGGTTATTTTGTCGGATCCATCTTACCTACTTCCCTTCAACAAAGTATGGGCATCGCACTATATGCAATGTTTATTGCATTGCTGATCCCATCATTAAAAAAGCATCGGAAGGTAATGATATTGGCCATAAGTGCTGCACTTTTAAATAGCCTCTTTTCACTTGTAGTACCAAATGGCTGGTCAATCATTCTGGCTACATTGCTAGCGTCTGCAGGAGCTGAACTTTTAAACCGGAAGGATGACGAGCAGATATGAACATGACAGTATTACTTATTATCGCTGGAATGGCTCTTGTTACATATATTCCTCGGATGCTACCACTTGTTTTTATGAACATTGAAAAAGTTCCACCTTGGTTTCAGGCAATATTAAGGAATGTTCCATATGCTGCGTTGGGTGCCTTAATCTTTCCTGGGATTCTTACTGTACATGAGAACATTTGGTTCGGGATCGTCGGTGGAGCCTTTGCCATTACAGTTGCCTACTTAGGCGCAAACCTGATTGTTGTAGTGACAAGCAGTATTGCAGTTCTTATGCTACTAACACTTTTTTTATAAAAGTTTTTATAAAAACCTAACTAAAGGAGGTTGTCTTATGGGGACAACCTTTTTTTGTTGCTACTAGAACAGTCAGCAATAATCTCCTTGTTCCCTTTTCTTCTTCTCTCAGAAACGATACAATGGAAGAATGGAATTTTTCGAAAAAGAGGTGAGATTTTATGAATAGCTCGCTCTTTCAAAATGAAGAGTTAAATATATATATGGAAATAGAGAAAGATATTAACTATACGTATCAATTAATTACCTCTTCAAGATTTGTAAACAATCGAAATCTTGAACAACTTTGTAATGACACCAAAAACCGTGTTAAATCTTTAAATAAATCTGATTATTGGCTGTATCTTATTATCTATATGAAAGGCATTTACAAACTCACTCAAAATAGCAACCATTACGAGGAATATGGGAGAAGGTTTACATATTTTTTCAGATCGATGCGCCATGAAATTATTGAAGATCTCACAAAAGGACATTCTAACCAGTGTGATGTGTTTCTTGAAAAATTAGTTTCTTCCATTATCACTGATGCAAATAGTACGTATTCCCCTTGGCCAAAACTACTCCTTGAAATTGTTCGGGAGTTGAAACAAGTGCATATCGAAGTAGTATACGATCGGCTTTCTACAAACCTTAATTCATTGACTATTTCAAAGAATCTTTCACTTGCTTACAGCTATATTGCATTACTTGTGGGAAAGAAAGAAGCTTCTTTAACAATTTTACAGCAGCAAAGAGATGCTATTAAAGAGCAAGATGTGACTCCACATTATCAGCTATTAAAGGAAAGAGACCTTTGGAGTACGATGAAGCAGTGGTTTAAAGTTTTGTTCCCCGAGAAAGGAAATGGCCAGTATGGATCTTTACAGAAATACGTCGATGAAATGAATACAGTGTTACCGATCGGTCCAAAGGAACAAAAACTAATCTGGGATAGGTGGTTATTATCACCAAGCTTTGTCCGTTTTCAATCATATAGCAAGCACCTATCAAACGATGAACAACTTGCCCTTATTGATCGTCTACTACCTGAACTCGAACAACGTCTCCATCAAGTAGACGTTGCTAAAACATATGAGAAACTGTTGCTCACATATGAAAAGTATGATTTAGCCATTTTGTATTTCTTAAAATATGAACGTGAACCCTTAAGGTTACGAGATGAAAAAGTTGAATTATTAAAAGCGATTAAATCATATGATCCTACATTAGCACGTCCTATTTATCATCAGTTTGTAGTGAGACTCGTTGAAAAGAAGTCAAGAGTTTACTATGAACAAGCTGCCGTCTACATAAAAGATCTTCAATCTTTATATGAGCGAACAGAAGATGACCAGAAATTATTTGTAGCTTACGTCAAGAAGTTAAAGAAAATGTACAGAACGTATCGAGCGTTCGTAGAGGAGTTGAAACAACTTGGCCTCTAAAGTAATTATCCATGGTGGCTGGTTAGAGGATTCTTTTTTCATATGGGGAGAACGTCCTCCATCGTCTCGTTTTGAACAAATAGTCAACTTTCAGTATCCATTTTTGTATCCTCCTTTTGAGTTGAAACTTACTTTATTTAAATTTGATCAAACTTCTTTTTACGGGACTTTTATTAACACAGATAAGGCTGTTCTTGATGTGCCTATTCATTCAAGGATATATTCTTCTTTGGCTGGGGATGTGACTGTATATCAGGCACAAGAAAACATGAAGCAATACTCATTTCCAGTGGAAGGTCTTGTTATTTCAATTGATTCTCTTCTTTCTTACTTATCTCTCTTTCAAACTTGGAGAAAAGATGATGATATTGAACTCGCGCCTGATTTCCGTAAGTGGGTAAAACTAATTAAAAGTATCCAAGACTACATAATAAGTGGAGCTTTTTCTCCTACTGCATCTGGACAGTGGGAATTAGAGGAATTTCCGTATGAAAAGTGGCTCGAATATATTCCTTTATCAGGTAGAGCATTACGTGCAAACACTAGTTATATAAAAAATGAATCAGCTGGCATTGTAACTATCTCTCAACTACAAAGTCTTGTCACGCTCATTGCTAATAAGATGATACAGTCGTTATTTAAAGAATCAACTGTTCTAACAGCCTTTAACACTTGGAAAGGTTCTATAAGAGAGACATGGCTTCCTGTTATTGATCAACTAAAGGAAACAGGGACAATTGAACAACCCGTGTCAACAGCTGCTTTTCAACAACAAATTGGCGTTACTGAGGCAACACCATTCATTACAGGATTAGCCTTAAAAGAACCCAGCTCTAAAAATGGAGATTGGAAAGTTTCTCTTTGTATGGTTGATCGTAAACGCCCATCACTTATGGTTGAAATGGATCAATTAGAAAGAGGAGAACATCCGTGGCGTGAGAACCCTATCGCACAATTAAAAAGAGACCTTAAGAAAGCTAAAGAAGCATTGCCTATTCTTATGCCTTTAAAATTGTCATCACCGACTTTATCGTTACAACCAGATGAAGCTTACGAGTTATTCACAACTTCAGACGATTTACTTAAGCAATTAGGGTTTCATTTAATTGTTCCTAAGTGGATGACAGAAAAAAAGAAACCACGTGTTACATTAGCGATGAACAAGGAGCCAGAGCAAAATCAAGCAACGAGTGAACCATTACTAGATTGGCAAAGTGTTTCTTCTTTTACTTATAATATCGCTTTAGGAGACCAATCCATAAGCAAGAAAGAGTTTGAAGAGTTCGTTGAAGGAAAAAGACCTTTCCTTTATTCAAATGGTGAATGGATGTCGTGGGATCGTTCTTTAGCTGATAAACTCCTTCATTATTTAGAACATATGGAAGAGAACACTTCATTTTTAGAAGCTTGGCGCTTAGATCAACTTGAGTTTGATTCTGAATTTGATACAGCTATTGATTGGAATGTCTCCTGGGGAGGGGAATTAACTAATTCCATTCAAAAACTGTATTCCTCCACTCCCTCTTTGGTTCAAATTCCGAGTGAACTAAATGCAACATTACGTCCTTATCAACATGAAGGGGTTTCGTGGCTAGTTCACTTACGAAGAACGGGGTTTGGAGGTTGTTTGGCTGATGATATGGGACTTGGCAAATCGATTCAAACGATTGCATACATTCTATATATATTAAAAAAACAACGTGAAGCCGGGACTCAAAATTCTCCATTCTTACTTATATGCCCTACTTCATTACTGTACAATTGGGTTCACGAATGCGAGCAATTTGCCCCTTCACTTAGAGTATTTGTCCATCATGGTCCTACACGCCTTGAAGAAGAACAACTGAACGCAGCAAACTGGGATCTTATTATTACTTCCTACCAACTGGCAGTAAGAGATCATGAACTCTTTCAACAACTAACATGGAACGGCTTAATACTAGATGAGGCTCAGCATATTAAAAATGTTGAAACGAAGCAACGACGAGTCATAAAAAAAATAAGAGCAACACATCGAATTGCGTTAACTGGTACACCGATCGAAAATCGTTTACGTGAATTATGGTCGCTGCTTGATGTATTAAATCCGACATACTTAGGTTCTTATCAAGACTTTCAAACAACCTTTATTAGACCGATTGAGCGTGACCAGGATGACCAACAATTACGTAAGCTTCAAACACTAATTCATCCACTTATATTAAGACGTAAAAAATCGGATCAGTCTCTGCAAATAGGACTGCCAAAAAAAGAAGAAAAAGTCCACTCTGTTCATTTATCTTTAGAACAAGCAGCACTCTATCAAGCTGTAGTAGATGATATTATAAAACAATTAGATGAAGTAACGGCTTTTGAAAGACGTGCACTTATTTTACGAAGCTTAACGAAATTGAAACAAATTTGTAATCACCCAGCTCATTTTCTAAAGGAACGTTCATTAACAGGACATGATTCAGGGAAGTGGGATGCTTTTATGGAGCTTATCGATGAGCTTCACATAAAGGGAGAGAAAGTTTTGATTTTCTCACAATATAAAGAAATGGGTGTATTGCTTACAAATGCCCTTGAAGAACGATATCAACAAACAGTCCCCTTTCTGCATGGCAGTTTAACAAGAGCTAAACGTCAAGAAGCCATTCAAGCATTCCAAACGAGAGAAAACGTTAATTTCTTCGTTCTCTCTTTAAAAGCTGGTGGAGTTGGACTGAATTTAACAGCCGCTACAAATGTCATTCATTATGACCGTTGGTGGAATCCAGCTGTTGAAAACCAAGCAACTGATCGCGCCTACCGGATTGGACAAACAAAAGATGTAACAGTTCATAAACTTGTTACTAAAGGAACATTGGAAGAACGCATTGATAAAATGCTGCTTAAAAAACAAGAACTAGCAGATCAAATACTCACTGCAGGTGAACAGCGAGTAACCGAACTTTCAAATGAAGAAATCAAAGAACTAATCCAACTTACCGTTCCTGTAAGAAAGGAGTAATCTTAGTATGAGAAAACTTAAGCCTCCCTTTTCTTTATTTTGGTATGGAAAGAAGCTTGACTTAAAATCCGTAAAACCAAGGAAAAATTCTCTTAACACATCGGAAGAAGAATTGTATCATGCATTTAAAAAGTCGATACAAGAAGAAGCGAGAAGACAATGGAGCTAATCAATCTACTTGATATCAGCCAGCTCATGACAATAGTCACGACACCATCAAAAACGGACACCCTAAAACAATAGAGTGTCCGTTTTTTCTAGCTCATATATTAGATCTTACATTTCAATATCAACTTTTTTTAGGAATGTCCCATCTTCTGTCCATTCTTCTCCATCGATAGCTGATAGAATTAGCTGTGCTTCAAGCGTGTACTCCCCAGGTTCAATCGAATCTAATGGTATCGTTTCTTCAAATTTCATTGACTCTCCTGGTTCAACTGTTTCCTGAATTAGAGCCATTGTGAACATTTTCCCCTCGGAGAATCGATACACTTCCGTATCATTTTGATCGATCAAAACTAATTCATATTTTTGCCCCGAAGAGAACTCAAGTGTTGCTGCCTCGTTTTTTTTGTTCGTAACGATCAGTGATACAAGTAAATTATTATCTTTTTGATTTGTCTCAACTGTAAATCCCCACTCTTTAGCTGACAAATCCTCATCTCCTTCAGTTAAGGGTGCAGTTGCTCCCTGCCCACATGCACTAAGAAAAACTAGTAAAAACAAAAGCCAGATCATTTTTTTCATTTCGTTTCATCCCTTCATTCTTTTCGAAAGAAACCAAAAATACCTGATGTTTCAACTATATTTGTGAAAGCATTTGGATCTACCTCTTGAATCACTTTTTTCAATTCATAAAGTTCATAACGTGTAATAACAATCATCAAAATTTCCTTATCATCAGATGTGTATCCACCTTTAGCGGGAATTCTTGTGATTCCCCTTGTAACCCGTTCATGTATTGCTGATCTTAAAATTTCAGCTTGCTTCGTTACGATCAGCGCTGTGAGTTTCACGTGCCTTGTATAGATGGCATCAATCACTCTTGAAGAAACATAAAGAGCAACAAGAGTATACAGAGCTTGCTCTAGGTCAAATAACAAACCAGAGGTCATCACAATTATACTATTTAAAATAAGAAAGTAAACCCCAACTGGCCGGTCACTTACTCTAGATAAGATTAATGCAATAATATCAAGCCCGCCAGAGGAAGAACCCCACTTCAAAGGAATTGCCGCTCCAACTGCTAAGATGACACCACCAAACACCGCATTCAATAAAACATCCGGAGAAAATTGGGTGACAGGTAACACCTCTAGAAAAAACGTTGTTAAAATAACATTAACAAAACTGTAGACTGTAAAGCTTTTACCAATTTTCATCCAACCGAGAATGGCAACTGGAATGTTTAATAGAAATAACATAATCCCAGTCGACAGAGGGATAACGGTAGCAAGAATTTGGGCTACCCCAGTGAACCCACTAGCAAAAACATTCGCCGGAATTAAAAAGAAATTTAATCCAGCAGCTAAAAACAACGCACCTACTACTACCGCTATTATTTTTTGAGTTTCTTGAATTGTTCTTGATTGCATATCTACTAAGATGATACCTTTACTGATAAATGTTGTTCAATCCACTCCACAGACTTGAGTACTGCCCTTCTCGAGACTTTGTGGCCGGCCTTTTCCTCCGAGAACAATTGAAGCTTTTCTGGGGTGTCTTCATAACTTACTTCTAACTCTTCATATAACTTTTCAGAAAAAGGATAAGGAACAACTTGATCTTCCATACCATGCCAAATAAATAGTGGTCTACCGTTGAGTTTATTTAGTTGTGCTGATAAGTCAAACGGTCTAATTTTTCTTAATACTTCCTCTTTCATACGATCTTCAATGGTAAGACCTTTGTTTTCTACAGTCTGTAACAATCCGTGAGCGAACTTTTCATAATATGCTGTACCCATAAATGACACAGCTGTTTGTATCCAATTGTATTGAGTTAGCGCTCCAAACATAGTAATAGCACCCATTGATGTACCAATGACTCCAACTCTATCACATAGCGCTTGCTCTTCCAATGTTCTTTTCATTAAGTCCATTTCTTGTATCGATGTTAAAATAATCTCCCAAAACGCCAAATTCCGTTGCGTTTCACTTAAGCCTTGGTCTCGTTCACCGTGATAAAGAGCATCGGGTAATAGAACACGAAACCCTTTTTCAGCTAGCAAATAAGCTACATGTAAGTTATGTTCCTTCGCACTAGTAAAGCCATGAAAAAAAAATACGGTTGGAACTTTTTTCATACGGTATGATTCTTCCACTACATGTAATGTTGGTATTTCGACGATTGGTTCTTTTTTTATTGTTATCATCCATTTTCACCCTTTTTTAAAACTGATCTTATTATAGCATTCCAAATTTATGAATTCACATTACCAAAACTTTCAGTTTCTTACAATAAACCTCTCAAAATCATTCTTTTGAGCCATTAGAAAAAGCCACCTGCTTTAAGGTGGCACAAGAAGGAATATAGGGCGCTTAAAAAGGGAAAACGCCCTTTTCAGTATCCTTCTTTCAAGTCGCTTCATCTTGCCTTTTATTATAATATTTGATGCTAGTTAACGCTCCTTCACCAACCATTTTATTATCTTCATAATCATTAGGGTGAGAATGCCCGATTTTTAAATGATGCTCATTATTCTGTTTCTTACCTTTTGTTTTCATTTTAAGATAACGACCTTGAACATATTGAAAAAGTTTTGTTCGAACGTTTTTGCTTACTATCAAAGGTGTTGCGCCAACTACTGTAACTGCCGAAATTACTTTAGATAATTTATTCATTTTTCATCTCCACCTTTCTCCGATCGTTATAGAACTATACCCCTTCATAAAAGAGATCAAACATGCCGTTCATATCCTTATATGGTTTCGGACAATCTATAAATAAATGATTAGGAAAGAAGGTGAAATTGCAATGTCTCGTACTGGTGATAACAACAAAAAGAAAAAAGATAATAATGCCTTAAACCGTCAAAAAAATGAGCAAGCACATGCTAATGCAGAACACGGTAAGCATAGCTATTCAAAAAAAACAGATCATTTATAAAAGAATAAAGGTTGCCTCAAAATTACGTTCTGTCCCCAAACACATTTGGGGGCAGACATAACGAGGCAACCTAACAACCTAATTCAACTCTTTTACATCTTTAACGATCCATTCAGGACCAACTTTTACCTCACCGTCCCATGCTAACATTCCACCAAAATAATTTTGGACATTGTTAAATCCTTGGTTTTGTAAATATATTGCAACGTTTTGACTGCGATTGCCACTTCTGCATATAAATAAGTAGGACTGTTCTTTATCTAACTGATCCATAACCATTGGGATGGTTTGCATTGGAATTAGTGGCACTCCAGGTATATGCGCTTCTTCATATTCCTCGACTTCGCGCACATCAATAATAATTGGATCTTTTTTCCCACCCTTTACAAGTTCCTTTAATTCCTCTACTTCTACCTGCTTAATACCATCTTGTTCAAAAGACAATTCGATCACCTCATTTTTATTCTAACTCTATAAGAGCCGATTCAAAGCATATACAGATACTTACTATAACGTAGATTACTCGATAGTTGTATTTCGAAGCAACCACAATCGATAAAAATGTAATACTAAAACCTTACATACTGCGTAGGCTGGAACAGCAATTAATAGCCCAAGTAATCCAGCAAATCTACCCGCAACAAGGAGTAAGAATATAATCGTTAAAGGATGAATCGATAACTTCCTCCCCATAATCTGTGGGGAAATCAAATTACTTTCAATCTGCTGAACAATCACAACAACTATAATGACAAGCAGTGCCATCAATGGTGACTGTAGGAAACCAACGATAACTGCAGGAATCGTTCCAATCCATGGCCCTAAAAATGGAATCACGTTTGTAAACATCGCAACAAGCGCTAATACAAGTGGATAGTCAAGACCAATAATGAGAAAACCTATGTAAGCTAAAATTCCGACACAAATGCTTACAAGAATTTGCCCTTGTATATAGGAACTCAGTGCGACATCCATAGCTCGAAGCACTTCTCTTCCTTCATTTTGTCTTTTTTCAGGCAACAATTTCAAAAATTGATTCGGTGCCTTTTCTCCTTCTTTTAGCATATAAAAAAGGACAAACGGGATAATGACGATTACAATTAAGGCATTCATCACAAACCCAATAATAGTCGCTATACTTGTTCCTAAATTGCTAACAAAGTTATTCAAATAATTTGCTAACTCCATTGTAATCTCTTCCAACGAAAAATGCTCACCTTCTTGAAAGCGAGAAACATATTCATTCGCTTGAAGATCAATAAACATATCTCTAATTTCATTAATAAAAATGGGCATATTCCTTGTAAAACTATAAAATTGCTTCTGAAGCTCAGGGCCGATTATGAAAAATAATGCTGTTAACAACCCAACCACTCCAAAATACAGAACCAAAATCGCAACCGTCCGAGGTACTTTAATTGCTACTAGATTGACAAAAGGCCGTAGTAAATAATATAGAACACCAGCTAGAATTATCGGTGCAAACAATGTCTGGACCAAAATAACGATTGGCTGAAAGACCCAGTCAATTAGAGAACCTAAATAAATAATAATAAAAACTAAAACGATTCCATAGCCTAGACGGAAAGCTTTCGTTTGTGGCATCAGTACAATCCCTTCCTTGCTATCCAAAAATTTGTTTTCTATATTGTACCATTATCTTCCGATTTCTTCTTCCTGATATTCCAAAAAATATCATCTAACTAAAACTGTCAATAACAATAATCACTTTATGAAGTCATGAATCTAGTTCCATAGATCAATTATCTCGTAAATATTCATTGAATTTAAACCCAAATGATGTAAAATTTAACTAAATGAGTTGATGGTTTCATTAAATGAGGAGGATCAATATGAAAAGAAATGGAATGTTTCTCGCACTAGTTTTCTTTATTTTAATGCTTAGTGCATGTGGACAAGGTGCAACAAGTGAACAGGAACAGCAACTAGCTGATGGCATTGAAACAGAAGTAAATACCGAACCCGAAGAAGAAGAGAATGAGTTTGATTCTGAAGAAACTATTGAAGAAGTCGAAGCAAATGAAGAAGAGCATAATGATGAAATAACAGATGAAGAGGAGAAAGAAGAAGAAAAAATGGAAACAACTATAACTCCTGTTGAACTGCTCTTTTCCGATGATCAAGCTATGAATATGTATCGCGTCGAACGCCAATTAGAAGTTAGTAACGACGACCTCTTCAAGGCTACATTAGAAGCATGGATAGAAGGTCCGACAGAAGAAGGCCTTGTATCTCTTGTGCCCCAAAATGTTAAGGTACAATCTTTTGAAGAAAAACAAGGGGTCGCTTATGTTTCATTTTCTTCTGAATTACTAGATGCGCAGTTAGGATCTGGAACTGAATCTATGTTGTTGCAACAAATTGCATTCGCTTTGAAACAATTTGGATTTAATGAAACACAAATTTTAGTAGATGGAGAAATTTATCCTGAACTTTTCGGTCATGTTGACACGAGTCAACCGATTGTAGCTAACAATCTAGATAATTATGAAAAAAGATAATCAACATATATCAACTTGTAAAGGTATCCCAAAGACCAAGTCCTGGTCTATGAGATACCTTTTTCCATCGTTGCCTAAAGAATGGTCCTTATGCCCCTTCTTTTTAGTCGTTTTAGAATATGGTATGATACTGTACGTAATGAAAGAAGAGAATTGAGGGGTACACTATGAAAACCGTCGTAACGACGTTGAATGCAAAATATATCCATACATGTTTAGCGCTGCGTTGTTTAAAGGCTTATGCTGAACCGGAATTTCCTGTAGAAATGGTTGAATACACAATTAAAGATCCAGTCATGAATATTGTTTCAGATTTATACGAAAGGAAGCCTGATGTCATTGGGTTTAGCTGTTATATCTGGAACATCGAAGAAACTATAAAAGTAATCAATATGTTAAAAAAGGTAATGCCCAATACGAAAATTATTCTCGGTGGTCCCGAGGTTTCCTATGACACAAAAGAGTGGCTTGGTACTCTTGAAAATGTTGATTTTATTGTAGTAGGTGAAGGCGAAGAAACATTTAAACAATTACTCGAGGAAATAAGCAGTTCGGAAAAATACCATATGGTTTTTGGACTTGCTTATCGTAAAGAAGATGAGGTCATCATTACTGCACCGAGACCTAAATTAAAATTAGATGATGCTCCAACGCCTTACCGTTTCGCTGAAGATTTAGACGGATTGAAAAAGCGGGTCACTTATTTTGAAACTAGTCGTGGCTGTCCATACAGTTGTCAATTTTGTCTGTCTTCTATAGAAGTAGGTGTACGGTATGTAGACATTGATCGCGTAAAATCAGACTTGCTTTATTTAATAGAGAACGGAGCTAAATTAATCAAATTTGTCGACCGTACATTTAATATAAAACGTGATTATGCGTTGGAAATCTTTCGTTTTCTAATTGAAAATCATCAAGGCTGTGTATTTCAATTTGAAATTACAGCAGACATTATGCGTCCCGAAGTTTTATCATATTTAAATGAACACGCTCCTAAAGGAATCTTCCGATTTGAAATAGGAGTTCAATCAACAAACGATGCAACAAATGAACTTGTTATGCGTCGTCAAAACTTCGAAAAGCTAAAACGGACAGTTACAATGGTAAAAGAAGGAGGAAAGATTGACCAGCACCTTGATTTAATCGCCGGGTTACCAGAAGAAGATTATGATTCATTTCGAAACACATTTAACGATGTTTTTGCAATGAGACCTGAGGAGCTTCAATTAGGCTTTTTAAAAATGCTTCGGGGTACGGGGTTACGCCTGCGGGCTGAGCAACACGATTATGTGTACATGGATCATTCTCCTTATGAAATTTTAAGTAACAATGTCCTTAGCTTTGAAGAGATCATTCGAATAAAACGCGTGGAAGATGTCCTAGAGAAGTATTGGAATGACCACCGAATGGACCGAACCGTTGAGTACCTAGTAACCCAAGAATATGATTCACCTTTTGACTTCTTCCAAGACTTTGGTGACTATTGGGATGAACGTGGTTGGGCTAGGATTGGTCATCAACTAGAGGATTTATTCAATAGACTCCATGAGTTTTTAGTGCAAAGAAAAACAAAGAACATACAAATAATTCGTGGGCTGATGATGGTGGATTACTTTGCTAATCATAAACACAAACCTCGTAAAACTTGGTGGGATTTCTCGATGTCAAAACAAGAACAAACCCATTTCTTAACTTTATTAGCTGAGAATCCAACTCTAGTTTCAAAACAATTCGCTACCCTTCAATTGAATTTGAAGGACTTACACAAGCACACAATGATAGAGAAGATTCCATTTCATATATCAGACCTAGGCTTTGAAGAAACAACAAGCTTGCTGCTTGCATACTTCAGTCCAAAACATAATCAATCAACCGTCTATACTGTCCCACTTGAACGATTTGCCACAGTAGTAAACTGATATGTTAAAGGTTGTTCTAAGGATTCTCCTTTCGAACAACCTTTTTATTATCAAAAAAACAATGATTAATCCCTGCCTTGTTCATACTTTTTTAATAACGTTACTGCCGCTTTCATTGCACTGATTTGGCCTTCTACTACTGTTTGTTTTACTAATGGTAGCTCACTTTTTATCGTTTCATGTTCGTAGAAATCAGAAAGAAGTTGCTCCTCAACGAGTGAGTGAAACCACTCACACACCTGCTCTTTTCTTCGTTTATCGAACTGACCTGTCTGTTTCATATAGTAAGTGAATTCTTCAATTAAGTTCCAACACTCTTTTATCCCTTTCCCTGTAATGGATGACACCGTTTCTACTTTTGTTTCCCATCCTTTTGTCGCGCCTTGCAAAAAATGAAAAGTACGAGTTAATTCCATTTTTGTCTGCTCAGCTGCTTGTATATTCTCACCATCAGCTTTATGAATAAGCATTAGATCAACCATTTCCATAATGCCTTTCTTAATACCTTGTAACTCATCTCCAGCTCCAGTTAACATTAAAAGCACAAAGCAATCCACCATAGAACGAACAGCTACTTCACTTTGCCCAACTCCTACAGTTTCAACAAAAATTATATCGTAGCCCGCTGCTTCACATAATAAGAGCGTTTCCCTCGTTTTCCTTGAAACCCCACCTAATCTTCCTCCCGTAGGTGATGGACGAACAAATGCATTAGGATGCCTAGATAGCTTCTCCATCCTCGTTTTATCTCCTAAGATACTACCATTAGAATAGGAGCTTGATGGATCAACTGCAAGCACAGCAACACGGTGTCCTTTTTCAGCTAACATTGTCCCAAATGTCTCAATGAACGTTGACTTCCCTGCCCCAGGAACACCTGTAATCCCTATCCGAATGGCATTACCTTTATAGGGCATAATCGCTGTAAGTACGTCTTGAGCAAGCGCAATGTGCCTAGTCGCATTGCTTTCCACAAGCGTAATTGCTCTAGCTAGTACAGCCCTGTTATTGTTTTTTATCCCAGTTACATATTCATCTATAGAAAGTATCTTACGTCTTAACTGAGGTTTTCGCTTCATAAACTATGTTCACCTTTCCTAAATAAAATAGGATGGTCGGTGGTACCTCCTCTTTCGGAGACTGCTAATAGTCATTTTCACAATACCCTAAGCGTTTATTTAACTCTTTAATAATCTGTTTTGCTGCCACAGGAATGACTGTACCTGGACCAAAGATTGCACTCACTCCAATATCTTTTAGAAATTGATAATCTTGTGCCGGGATCACCCCCCCAACAATCACAAGTATATCTTCCCTTCCAAGCTTGCGCAGAGCTCCAACAACTTGAGGCATCAACGTTTTATGTCCGGCTGCTAAAGAACTGACACCAAGAACATGAACATCGTTTTCCACTGCCTGCATTGCAGCTTCTTCCGGTGTTTGAAATAAAGGACCAATATCAACATCAAAGCCCATATCAGCAAAGGCCGTAGAGATCACCTTTGCACCTCTGTCATGTCCGTCTTGCCCCATTTTTGCAATCATAATACGAGGCCGTCTGCCTTCTTTTCTTGAAAACTCATCCGTTAGCTTCCGAATAACTTCCATTTCTTTTTTCTCTCCAAACTCGCTAGAATACACCCCACTTACCGAGCGAATCCTTGCTGTATGTCGACCTACAACCTTCTCATAAGCTTTTGAAATTTCTCCAAGGCTCGCACGTGCTCTAGCAGCCTTTACGGCACATTCTAATAAATTTCCTTCCCCACTCTCTGCCACTTTAGTAAGGTCATTAAGGGTTTTCTTAACCTCCTTTTCATCTCTTTCTTTTCGCAGAACCTCTAAGCGTTTGATTTGGGCATATCTTACAGCTGTATTGTCAACATCTAATATATCCAACTCTTCCTTAGATTCAGTGCGATATTTATTTACACCAATAATCGTTTCGTTTTTTGAATCGATATGCGCTTGCCTTTTTGCAGCCGCCTCTTCTATGCGCATTTTTGGTAATCCTGTATCGATTGCCTTAGCCATACCACCAAGTTTTTCAATTTCAGCAATATGCTCCCATGCCTTCTTCATAAGCTCAACCGTTAAGGATTCTACATAGTAGGATCCGCCCCAAGGATCTAATACATTTGTAATTCCTGTCTCTTCTTGTAAATATAGTTGAGTATTACGGGCAATTCTCGCTGAGAAGTCCGTCGGTAAGGCAATCGCTTCATCAAGAGCATTGGTATGGAGTGACTGAGTATGACCGTGGACAGCTGCCATTGCTTCAATACATGTACGAATAACGTTGTTGTATGGGTCTTGCTCTGTTAAACTCCAACCTGATGTTTGTGAATGAGCCCTAAGAGCAAGTGATTTTTCATTTTTAGGTTTAAATTGTTTCATTAATTGTGCCCACATGAGACGAGCCGCTCTCATTTTTGCAACTTCCATAAAGTGATTCATACCTATTCCCCAAAAGAATGATAGTCTTGGTGCAAACTGGTCTATATCAAGGCCAGCACTAATACCAGTTCTCACATACTCAAGACCATCAGCAAGGGTATAGGCAAGCTCAATATCTGCTGTGGCACCTGCTTCTTGCATATGGTAGCCTGAAATACTAATACTATTAAACTTTGGCATATTCTTAGATGTGTATTCAAAAATATCAGCAATCACTTTCATTGATGCTTTCGGTGGGTAAATGTAAGTGTTCCGAACCATATATTCTTTCAAAATATCGTTTTGGATCGTTCCCGTTAGCTTCTCAAGAGGGACTCCTTGTTCCTCAGCTGCAACAATATAAAAAGCCATGATCGGCAAGACTGCCCCGTTCATCGTCATTGAAACCGACATTTGATCAAGTGGAATTCCATCAAATAATAATTTCATATCTAAAATAGAATCAACAGCTACTCCTGCCTTCCCTACATCTCCAACTACTCGTGGATGGTCAGAGTCATACCCCCGATGCGTTGCTAGATCAAACGCAATAGATAACCCTTTTTGGCCAGCAGCTAAATTACGACGATAAAAAGCATTGCTTTCTTCAGCTGTTGAAAAACCAGCATATTGACGAATCGTCCACGGGCGTTGCTTATACATGGCTGGATAAGGGCCTCGAAAGAAAGGTGCAATCCCTGCTACATAATCGAGATGCTGCATACCCTCTATATCTTTTTTTGTATACACATGTTTTACAGGAATACTCTCAAATGTTTCCGTAGAAAGGGATTCAATTTTCTCTTCCTTTACACTATTTCGTAAAAATGGGAATCGCATATTATGAAAAGCTGGTTTCCTTCTCATAGCTGCCCACCTCCCATTTCCTCCTGGAGATTATAGATAAATGTGTATGCATTTAAATCAGAATGTATAAACCCTCGAATCTCTTTTTGAAATACGTTATTTAACTTTTCAGTTGGTCTACCAGCAACATAAATATAGCACTTTGTTTTTGTTAATTTTTTCATAATCGACTTAGAACAATCATTGTAAGTTTCATTGCTTCCACAAAGGACTACATACTTATGAAGTCTTGCAAGCTCAACCAGTTCCTGTTCATTCTTACTAGAATTAAACACTTTTACATCCATTCCTCCACTTAGAAAAAAATCACTAATGAAATCTGCTCGAGGCTTATATGATGCGTGTGTTCCTAAGGTTACAACAAGTACTGTTGGCCCCCTCTCTGTTCCTTTCCTTAAAAACTTACTGCGACTTCTTAATTCTTCAAACGGTTGTGCTAAGCGCTTTTGTGCAATTGACTGAATGATTGGTGGTTGTGTTGTATCTCTTAATTGTTCATGGATTTGATAAAATGGGGTATTTTGATGAATTAACTGTTGAACGGACTCCATTGTATTTAGTCGTTTTGCTCGTTCATTTGTTTCCCACTTGTCGACAGACAATGTCGGATTCGATTCAGTTACTTTGTTTTGTGGATAGGATTCATCTAAGAAACTAAATTTATTAACTCCAACTAGGACTTTTCTTCGATACTCAATCTCTCTTGCAATAGTTTTCCAACTCTCATCGATCTTTTTTTGAATAGATCCTCTCTTTAACGCAGAACTTATTCCACCCTCTTTCTCGATCAGTTGAAAGTGCTGCCATATTTTTTGGGCCATTTGCTCTGTCAAATATTCGACATACCAGGAGCCTCCTGAAGGGTCAATTGTTAGCATTGTATATGCTTCTTCTTTCAAGATAAGTGACGTGTTTCGGGCAATTCTCTTCGAAAATTTAGAGGTTTGAAACATCTCATCAAAAGGACTAACATGAAGACTTTCTACACCAGCTATTGCAGCTGCAAATGCCTCAGTGGTTCCTCGTAGCAAATTGACGTATTGGTCTAATTTAGATTTTGTGAAAGCAGACGTTCTCGCATGAATATGCATTTTCTGTCCAGTTTCATCGGCTCCAAACTCCTTCATAATGGCAGCCCAAAGGGCACGCGCAGCTCGAATTTTTGCAATCTCACTAAAGAAATCACTACCAATTGAATAAGAAAATGTGATTGAGCGCCCCGCTTCATTCGCAGTAACCCCTCGTTCTAGTAATGCATTTACATACTCTACACCTGTAGATAAACTAGTAGCTATTTCAAATGCTGGTGTCGCTCCTCCATTATGATAGACATGACTTTGAACAAGCACAGTTCGCAAGGTTGAATGATTTTCTGTTGCCCATTTTACAGCAAGCGCCATTAAATCATAGGAGCGATTAAGTGAATAAGTTAGCTTCCCTATTTTTGCTAGCTGGTGAAGTGGATCAGAAGCAACAGTTCCTGTTATATTTTTTGTTATTGAGTGTACGGCAGCTAAGATAGGAAGGCTTACGATACCTGTATCGATATGAAGAGGATAATCGGCAAGGTTTATTTCTTCAAAAGCTTGCTTAAGATTAGATAGATTCGATAATGTACTAGTAGAGGAGGAATCTTTCAATGGTTTTACAGCGTTTTTCAATGTTTCGGGTAATATGATATGTGCAACATTTTGTCCTCTCTTAAAGGCATGCTGCATTTCTTTATTTAAATGAGTAGGAGATGTCTCTGTAAATTCTTGACTAATTTTCCAAGGGGCAGGATTCACCTTTACTCCTCTTACATATGGGTAGATACCTGGCTGACTTACCAAAGTTGAACAGTGCTCAATGTCTTTCTTTTGGTACATCGGTTCGAGTACAATGTCATCAAGGAGCCTCGTTAATAATGATTGTTCAAATGACTCACCTTTTAATGATTTTTCAGTGGTTTTATGCCATTGTTCATATGTTGGAACTGGAAATTGATTAAAGGACATATCCATAATGTTTGTGGCTACCAAGTTTGATTATGCCACTCACCCCTTCCTAAAAAAATAAGCACACGTTACAAAGGTATATTTCCGTGTTTCTTTTTTGGAAGTTGTTTCTTTTTCTTTCTAAGAACTTCTAACCCTTGAGCAATACTTTTTCTTGTATCACGTGGGTCAATAACATCATCAACCATCCCATTTGCAGCTGCTATATAAGGGTTAGCGTATTTCTGTCGATATTCTGCAACTTTCTGTTGTTTCATTTGTTTAGGGTTTTGACTTTCTTTAATTTCACGAGCGTAGATAATAGTTGCTGCCCCCTCAGGACCCATTACTGCAATTTCAGCATTTGGCCATGCAAATACTAAATCAGCTCCAATTGCTTTACTATTAAGAGCAACATATGCTCCTCCGAAAGCTTTCCGTAAGATAATAGTAATTTTAGGAACGGTTGCTTCAGAGTATGCATATAAAATTTTTGCCCCATGGCGAATAATACCACCATGTTCTTGTTGAACACCCGGTATAAATCCACTTACATCTTCAAAGGTTATTAAAGGAATATTGAAACAATCGCAGAATCTAATGAAGCGTGCACATTTATCAGAAGAATTAATATCAAGGCCACCGGCCATCATTTTCGGGTTATTTGCGACTATCCCAATCGTTTCACCTTCGATTCGTCCAAAGCCTATTACAATATTTTTCGCAAAATGAGGTTGGACTTCCATAAATTCTTCATCATCAACAAGCTCTTTGATAACTTTTCTAACGTCATAGACTTTTCTTCCATCAACAGGGACAAGGTCTAGTATTTCATCAATTCGTTCTTGTACAGGTCTTTTTGTTTTAGGCTCTACATGCTCTGACCTTTCCTCAAAGTTTGAAGGCAGAAACCGAATTAATCTCCTTACCTCCATTAAAGCCTGTTCCTCTGTTTGCGCTGTAAAATGAGTATTCCCACTTACAGTAGAGTGTACCTTCGCTCCCCCTAATTCTTCAGCATTCATTTTGGCTCCTGTAACACTTTCAATTACTTTAGGGCCTGTAATAAACATTTGACTTGTTTTTTCAACCATAAACACAAAATCAGTTATAGCTGGTGAGTATACAGCTCCTCCAGCACACGGCCCCATAATAACAGATATTTGTGGAATCACACCTGAATAGATCGCATTTCGATAAAATATGTGACCGTAACCATCCAAGGATAGTACCCCTTCTTGAATACGAGCTCCTCCTGAATCATTTAACCCAATAATTGGAGCACCATTCTCAGCTGCCAAATCCATAATCTTCGAAATTTTCCTAGCGTGCATTTCTCCTAATGCACCACCAAAAACAGTAAAATCTTGAGCAAATAAAAAAACAATTCTCCCATGGATCTTTCCGTATCCTGTAACTACGCCTTCTCCAGGTGCTTCATTTTCTTGTAACGAGTTATTCCGGAACTCAATAAATGGATTAAGTTCGACAAACGTTTCTTCATCTAGCAATAGCTCAATTCTTTCTCTTGCTGTAAGCTTGCCCCGACTATATTGTGCATCAATCCTTTTTTGTCCCCCTCCTTGTTTGATTTTGTCTCGGCGATTTTCCATATCCTGTATAAAGTCAAACATATCCATTTTAAACAGCTCCTTAACGAATAGTCTTACTTACTCGTGAGGAAAAAGCGTGCGTATTCTGGTTTCGTACTAGCTTCTTTCGTAAGAACTGCATTCATTATTATGTCGGCATAAATATTTGCAATTTCCATTATGGAGTATTCGCCACTTTCCTTATACCACTTATAAGTCCAGTTAGTCATTCCAAATATCGCCATTGATGTTATTGGTACAGGAATCTCTTTTCTAAACTCACCGCATGCTATCCCCTCTTCAACTAGGCGAAACATCATTCTTTTATAACTGCTTCGTTTCCGTTTGATTGCTTCATAATATTCTGTGCTTAAGTATAACGATTCTTGATAAAAGACAGTAACATGCGAGCGGTATATTTCGAACATTCTAACAAATGATTTGACAGTTTCATATAAACGTTCAGCAGGTGTAGAATAACGATTGTACGCATCTTCAGCTTTATCAAGGATATATGTTATGAATGAATCATGTACTGTATACAAAAGCTCATCTTTAGATTTGAAATTATGATAAAAGCCTCCCTTTGATGTTCCACTCTCTTTTACAATCCTATCAACCGTTACAGCATGGTATCCATTCTCTTCAAAAAGAATAAGTGCTGTTTCAATAATCCGTTCTTTAGTTGGTTTTTTTTGTGTTTTAGCTTCGAGCACGTTAATAATTCCCCCTTCGTACATAAATCGGTAACTCGCTTCGATACAAAGCTTTTACAGACTAGTCAGTTTGGCTAAATTGTATATAAATTTCAGATTATTGTCAATGGATTTTGTAACCGTTTACAAAAAAATGTGATTGTTCTGCTTGTTTAGACATTCTATTGAAGTACAACTTTTTTTATGTCATAATTGCTAAATTTCAACAGCTTTCTTAAAATGTAAAGGCTTCAAGCTTAAAACGAGCAAACGAAAAAAAATGTGATATGCCCTAAGGCATATCACATTCTGTACTGCTTATTCAAAAAGCGCCTCTTATGAATCGAAAACTAAATGCAACTCAAATCCATCTTCTACAACAGTCTTACCTTCACGATGTAGATTTTGCCATTGCAGTAATTGTCTAGAGTACTTCATAAATGTTGTTTGATCTTTCTCTTCCAATGCTTTGTCAATCTTACTTGTTAGTGTCTGTTTTTTAAATTGATAGATAGAATATTCTAGTATTGCTTGCGCATACAAAGATTGTACAGTGTCATCTGTTGGAGATTGAAGATTTTTAATAACTCGCAGCTGCTTTCTAATACTTGGGTCCATCGCAAAATCATTAATCAAAACTATCCCTCCTAAGTGAATAACAATGCTTATCATTACATTACCCATTAGTTGGAAGTTTCAAACTAGTTAAAATAAATTTCCATTATTAAGGCTGCCTTTGTAAAGATTGTTACTATGAAATACTTTTTCCTCGTAGTGAAATGGAGTGGAAGTCACTCGACTCCTGTGGGATGCAGAGGTAGGGGCGAGACCCCACAGGCGCAGTACACAGTCGAGGAGGCTCGGCACCTCCCCACGGAAAGCGAGTGGCTCGAGCGTAATGAAACGAACAGTGAAGGATACGTAAGCCGTATAGAGCTCTTTTAGAAGCAATAAATCTACTATTCTACAACTCCTCTTAATTGGTCAGCACGTTTTCTACGTTCTTCATCCGTTAATTTTGGACATGAATAACAATAATTCCCATCAGCTTTTAAGTAACTCATACAGCAGGCTGCTTTTATTTTAATGAGGCGATTTGAATCCTGCCAGCTTGCAACAAATTTAGATGTAATATTAAAAGGGTTTCGTTTTAATCCAAATAGAGCAGGTGATAAATTACGTACTAACTTCAAATCATTCTCTACATTTACTGAGTCTACCCCTATGTCACTCAACCATATCGTTAAACGAGTAAGTGCATTATTTAGCAAACCCCACACTTGTTGTTTGGGTAAACCAGAAGTGTGGGCAATAGTTTCAAACATAGGACGATATGAAAGAAATAACTTCTTAAGCTCACCTTTTCCATATTCATTTCTATCTGTTTGAACCTCTAGCAATTTTGGGTGATGTATCTCGAAATAAACATCCTTTCCATTATCCACCAAATACAAACTATTATAAGTTAACCATTTGTTATGAATTGAAAAAACGTAGAGATGGGCACTAATCAAATCACCTAACCATTTCATTATATTTGCTCCACCTACTCTTAGATCTTTACCATTAAAACAATAAGTTCGCTTTTCAATCATTTCTTTTATTGTCTGTTCACCAACACCCTCATCCAATACTATCCCACTCGAATCTATTGAATTGTCTACTATTTTCAAAGAAAATTTATCCTTGAGTATTTGGGCTAATTCACTGTTCATTGTTCTCTCTCCATTCATAAGGATAATCATTTGCAATTAGTATAACAGTAATGAATAAAATGCGCAGCAACATTAAGACTCATTGCTAACAGCTTCTCTCATTAAAAAAGAGACCATCATAATTTGATGCCTCCTTTTCTCATTACACATTACTAAGCTGTAAGTGACTAAGTTCTCTTACATTCCTTCATCTTCAAAACGCTTCAAGTCATTTTTATGACCAATCACAATTAGAATATCATTCAATTCTATATAATCCGTTGGTGTAGGAGCGATATTAATGTCTTCACCTCGTTTTATTCCTAAAATCGTACAACCATATTTTGCTCGTACATCTAAATCAATTAACGTTTTATTGGCTACTTTCTTTGTCGCAATAAGCTCAACGATACTATAATCAGCAGATAATTCGATATAATCAACAATCTTTTCGGACGTTAGATGCTGTGCGATTCGAATCCCCATGTCCTGTTCAGGGTGAACAATACGATCAGCTCCTATTTTTTCAAGAACTCTTTCATGGTAATAATTTTGTGCTTTAACCCAGACATTTTCTACCCCAAATTCTTTTAAAATTAGCGTACACAAAATGCTTGATTGAATGTCATCTCCGATTGCAACGATCACATAATCGAAGTTTCGTATACCTAACGATTGGAGCGCTTTTTCGTCAACTCCATTTGCAATCGCACTATGAGTAGAGTAACGTGTCATATCATTGACTTTTTCTTCTTTTGAGTCTATTGCTAACACTTGATGGCCTAATTTGTAAAGCTCTTTACAAACACTGCTTCCAAATCGGCCTAGGCCAATCACAGCAAACTGCTTTTTCATCTTGATTCTCCCCTTTTGAAACATACCAACTGTTTTTATCCATCTCTTAACACTCTAAATTATGTATTGTTATACCAGTAGTTCTATTATCTCAGTTACTATCATTTATTGTATATTGTACCCTTAAAAAAAGTTTTTAGTTGCATTTATAAATCTCTCAGAAAAAAACCCCTAATTACCTAAAAACAGTAATTAAGGGTGGTGAGAATGTTATCCTAGTACTTTTTTAATAGCTTCAAGGACACGATCAGCTTGAAAGGGCTTAACGATAAAGTCTTTTGCTCCTGATTGGATCGCATCAATTACCATCGATTGCTGGCCCATTGCTGAACACATAATCACTTTGGCGCCACTATCAATTTCTTTAATTTCTTTTAATGCTTGAATACCGTCCATTTCTGGCATAGTGATATCCAGTGTTACAAGATCGGGTTTTACCTCTTTATATTTTTCAACAGCTTCTATTCCATTAGCTGCTTCTCCAGCGATCTCAAATCCATTTTTTGAAAGGATATCCTTAATCATCATTCTCATAAATGCTGCATCATCAACAATTAATACCGATGCCATTTATATCACCTCATACTGTTTATTAATTATTAATAGAAGATCTACTGACACATTAACCCCTCTACCTCTGATTGATTATTGTAATAATTTATCTAAGTTTAGTAAGGTGAACAGCCTTTTCTCTATTTTAACAACACCTCGGATATAATCAGTTTCGATTCCCCCTATTACTTCTGGTGAAGGTTCAACTTTTTCAAAAGGAATATCAATAACATCATTAGCTCCATCGACAATAAATCCTACTTCTAAATTCTCTTTTGAAATAACCAGAATACGAGTAGCGGCATCATATTCCTTTTCTTCTATACCGAACCTTTTACGTAAATCAATAATCGGAGTAATAACACCACGTAAATTCATTACACCCACTACAAAAGAATATGTACTCGGAATTCTCGTAACTGGTTGCATTCTTTCAATTGATTGAATGTAGTCTATTTCTAATGCATACTCTTCATCTTTTAACTGAAATATAATAACTTTCATCTCTTTCTTTGTAGCTGTATCATTTGACATTTTTTGTAACCCCCCTCTAAATTACTTAATTAACGCATTGGTATCAACGATGAGAGCAACTTGTCCATTTCCTAGAATCGTTGCTCCTGAAATCGCAAAGACTTCCTTTAAGTAATTTCCGAGTGATTTTAGAACAATATCATGTTGACCAATTAAAGAATCAACTACTAACCCAGCTACTTTATCGCCTTTATGTACAATTACGAGTGAATAAAGTTCTTCCTCTCCCCACTCTCCAGGAACTTCAAAAATATCTTTTAAAAATACAAGAGGAACTACTCTCCCTCTAAAGTCAATTACCTTTTGATTGTGAACGCTATAGACGTCGTTTTTATTTACGATAGCTGTTTCTACAATTGACGATAGTGGAATTGCATATTTTTCATCTTTTACTTCAACGAGCATTACATCAATAATTGATAATGTTAATGGTAGTTGAATTGAGAAAATAGAACCTTTACCAAGTTCAGAATTAACGGTAACAACTCCACCTAATGATTCAAATGTATTACGAACAACATCTAGACCAACTCCACGTCCAGATACATCAGTAATCTTTTCTGCAGTAGAAAAACCAGAAGCAAATAAAAGACCAAATACTTGTTGATCAGTCATTTTCATTGCATCTTCTTCACTTACGACACCATTCTTTAATGCCTTATCAAGTATTTTATCACGGTCAATACCAGCGCCATCATCTTCTATTTCAATGAAAACATTGTTCCCACTATGGTATGCCTTTAAGCGCACCGTGCCCTCTTCTGGTTTCCCTTGAGCTAACCGCTTGTCAGGAGTTTCAATCCCATGGTCAATTGAATTGCGTAATAAGTGAACCAGTGGATCACCAATCTCATCAATAATTGTTCGATCTAATTCCGTCTCAGCACCGATAATTTCCAAATTCACTTTTTTATGTAAGTCCTTTGAAAGATTACGAACCATCCTAGGAAAACGATTAAAAACTTGTTCTACAGGCATCATTCTCATATTTAATATGATTTCTTGTAGATCTCCTGAGATTCTTGACATCCGTTCAACTGTTTCATTTAGTTCATTATTTCGTAATTCACTAGCAATTTGTTCAAGACGCCCACGATCAATAACCAACTCTTCAAACAAGTTCATTAAAACATCTAATCGCTCTATATTCACGCGAATTGTTTTGTTTATTTCACCTTGAGCTTTCTTCTTTGCAGGTGGTTCTTTTTTAGTTGTAATATCATTAGCTGGCTTTTCTTTATGCTCTGACATTTGCTCCGTACTTTGTTGTTCAACGGGTACTTCTTCTTTAGAATTCGTTGCTATTGTTTTCACATCAAACGGTTGAATTCGTACATCTGTCACTTCAGAAACTTTTAAGATACGTTGCTTAATTTCTTCGTCCATTGCTTTTGATACAATCGTTACAAGAAAATGATTATCAAAATTTTCTGCTTCCAGATCCTCAGCATTTGGGGACGATTTGATCACTTCTCCAACCTGTTCTAATACGTCAAAGACCATAAAAACACGGGCCGCTTTTAACATAGCTCTCTCATCTAGCGTTACTTTAATCTGATATGTAGAATAACCTTGTTCAACTGATTGCTCAAGTACCGTTGCTTCAAATTCATCGTAATCTTCCTGTAACTCGCTAAGTTGACTAGAATCTACAGGTGGGTTACTTGGTTCATCACTCGGAATATTTCCATTCTCGATTCGTTCTAATTGAGAAACAACTTCACTTACATCGCGTTTTCCATCACCACCACTAGCAATATCTGTCACCATCACTTCTAAGTCATCAACAGCCATAAACACTACATCAAGAACTATTGATGTGGCATCAAGTTTATTGTTACGAATTAAATCTAATACATTTTCCATATTATGAGTTAGATGGGCAAGGTCTTCAAACCCCATCGTCGCGGCCATCCCCTTAAGTGTATGGGCAGATCTGAAAACTTCACCAACTATTGATAAATCGTCTGGCGACTGTTCTAACTTTAGTAAGTTATCGTTAATTGCTTGTAAGTGTTCTTGACTCTCATCAATAAAAACATCTAAGTATTCCGCATTTATCAAGTCATTCACCTCTATAGAGTTCTTTACTCATCCACTACTATTCTGAGCTTTTCTCCATAATAGCATATATTTATTATAATTTAAGGTTAAAAAACAGGAAATAAGAAATAGTTTCATTGTCTCATGTTTTTTTTCATGAAAATCTCAAATTCAGCTCTCGTTAATGGTTTCGAGTAAAAATAACCTTGCACTTTATCACACTGATTTGTAATTAAAAATTGTAATTGTTCACTTGTTTCTACCCCTTCAGCTATTACTGAAATGTTAAGAAAATGGGCTAAATTTATAATCATTGAGATAATTTCTTCACTTTGTTTTCCTTTCCCAATATTTTTCACGAAGGTTTGATCAATTTTCAATTCTTGAATAGGCAATTGGTTTAGGTATTGAAGCGAGCTATAACCTGTCCCAAAATCATCCAAACTAATTTGCACACCCAATGTTAATAAACGATTTACAATGTGTAAAGTTCGTTCAATATCAATCGTTACACTCTCGGTTATTTCGATTTCTAATAAATGAGGAGGTAGCATAGATTGTCGCAAAACTTCCTCAACTACTTCGACGATATTTTGTTGCAGAAACTGACGTAATGATAAATTAACGGACATTGGCACTTCTGGGTATCCTTCATCAATCCAACGCTTCTTTTGATAACAGGCCTCTTGTAATACCCATTTTCCGATTGAGTTAATCAAACCTGTCTCTTCAGCAATTGTCATAAACGAATCAGGACTAACCACCCCTTCTTCTGGGTGTTGCCATCTTAGTAGTACTTCTTCTCCGCAATATGTATTTTCACTTGTCTCAAATTGAGGTTGGAAGAAAAGAGAAAACTCATTTCTTTCTAAAGCTCGGCGCAAATCATTCTCAATATAAAATTTTTCATTAAGATGGACTCTCATCTCACGATTAAAAATCTCGCAAGTGTCACTACCAACTGTCTTTGCTTGATATAATGCAGCATCTGCTGACCTTATCAGTGACTCCGCATCTTCCCCACTCTGAGGAAATACAGAAACACCGATACTAGCTGTCAAGGTAAATTCATAGCCGTCAATAACAATAGGAGCTCTAATACATTTTAGTAGTTTCTCTGTTGTTACTTTTACTTTACTTAATGAGTGCATCTGTGGAAGGATGATAATAAATTCATCGCCTCCAACTCGTGACATGATTTTTGTTTCTCCTAACTCTTCTTTTAAACGTTTAGCTATTATTGAAAGAGCACGATCACCATAAGAGTGGCCTAAAGCATCATTGACAAGTTTAAACCTGTCCAAATCAACAAACATAACTGCAATTTTTTCTTCGGCCTTTTTGGCCTTTTTAATTTCTTTCGTTAGTGCCTTTGTCACATAACGGCGATTAGGTAAACCTGTTAGATTATCTTTAATTATAGTTTGATCTATTTTTGTTTCTTCAGAGATGTTTTTGGCAATGCCAATTAACCCTTTAAATTTCCCTTTAGCCTCAATTAATTCAATGGTAACTTTTACAGTTAGCTCATTCGAATGAAGTTGAGTTAGCTTACCTTCAAACGTTAAGGGAGTTCCAGCTTTCATAGTTTCTGTAATTTGAGTTAACTCTAAATTCGCTGTAGGTTGAATTAGGTCCGTAAATTGTTTCGTTAACAGCTTGTCTTCATCGTAGCCTGATAATTGTGTTAATCCCCGATTCAAACATACAAATTTCTCGTCTAGATCTAATATAAAAATTGCGTCTTCACAATATGTAAAAAGAAAGTTTATCTTTTGCTCAATCTCATTAAATTGATTATCAACATCACATTTTTTCAATTTGCTCACTTCCTATTCATGTGCTTAGCCAACAAACTCTAGCCTGTAACCAGATATGCATTACACCTAGTTTACAATAAAACAACTTCCTCTTATAGCTTATGCTACAAGAGGAAGTTGCCTTTAATTCTTATTTAGATTGAAAACAAGTTGTAATTGATGGAATAACTGTTAATAAATGGTGTTTATCATCAAATCCATGTGGATTTATGTATATTCCTTTCATACCGAGAAGGATAGCTGGTGCGATCTCATTAATAAAGTTGTCACCAACGGAAACAGCTTCCGATGCATCAACCTTATATTGCTTCAATAACTCATTAAAGATCGGTGTCGTTTGAGCTGGCTTCTTTGCAGATGTTACAACGTGTGCAAATACATGATGCAAATCTAACTCCTTTAATAACCGACAAACATCCTCACGATCACTATTGGTTACGAGGACAATTTGCGTCATATCTTTTAAATTAATTAATCCTTCTTTTAGTCCCTCAAGCCTTTCAAGTGTAAATTGCTCGGTAACCATGTATTCCTTCGTTGCTAAATAACTGGGGTAACAGTCTTCTACTCCGTAATGCTTAGCTGCGACATAGGGCAACCACCACCCATCACCAATTGCAATCATATCTTTAAAATTAAACTCTAGAGTACGTGAGTATAACTTTCTTACTTTTTTTTCCTCAACCTTGGTACCGTCCCAACAATGGGCCTCAGAAACCATTAACGTCATTGGATCAACTGTCAATATTAAATCTTTGTTAACATCGTAAGCTTTTCCGATTGATACGATATGGTTCCCATTTTTCATTCTGTCATAATCGTCTATATAGCTCTTCTTTGCATGTTCTGGTACGTATTGCTTTAATAGGCTAGCATAAAAATCAAAATGATCCGTGCCTTCGTATAATGTTCCGTCCAAATCAAAAATAACTAGTTTATAGTTCGCGAGCATCTTTATCTTCCTTTCCACCTATGCAATAACAGCAATCGAATTTTAACCGGTAAATTATATTTGTGAAGTTATTTAATTTATAGAGATGCACGTTGTTAAAGCTTTTTTAACTAGTAGAGTAAATAAACGCTAAATCTTATTTTGTGGAATTATTATTCATTAATTCATTCCTAAGCCTCTTTCTATACAATAAATACAAATAGCGTATTATCTATGAAAAAAAGCGAGCAGAATTCTAGTCTGCTCGCTTTTTTAACTAATTCTGTACTATAGACACATACTCTGCTTTCGTTGCTTGCTTCGTTCGCAGTAATTGAATCATCCGTATCGCTTGTCTAACAGCTTCCTCTTCCCTTTCTTTTCTCTCTAACGTATGAACTGGATTATCTTTATCACGTAACACAAACAACGACATCGTATCGATTTGATTTCCAGTTTCTTGCTCATAAGCTAGCTTATAAAGGTAGAGTTGTGACCAATAGAGATCCATTAATTCACTTCCTGAATCTTTGAACCGATTTGTTTTAAAATCAACTATATGATATTTTCCTTCTTTTTCCGTCACCTTATCTATTTCACCAATGATCTCAACGCCTTCAATTCTAGTTGAAAAAGACCATTCGTTTGCAACCGTTTCTCCTAGTAGCTCTTTTACCTCATCGTTGTAGCTTCTCATTAACTTCACCATTTCAGCTTCGTAATCAGGAAGTTCCTCACCAAACTCCTGTTCTTCACGCAGCGCTTCTTTTATTGCGAGCTCATTTGTTAGCCCGCTATCGCGAAGCTCACATGCCCGGTGAACTAAAGTACCTAGTTTTGAAGGATCAATCCCTATTTGCCTTTGTTCTACCCCAGTTTGGTTAACTAAGTCAGTAAAATCAGGTAAACCGATGACATGCCGATCGAAATAGATAGCTGGATCTTTTATGAAAAGCATCACTTCTGATACTGACAATGTTAATGGGGTCTCTTTAAGATCGAGTCGTTTCGGAATTGTATATGGTTTAGCAGTAACTTGTACTTGCTCTTGATCTTCACTAGGTTCTCTGTCATCAAGTTTGTCTGCTAAGCTTGTCTTTTCTAAAGCATCTTCTGTTAAAGCAAGCCAAGTATAGGAATTTTTAGATTCTTCCCCAAGCATAAAGAGATAATCACGTGCCCGTGTCATCGCTACGTAAAATAAACGCTTTGCTTCTTCTCTTGCTTCTAGATTAGCTCGTTCTTTGACAAGAGGAAATCCTGGCGTTTGATAAAAAGTAGACTTCTCCCCTAGTTCAAGCGCCTCTTCTTCCAAGTTCAGCACAATCCCCATATCTGGGTGAAAGCGAATACTTCCTTTGTCTCCTTGAATGGCTCTATCAAGTTGAGGTAAGCAAACAATTGGAAATTCGAGTCCTTTTGAAGCATGAACAGTCATAATTTGAACTACATCACCATCTATACGTTCTACTTCCGATTCTCCTTCTTTTTCACTTAGAGCAATTCTATCTTCTAATTCTGACAAGAGTGTCTCTAGATCGGTTTGCTTACTATCAACAATCGTTTGAATGAGTTTCTCAACATTTCTTACTTTTTGCAGCCCGTTCTTCTGAAGCAATAAAGCACTACGCAAGCCTGTTTCCTTAAAAACCTTCCCTAACGAATGCTCAAGTGATTCCTCTGTACGAAACGGTGTCCACTCTAACCAACGATGCAGCTTATTGCATGCTTCTTGAACCTGTGCTGGAAGGCTACTAAAAGCTTGATGGGCTTGATCATAAACAAGATGGTAAAGTGACTCCGTCTCACTTAATCTTGATTTAAGAGTTAAAAAGTCGTCAAACGTCAGCCCACAAATTGGACTTCTTAGAATCGCCAATAAATGCAACTCTTCAAATGGACGATTCAACCACCTTAAAAGTGTTAAAAAATCTAGAACTTCTTGTCTATCATAAAATCCAATTCCACCACTAACAACATAAGGAATTCCTTTATTTATTAATGATCGCTCAAGTGAGAGAAGCTGGGATCTAGCTGGAATTAAAATTGCTATATCTCCAAAGCTCGGTTTCATCCACTCCTCATTATGAAATACCTTTGGTCTTCCTGATTCAATCATCTCAACAATTCGATTTGCTAGCGTACCGTAAGAAGAAGTTTCTCTCTCTTCATCCTTCTCAAGCTTGACTAATTCCACTCTTTTTTCCCCGACAGTTTCACCAGGACGATTGGCTTTTAAAGGAGCATAAACAGTCTCATAAGATTCTTTTCTTTGCTTCACCATTGCATTTGAAAACAGCTCATTCACTGCCTCAATAACCGGTTCTGTCGTCCGGTAGTTTTGATTCATTAAAATAACCTCAGCATTGTTTAACTTCGTTGCTAACTCTTCTCGTTCGTTCATTAAACGTACATTAGCTCCACGGAAGCGGTAAATTGATTGTTTTTGATCCCCTACAATAAATTGAAAATCTGGTTCAATTCGTTCTAACATCTCAAGCTGCAAGCGATTCGTATCTTGAAATTCATCAACCATCATGTGACGAAATTGTCTCTGACAAGCTTCTTTAATGGCTTTATTATTAAGAAGTGCAACAGCTTTTTGCTGTAAATCTGAGAAATCAAGCACCCCTGCCATTTTCTTTTCATAGCTATAACGTCTTGCAAACTCTTGAAGTAGAATGATTACTCGTTCTAAATATTGCTTTGTGTCATCGTCAATTGTAACTTCTCCACCAACGTTTTCCCAAAGGTCTTTTAATGGCTTCCAATGCTCTACATAGAGTTCATATAATGCAGGTGCTTTTTCACTCCAACGTTTATCAGACTTTGAAGGCATTAAACTCGCTACTTGGTTTATATAATCATTAGGGTCTTTTTTAATCGAAACTGTCGAAAACCCTTCGGATATTCTCTCAATATGTGCCCGTTGTGCTTTCGTTAACTCATCAACTTCCGGAAAATCCTGAATGCACCTACGCGCTTCTTTATCAAACTTCTGAATTAATGTTACTTGTTCTATCTTTTTAGCTTCAGTTTGTTTTTTTATCATTTCGTCGATTTGCAGCGACTCAATTGTATTTACGCCAACAACAAATTCACTAATATCATTAAAAACTTGTTCAATCGATTCAAAGACTTGACGTTTACTCATGATTGTAAGTAAAGGTAAGGCGACTTCATGATATTTTCTTTCCTCAAGCATTTCTGTCATGATCGCTCGCTTACGGCTTCTAGCCTCAACATCATCAATCACACGACTCCTTGGTACTAAATCTGCTGCCATAGCATGTTGAGAAAGAAGTCGCTGACAAAAGCTATGAAAGGTCGAGATATTAGCGCGTTCTATCGCTTCCTTTTGTTCGTTCCAAAAGAGACGTTCGTACTCCTCTTTTCCGTGCAGTTCTTTTTCAGCTAAACGTTTACGAATTCGATCCTTCATTTCTCTTGCTGCTTTTTCTGTAAATGTGATCGCGACAATTTCCTCGACTGTTGCACCGACAGGGTGATTCGGGTCTTGTAATCGAAGTTCACACAGATGAATAAATCGCTCCGTTAACACTCGCGTTTTCCCTGAACCTGCTCCAGCTGATACCAAAATTAATGATTTGTCACTCGTAATAGCCCTTAATTGAGCATCATTAAATTTCATGTCTCTCCTCCTCAGGCTTATCCGTTATCGATTTGCTCGCTCTTTCTTCTCATCCGTGACTCGACACACCGACTTATACGGACAAAAACTAGAACATTCCAGTGGCTCTACAGGGAAATTAGTTTGCATGCCTTCCCATAATTCCGTAATACGTTCCTTTAGTTCATGCTCAATTAAAAATTGCTCCGTCCCAAGCTGATCGTCACGATTTCGGCAAGCTGATGATACAAAGTAACGTGACGATTTTCCAACGTGTTCGTTACGCCACATACCATTTCCTGCTCGTTTACTAGGCTCCTTGAGAGAGATATAGGTTGCTCCGTCTGCTTGGACAGTTGTTTGTTCGTTACGTTCAAGTTCCTCGCGAATGGCAAATGCATATAATGGTAATTGTAATTTCAATCCAGACTTAACTTCATCAATTTTCACACTAGCATGGCCAGATTTATAATCATATACAACGATGGACCCGTCGATTCGATCAACACGGTCTGCTTTACCTGTTAAAACCAATGTCTGCTTTTGCGACAATGGCAATTCAAACCGAATAGCTTTTTCAATTTCCATAATTTTCATTTCTGATAACTGTTTGTTATCCCAGAAGTGTTTCCGTTCTGCTTGCCACCATCTTCGTAAACGCCTTTGCCATTCTTGCTTTGCTAATTTTAAATCAAACCTTGAAATTTCCGGACTTTGTTTTTCAATAGTCTCCCATTTTTCCTCGAATAACTCTACAATCCGAGCGGGGATGTGAGTCACTTTCTCCTTCATTTCTGCAAATGACTTATCGACTGCATTAACCTCTGTATACACTTCTTCAATAATAGAGTGCATCATATCGCCTATCTCAAGCGGTGATACTCGCTCTTGTATCGACGCTGGTTCTGATACTTTCAGGACTCGCTCCATTCCATATCGAAAAGGACAACGCGCATAACTTTCTAGCGCCGTTACGGAAACCACCGGCTTTAATTGTTCTTGCTGGAAATAAGAGACGCGCTCCTCTCCCTTCTCTAAGCGCTCTAATCTATGTTGCATTTGTTCAATCTCATAAGGTGGTTGTTCGACTAAGTAGCCTTTGCCAAGGTGATAAGCTATTTTCTCACGTTCATCGTCAACAGAAAACGAGTATTCACGACTCATTCTTCCTTCCCATGTCCACATTTTTGTTTCATTTATGCCTTCTAGTAGAGTTGACGGTAATAAAGGATGGTTAGCATCGATTCCTTTCATATATGTGAATGTAATTGAACTTGCAACATATGCTAATTGCTCATAATATGCTTGTTGTTTTAAGCGAAAATGCTCTTGTGTCGGCGCACTAAAGCGAACTGGGCTATCAAATAGATCACGTTCATGAACATAACCACTCAAATGATGGGGGGCAGGAAATGCTCCCTCATTCATTCCTACTACATACAGTTTTTCTCCCTGAAACAAGCTAACATCACGCCATGTATGAATCGTAATCCCTTGTTTAGATGCTCTCTCTTTAAAGATGTGCAATCGATCGCCAATTGAACTCATCCATTCAACAAATAAATCATGGGTCATCTGTAACGATTCTAGGCCTTTGTCTAGCAAAAGCTGTTCGTACTTTTGCAAATGTACGTTGATTTGATCTAACGCCTTGTATTCATTCGCCATTTCTTTTAATAGATTTACATTATCTATTTTTGAAAATTGCTCCTGCCAATATGCTTGAAATGGTAGCTGTTCTATCAAGTTCCGTAATTGTTTAAGGTACGCAACAAACGAATCACTCTTCTTCCATTCAAGGCTATTTACTTGTTCAAATACGTATTGATGTTCCTCATATAACCAGTTACCCGAATTCAAAAACTCTTGCTTCTGTTTTGCATATTGCAATCCAGTAACTTGATACAGCCGTAAGATTAACTCTACTAAAGGAAGCTGTTCCCATTTTGACTTCGGCTTTCGATTATTACGTAAAGCTGCTAGCAATATAGAGTGAACCGAAGTCGTTGACAGCTTTCGTTTTTTCGCTTTGTCTAGAGGAACACCATAAACATTGGCATACTTCTCCAATTCATTAATGCCATTCTGCTCATCAACAACTAATATCCCTACACGATCATAGGGCTGATCGGACTGACATATTTCTTCAAGAATCCCCCTCCACTGCTCTTCGTTTGTAGACGAAGCAACTAGTTCAACATGCTTGAGCATTTTTGTTTGCTCTTTTTCCTCACGCCTATCAGTAAATCCTATCGTTGTTAATTCCTGTACTGTTTGGTCAACAATATCAAAGCCAGTATGATTTGGTACGTATATCTCTAGCGTAATGCCTGCTTTTTTTAACGCTTCAATAAATAATACTTGTAAAGGGCTAAAGTCGTAATATCCATCTATCATGATAGTAGACAATTTCACATCTTCAGGTTTTTGCTCAAGCAATTTAATTGCACGTAAAATAATATTTTCCGGATCCAATAACGTTCGAGCATTTCCAACTTGTTCTTCATAACTTTTAAATAAGTGTTGTAATGGTAATAGAGTATTTGGTATATCGTTAACTTCAAGCCCTAATCGTTTCACTTGTCCATACGTATCTGCATAAGCTCGAGCTTTTCCAGAAATAATCTCTTCCCCTCTTATCGTCTCTTTTTCCTTTACAAATTGTAAAAAGAAAAGAGTTCTCTCTTCTTCAGATAGTGGGATGTAGGAAATATTGGCTTCTGATAAGATGAAACTCGCAACATCATCAAATGTTGTAATTAACAAACCTGGTTGCTTTCTTCGTGCCTCATGCAACCACTTTTGCGATGGAAGAACATAGAAAACCTTCCCCTCTCCTTCCTTAGTAAGGGCAAACGCTCTTTTTAACCGTTCTTTATTAGCTACCTGTTTGACATGTGTACTATAAACAACGTGCTGGCTCATACCTTCCTCCCCTTACGCATATCTAAATGATCAATCCCATCTAATAGATAAACTTCAGACACTGCTTGAAAACCGAATGACTGATAAAATTCCAATAAATAATTTTGCGCATGAATGAGGATGCTCTGCTCCCCCATCTGCGTTTCTAAAGTTTCTATTGACTTAGTAAGTAGAGCTTGTCCCCATCCATTCCCTCTTGCATTTTCTTTTACGATGACTCGTCCGATAGATGCATCATCAGTTGCGACTATTCCTTTTTGAAATAACCTACTATAAGCAACAATCTCTCCATCTTTTCGACCGATTAAATGGAGAGCCTTCTGATCTTTGTCATCAAGTTCTTGGTATGGGCAATTTTGTTCTACTACAAAAACCTCTATACGTAAACGAATTATTTCATATAACTCATCTATTGATAAATCAACGAATTTTTTAACCGTCCAGTCCATAAAACATTTCCCCCTAAAATTATCTTCTGTTATTTTATCATCTTCCACGTATCCAATGAAAATGAAATGGTACAAGGTTGCGTCTAAGGACATCGCTATGAAAAAGGTGGAAATATACACAATTTCCATCATATAAATATGAGGAATGTCAATAAAGGTGGGATGCTATGTCAATTATAACGGGTAAACAATATATTGATCGAATTGATTCATTAAATAACGAGGTTTGGATTGAAGGAGAAAAAGTGACAGGTAAACTTTCAGAGCATTCAGCTTTTAAAGGAATACTTAACAGCAAAGGAGCTCTTTATGACCTCCAACATACTCAGAGCGCCCAGCCTTTACTCACACGATTAACAACTGATCAAAAGGAACGCTATAACTTTGCATTCGAGCAACCAACAACACTCGAGGCATTAAAGAGGCGACGCGAAGCCACTCAACTCTGGGCCAGAGAAAGTGGTGGGACCATTGGACGTTCTCCTGATTATATTAATACAGCGATCATGACACTTGGAGCTTCTTCCTCCTTTTTTGATAGGCGTTTTAAAGAAAACGTTAAAAATGTGTATCAATATGCTAGTAAAAATGAGTAGCGACACAAGGTGGGATAACAGATGAAGTACTCGTCTTACCTGCAGGTGGAAATTCTATTGATCCGGCGTATGTTTACGCATTTTCCCTCCCCTCGAACACACCTGGTTTCCAACAGAAAAAGATTTTCATTCTCCGATTGGCCCTGATTTAGAGCAATATTTACAAGCAAAAGAAGCCCCAACTAAAGAACGTGTCCAACTGTTTCGTTTAGCATGGGATCTAACTATGAGTCCATTTGGTTCTCGTCAAACTCAGTATGAGCGTTATTTCTTTGGCGATCCTGTTCGTCTGTCGTCTTCGCTCTACCAATCTTATGACAAGATTGAATATGTTGAGCAAATCACTTCATTTTTAAACCAACATAAAAATCAAAAATAGAGGTTAGCTCAGAAACTGGTAACACGGAGGTAATAGCTCAAGACACGTAGCGATCCCACTAAATGCTTTGAGGATGTCCCAAAAGGCTTCACACCTTTTGGGACATCCCCTCTCTTAAAATACTATTACTCGAAGACCTAATAGGACCACAAGGATAAGTGTAACAATCAAGATTCCCCAGTACATTGTTGCCTTCGAACCAAGCGTTCCCTTCTTTGTCCGAACAAGAATCATTTCCATAGCATAAATGAGCACAACTGCAAGAATTCCTTTTACAACATACATCAGTGCAAATCCTTGATTAAATAGGAGAACAACTCCAGAGAAAATCATAATGACGTAGAATAAACGCAAGATCATATGTAGAATTTTACCAGCTTTATTCACATTAGCTCTTATTAGAAAGAATGTGATCAAAAACAATACTAGAAAAAGCCACCATGAATCTGCATGTGCATAGTACATTCCAACAAGCAAGATAATACCTCCTTCTAAAATTAACATTCTTCCCCATTATAATCGATAAAAGCTAAAAATAATAACAATCAGCTGTAAACGACAAAGAAATTTTAATTTCCATTTATTGTCAAAAAGATTCCCCCACTTCTGTTTTCATACATACTCCTCTGGAAGCCTCACATACTAAATGTAAAAATGAGGTGAGAAACTTGTTGCTGACACGAAAGATCTTGTCACTGATATTCACTTTCGCTCTGATCATGACAGGCTGTGGTATGAATGAAGGTGCAACCGAGGAACAAGCACAGACTGGAGTAGCTAGTATTGATAACATAGAAGAATTTGAACTTGAAGTTGATTTTATTAACAATGAAGAACTCGAAATGGACTTCAAAAATAAGAATGGCTCTAAAATGGCCGAAGTTGAAAGAAAAACTGCTGAAGGCAAAGACGTATCCAAGGGAGAAGTAGCACTTGCAGAAATAAAAGGGTTGCTGCATCAACTTGCTTTACAACCCAATACTTCCCCTGAAGAAGCACTCGCTAAGACACTAGATTCCCTGAACATTACAAGAGATGATATTCGTAATTTAGAATTAGAAGTTGATTTTTCTACAGGTGAAGAACTAACAGCAAATATGTAAATCTAATAATCCCGTGAAGGGTCGGTAGTGCCATCTTATTTCACGGGATTATTTTATTTTTTATATAGAGGCTAATTTAAATCAAAATGCTTACCATTCACTTCATAAACAACCCATTCTGCAATATTAGTAGCATAATCAGCTATTCGTTCAATATACCTTCCGATAAAGGCTAATTGCGTAATTTGATCAACCTCTATTTGCTCCTCTTTTAATTGAAATAAATCGCGAATTAATGCCCCGTACATAGCATCCACTTTATCGTCCATTCCAGCAATTTTCTGAGCTAGTAGAATATCTGTTTCTCGATATGCCTGTAACGATTTATGAATCATTTCTTGTGCTAATGAAAAGATAGCTACAATTTTAACCTGGTAGGGTAATAAACTATTTTGTTTTATTCGTTTAGCTTGTTTTGCCATATCAACGACTAGATCTGCAATTCTTTCTAAATCACTCGAAATTTTTAAGGCGACAATTAATTTTCTCAAGTCTGTTGCAACGGGCTGCTGTCTAGAAATTAACAATGTTACCTGATCGTGCAACCTAAGCTCTAATTGATTAATTTCAACATCCTGCTTAATAAGTTCTTCCATCACTTTGACTTCTGATGCTGCAAATGCTTTAATCATTCGATCCATTACATCTTCAACTTTTGTTCCCATCTCAAGGAGCTGATGTTTCACTAAATCAAGTTGTGAATGGAAACTTTCGCGAACAGCCATAAACATACACCTTCTTATCCAAATCTTCCTGTAATATAATCCTCAGTACGCTTATCAGTTGGATTCGAGAAAATAACATCCGTTTGATCGTATTCCACCACTTCCCCATTTAAAAAGAAGGCCGTCTTATCTGATATACGAGCTGCTTGTTGCATATTATGAGTTACAATAATAATCGAATACTCTTCTTTTAACTCTTGAATAAGCTCTTCCACTTTAAGGGTTGATTTAGGATCTAAAGCCGAGGTCGGTTCATCCATTAAAATGACATCCGGCTCAATTGCCAAGCAGCGCGCTATACAAAGACGTTGCTGTTGTCCACCAGATAAACCATAAGCATTTTCTTGCAATCTATCTTTCACTTCATCCCATATTGCAGCACCACGTAGGCTTCGCTCAACAATTTGATCTAATATGTTTTTATTTTTAATTCCATGAATTCGAGGACCATATGCGACATTATCATAAATTGACTTAGGAAAAGGATTCGGCTTTTGAAAAACCATTCCAACACGCGTTCGCAAATCTTCTACTTTATAAGACTTGTCTAAAATACTTTTGCCACGGTACATTATATCTCCTGCTATACGAACAATTGGCACTAATTGAACCATTCGATTTAGCGCTTTTATATAAGTTGATTTCCCACAACCTGAAGGGCCAATAATAGCTGTTACTTCTCGTTCAAATATAGGAAGATTAATATTTTTTAAGGCATGATCTTTTCCATACCAAAGGTTTAAATCCTTCGTTTCATACACAATCTCTCTTCCCATTACAGTACTTTTTACAGGGTTGCTCTTCTCATTGTACTCAACATTATCTTTTTGAAATAAAAGCGCCATGATTTCCCCTCCTGAAAAATTAGATTAATATCTTTGTTGAAATTTATTCCGTATGACAATAGCCATTGAATTCAATAAAAATAACACAACAAGCAGGACAATAATCGTTGCCGAAGCTAAGTAGGCATATTCAGCTACTAAAGCCGAGTCAAGCGTCCAATAATAAATTTGCATCGGTAACACCGTAAACCGGTCCATAATCCCACCCGGAAATGGAATTAATAATGCTGGAATTCCTATTACCACAAGAGGAGCTGTTTCTCCAATCGCTCGAGATAAGGATAAAATGGCACCTGTCATGATTCCAGGTAACGCAGCAGGTAAGACGATGTTTTGAATCGTTTGCCATTTGGTTGCTCCCATTCCAAAAGATGCTTCACTTAATTGTCCTGGTACGGCACGAATCGCCTCCTGACTTGCAACAACGACAATTGGCAACACTAAAAGTGACATCGTTAGCCCCCCCGCTAGAATGACATTTCCGAAACCAAGCGTACGAACAAACACGGTCAAACCTAAAATACCAAATACAATTGAAGGTACACCAGCTAGGTTAGAGATATTTGTTTGAATAAATGAATGGAGTCGGCCTTTTTTTGCATAACACTCTAAATAAATTGCTGTACCTACACCTAAGAATAGGGTGACAGGAGCAACAACAGCTATGAGCCATAACGTACCAAGTACAGCACCCATGATTCCTGCTCGCTCTGCATTCGTTGATAACTTCCCTGTTAGAAAGTCGACATTAATCCAGCCAATTCCTTGTGAAACAACGCGAATAATTAAAATAGTAAGGATGAGAAATCCGAACATTGTTGCGAGAAAAAATAATGATTTTGCAATAGTATTCGTTAGTAAACGTGTGTTCATTTTTTTTTGAACTTGAGCTGTATCCACGTATTTCATCTTAATATTCCTCCCTATACTTACGAGAAATATACCTTGCTAGTAAATTCATTAAAAACGTAAAAATAAATAATGTCATTGCTACAGCATACAAGCTGTAATATATCGTGGAACCAGCGGGAGCATCCCCACTAGATACCTCAACAATATATGCAGTCATTGTTTGCATAGATTGAGTAATGTCGAAAGTGAAGTTTTTGGAACTACCACTTGCAATGGTTACGATCATTGTTTCACCTATCGCCCGTGAAATTCCAAGAACGAATGAAGCAATGATTCCTGACATCGCAGCTGGCATAATTACTTTTCTAGTAACCTCTAGCTTCGTTGAGCCAAGCGCTAAAGCTCCCTCTCTCATTGAATTCGGTACAGAACTCATTGCATCTTCGGACAAAGATGCTACCATTGGAATAATCATAATTCCCATTACAATTCCTGGACTAAGGATATTTGTAGCTTGAAGCCCTGGAATAAATTCTCGTAAAATAGGTGTAACAAACGTAAATGCGAAAAATCCATAGACGATCGTTGGGATTCCTGCTAAAATTTCAAGAATTGGTTTGAATAATCTTCTTACTTTATCAGACGCATATTCGCTTAAATAAATAGCCGTCATCAATCCAATTGGAATTGCAACAAACATTGCAATGATTGAAGAGATAACCGTTCCCATAAGCAATGGCAAAATACCAAATTCAGGATTTTGACTAAGTGGTTTAAGGACCGTTCCCGTAAAGAAGTCTAAGATCGGAATTTCCTTAAAGAATGTTACCGTCTCAGTTATTAGTGTTAGGATAATTCCAATTGTTGTTAGGATTGAGATGGTCGCAATCGCTAATAGAACCTTTGGCACAATTTTTTCTAAAACATTGGTTAGACTTCTTGCTTGTTTTCTTTCATCAATCATTTCCCGAACGTTAACAGCGTTCCCTTTGTTTAAAGCGCTGTTTGTCTCCATCACTCGCGCACCCCTTTATCCCCGTTACTCGTAGATAATAGAGGGCGAAAAGCAAAAGGTTTATGCCCTCACCCTCTTCATTACAAAACGATTATTTTAAGCCTTCTAAAAACTCAACATATTGTTGTAATTCTTCTTCTGGTAACGGAGCAAATCCAGTTTCTCCAGCAAATTCATCTACATTATTCGCAACAAAAAGTGCAAAATCTAATACTTGCGGCTTTTCTTTGGCCATATCCACATTCAAGTACGTAAATACTGGACGAGTAAACGGGGCATATTCTGCATCCTCTCCAATTGTTCCTAGTGTTGGTTCGACTGGTCCATTTCCAAAGTCAACATTAACTGCTGTAAGCTGCTCTTGATTGTTCACATAATAACCAAAGCCAAAGAATGCAATCGCATTTTTGTCTTCTGCTACTAGGTTTACTAACGTCGAATATTCTTGTTGAAGGTTAACACCGTCTACTAAATCTTCTTTATCAAGAATATTTTCATAGAAAAATTCATACGTTCCATGGTTTTCGTTTGGTCCCATTGGGTTAATCTCTTCATCTGGGAATTCAGGACGTAAATCAGACCATTTCGTAACACCACCGTCATGTTTGAAAATGTGGATTATTTCCTCTTCAGTTAATTCAGTTGCCCAGTCATTTTCTTTGTTAATGACAAATGTTAAACCATCTAATGCTACTTTCATTTCTTTCACTTCAAATCCAACTGCTTCTGCTTCTTGCGCTTCTTCTTCTTTTATTTGCCGTGATGCATTATTAAAATCTGTACCGTTTTCTATTAGGAATCTACCGAATCCAGCACTTGTTCCTGCACGACTAACCTCTACAGATACATTTTCTTGTTCTTGATACATATACTCTTCAGCCACGACTGACATTAATGGATAAACAGTTCCCGATCCATCAACAACAACACTTCCTTCTAAAGAAGTTTCTTCTGCTGCTTTTTGTCCATCATTAGAATCTTTTTGCTCAGATACACTTCCTTCATTTAAATCCCCTGTTGACTCTTCACTTCCACATGCTGCTAACACTATCATTAGCATCGCTGTAACGAATAACAATAAAAACTTCTTCAATTCATTGTCCTCCCTTTTTCTTTTAAGTGAATTTTCTAAAGGTCTCTCCCTTACAATTGTAAGTATAGTAGAGGAATATTAAGGAGGTATGGTTGTACTGTTAAGCTTTTGTAAATGGAATTTACACTTCTTTACATACAAAAAGGGGTCCATTCTATATCAATTAGAATGGACCCCTTAGTTCTCCCTATTTTACTATTAATACTGGCACTTCTACTCGTTTGGCAATTTTATGGCTTACGCTACCTAGTACCATTGTTTGCAATTTATTTAATCCACGTGAACCGACCACAACACAATCATAGTTCCCTTTGTTAGCAAAGTTTACAATTGTTGGTCCTGGCTCACCTTGTATAATTTGAACCGTAAAGTCTACTTCTTCCTTCTCTAACAATTCTACAATTGGTGCTAGCTTTTCTTTACGCTTTTTCTCAATCTCATACTTGCTATTGTTCGTCAATACATCTGATTTCGATGTTGAGCCGTCAACTGAATAAATAACATCAACTTTTCCATTGTGTAACTTTGCTAAATTTGCTGCTTTCTCAGCTGCACGTACGGAATGTGCTGATCCATCAGATGCTAACAAGATTTTTTTGAACATATCGAGTCCCCCTCTGTAAAACACGTTATGACTTATTATAATCGTAATCAATTCACCAATTAATGTAAAGCGTATTCAATGAATCTACTTTTAAAATAAAAGAATGAAAGACAGAGGTATGCATCGACCTCTGTCTTTTAATTTTAGTGGCCTGAAGCTTTTGAGATTCCACCAATTTTATCTTTTAATTTTTCGCTCTCTGCATTCAAGCCAACATACTCGACTTTAATGCCATTTTGTTCAAATTTCCCTTCGATCTTATCTAATGCCCCAATCGCTGAGTCATCCCAAAGATGAGCGTTTGTTAAATCAATCTCAACATGTTTCACATCTTCCTTGTAATCAAAGTTATTTACTAAATCCGTTACAGAAGCAAAGAAAATTTGACCATGAATTTTATAGACTTGTTTATCGAGATTATTAATATAGCTCTTTTCTACATGAACCTTTGAAATCTTTGCAGCAAAGAAAATCGCACTTAATAGAACACCTGCAAATACACCGTATGCCAAATTATGCGTGATAACAACCGTTGCGACTGTAACAACCATTACGACTGCATCAGTACGTGGGAGCTTGTGAATGTTACGGACAGAACTCCAGTCAAATGTACTGAAGGACACCATAAACATGACCCCTACAAGTGCCGCCATTGGAATTTGAACGACTAACCCTCCGAGTACTAAGATTAAGAACATCAAGAACACACCCGCTACTAAAGCTGAAAGACGTCCTCTTCCTCCCGATTTGACATTGATAACGGACTGACCAATCATCGCACAACCAGCCATACCACCGAAGAAGCCTGACACGATATTGGCAATCCCCTGTCCACGACTTTCTTTGTTTTTATCACTTTCTGTATCTGTCATATCATCGACGATATTTGCTGTTAACAGTGATTCCAGAATACCTACAATTGCTAAAGCAAGTGAATAAGGGAAAATAATCATTAACGTTTCAAAGTTTAACGGAATTTGTGGAATTAAAAACATTGGCAAAGCTTGAGTTAGGTTTCCCATATCTCCAACGGTACGAAGGTCAAAACCCGCAAAAATAACAACTGCAGTAATGATGACAATTCCCGCAAGAGCAGACGGTACTACCTTCGTAATACGTGGCAACCCATAAATAATTACTAAAGTTGCAGCAACCAATGCATACATTAACCATGTTGCATCAACAAATTGCTCAAGCTGCGCCATAAAAATTAGAATCGCTAATGCATTCACGAAACCTACCATTACGGAACGAGGAACGAACTTCATAATTCTCGCAAGTTTAAAAACTCCAAATAGTATTTGTAAAATTCCTGTTAGTATTGTAGCAGCCAATAAATACTGCAAACCATGTTCGGCAACTAATGTTACCATTAATAATGCCATCGCACCTGTTGCAGCTGAAATCATCCCTGGACGTCCACCTACAAAAGCGATGACAACAGCAATACAAAATGAAGCATACAAACCGACCATTGGGTCAACACCCGCAATAATCGAGAAAGCAATTGCTTCTGGAATAAGTGCAAGAGCAACGACAATACCGGCCAAGACGTCAGCACGCACATTTCCAAACCATTCTTGTTTTATTGATTGAATGTTCAATCTAGCACCTCTTTCTTTTACTTATTTTTTGTTCGACTTTCGACTCTCACAAAAGTCGGGGTCCGTTATTAACAATCGTAATCTTATCATCAACACACCTTTTTTGAAAACCTTATGTAAGCGTCCATCATACTTTAATTTCTTCTGTTTATTACTATTTTCTCTCTTTTTCTCTTCTTTCAATAAATTTGTCATAAAATCGACCAAACTTAATGTTGCATAACACAAAATCAAGGGAATGTTTTGACTTTACTGGTTACTTTTCATCACTTCGTTCTTTCTCTTACATATTTTATAAAACTTTCTCTATGAACTTCCTTATCTATAATTTTACGAACAAAATAAGGATCATTTAACAAGCCATTTTCTCTATCTGAATCAATCCACTGTTTACTTTTTTGATTTTCCAATAACTCTTTATACCACTCTTGTTGATCTAACTCTTCCCAAAGAAGCTCTATATCAGGTTTCGCTTTTCTTACAATATATCTTTGTCCTATCTCAATGATCAGTGCGCCACATAACAAACACAATAATAATAAAAACAGCATGCATTTCTCCTCCACTCTCTATGCAACTTGTTAAACGGTAAAGCTACTATGGATTATTCTACTAGATCATTGAAAAATAGTTTATAAACAACTAGGGTTTTATGCTTGGAAAGTTTAGTAATTTCTTTTCCATGACAAAAAGAGCTATCTCAAAACTGAGAGAGCCCATTAGTATTAATTGACAATTTTTATATAACTTCCTATTTCGTTAACTGCTTTAATTGCTCATAACCCGTTCCCATTTCTAACTGCCACGGTATAATTGCCACTTGCTTTGATTGTTCTCTTATTACAAGATTGATCCACTTCGCCTCTGAATTAGAGCGAGCCTTTAAAATTGGATCAAGAGTCTGAGTTGTAGCAAAGCTTTGATTCACAACCCACCAGCTCGGGGTAATTCCGGCTCTTACAAGGTCTTCTTGCAAGCGTGTGGCCTCATGTACAGGTGTCGCTTCCGGGAGAGTAACAATGATCACATCTGTTTCATTCTCGTTTCGTAACCTTGGTAACAACTTGGATACTGCCACTGGAACATCTCCTGTCGTACGTTCCAACTCTTTATGATATGACTGAGCCGCATCTAATAGCAACAACGTATGTCCTGTTGGTGCAGTATCAATAACGACAAACGAATCCTTTGCTTTTTCTACCACTTCTGCAAAGGCACGGAATACAGCAATTTCCTCCGTACAAGGAGAGTTTAAATCTTCTTCTAAGTAAGCAAGTCCATCTTCATCAATCGACTCTTTCGCGTTTGATAAAACTTCTTCTTTATAAGCTTCTACCTCAGCTTTCGGATCAATACGACTCACCGTAATGCTTCCAACCTGTTTTCCTAGAACATTTGTCAGATGTGCAGCAGGGTCTGTTGTCGTCAAATGGACAGTATGACCACGTTCAGCTAGTCCAACTGCAATCGCTGCAGCAACAGTTGTTTTCCCGACGCCACCTTTTCCCATTGTCATAATCACACCTTCAGACTTACTCCCTACTTGATCAATAAGGTCTTTCATCGATTGAATATCGCCTGACAGTCCTTCTGAAACGTTTTCTGGTTCTGTCTGTTGATCGTTAAAGAGAGTCCGTAACGCTTCAACACCAGTGAGTTGATAAGGAACATAAGGAAGTTCATAGCGACTCATCGTTTTTAATAAAGCTGGAATATTCTGTAATGCTTTTTGTTGTCGTTCATAAAAAGCACTAGAGACGGGATCACCTTCGATAAACTGCTCACGCTTGCCATTAATCAAAAGAAGCTGATTTGTTAAACCAATTTCTTTTAACTCGTTTGCTGCTCGGCTCGCTTCTTTCAGTGCTGATTCATCAGGCCTTGATACAAGGACAAGAGTTGTCAACTCTGGGTTCGATAATGCTGTTACAGCTTCATTGTACAACTCTTTTTTCTCAGCTAGTCCTGAAAGTGGACCAAGACATGATGCCCCGTGCGTACTCTCTTTTAGAAAACTTGACCAAGCTGTTGGAAGCTGTAGCAAACGCAATGTATGCCCTGTTGGTGCTGTATCAAAAATGATATGATCATATGCACTAGTACGTTCTGGGTTCGTTAAGATTGAAGCAAATTCATCAAATGCTGCAATTTCCACCGTACATGCACCGGATAGTTGCTCTTCCATTTGTGCAATTACGGGGCTTGGAAGTTTATCACGATATGGACCTACTACTTTTTCACGATAAGCACGAGCTGCTTCCTCAGGATCAAGATTGATCGCTGATAAACCTTGAACATTTGAGATAGTTGTTTTTTCATAGCCAATTTCTTCTTCAAAAACATCTTGTAAATTCGAAGCAGGGTCAGTGCTGACAATTAGAACATTCTTTCCTTCATCAGCTAAGGCCACTGCTGTTGCACAAGCCGTTGAAGTCTTTCCTACCCCTCCTTTTCCTGTGAAAAATAAATAAGGGGTACTCGTTACGGAGTGAGGCTCGAAACGTTTATTCATAGTAGTTCAATTCCTTTACTTTTCGTCTCTTGCTTCGTAAGTTCATTAGCTGATACATTCGCCCATTCGGCAAATTCTTCATTTGTCGGATAACGACCTGTTGCCTTCACTTCACCATCGACGATGACAGCAGGTAGCGCATCGGTCCCTTTTGTATTTAATAATTCCTGTACCTTTTCTTCATCAATAAAAGCTTGAGGTTCAGAACCCAAATTATAACGAGTGATATCAACATTCTTTTTCTCTAATATAAAAACCGCCGTTGCGACACGCGTTAATTCTGGGTCTACACTAGGTCCACACACACCCGTTGCACAACACATAGCCGGATCGTAAATTCTAATTTTAGACATATAACCACTCCTTTACCGTAGTAAAGAGGGGTCTGACCCCCTCTCTCTTATTTTCCTGTTTCGCCGAACGTTTTGATGCGTTCGCCAATTTCATCGCGTACACGTTGGAAGAACGCCCACTTTTCTTCATCAGTTCCTTCTGCTTTAGCAGGGTCATCAAACCCCCAATGAACGCGCTCTTTATTAGGTGGTGTTGCTGGACAAACATCATTGGCATGCCCACAAAGTGTTACAACTAGGTCCGCTTTTTTCAAAATCTCAGGATCAATCGTATCTGACGTTTGACCTGAAATATCAACACCCACTTCTGCCATTGCTTTTACCGCATTTGGATTCACACCGTGTGCTTCAATTCCAGCTGAGTAAACATCATATTTATCGCCTAAGTATTTTTTGCCCCATCCTTCAGCCATTTGGCTACGGCAAGAGTTTCCTGTGCAAAGAAAATAGATAATCGGTTTTGTTTGTGTCATATTGCTAGTCTCCTTACATAATTATATTAATTAGTTTCAAGCTTTGCCGGAAACCAATGTCTCGTATTATTCGCAATTCTTACTAGGAATAACATAAGTGGCACTTCAACTAAAATCCCTACAACCGTTGCTAATGCTGCCCCGGAATGAAGGCCGAATAGACCAATTGCTACTGCTACTGCTAATTCAAAGAAATTACTCGTACCAATCATTGCTGCAGGTGCTGCAACACTGTGACCTACTCTCCAGTACTTTGCCCAAAAGTAAGCAATGGCAAAGACAAAAATTGTTTGGATCGTTAATGGAACGGCAATTAACACAATGTGCAGAGGATTACTCATAATCACATCGCCTTGGAATGAAAACAAAATAATAAGTGTTAACAAAAGACCAACGATTGTAAATTTCCCAATTGTTTTTAGGTAAACATTTTCAAACCATTCTTTCCCCTTCTTTTTGATAATCAAAACGCGAGATACATATCCAGCAATTAAAGGGATTAAAACATAAAGCACAATTGAAAGAAACACCGTATCAAACGGTACATTTACATTTCCTACCCTTAATAAGAGCATTACAATAGGAGCATATAAAACTAATAAAATTAAGTTATTAATTGCCACTTGAACAAGTGTGTATCCAGCATCCCCTCTTGTTAAATAACTCCAGACAAAGACCATCGCTGTACAAGGTGCAGCTCCTAATAAAACAGCACCAGCAATATATTCGGTTGCTAAATCAGCAGGGATAATCCCTCCAAAAATCACTTTTAAAAACAACCATGCAAAAAAGAACATTGTAAAAGGCTTAATTAACCAGTTGACGACAATCGTGATCACTAATCCTTTTGGTTTCTTCCCTGCATTCACAATTGAACTAAAATCAACTTGAGCCATCATCGGATAGATCATCAACCAAATTAAAATAGCTACCGGAATCGAAACCTGGGCATATTCAAAACGTGATAATGTCTCTGGAATAGCAGGTAAGAATTGACCAATTGCAACCCCGATCACAATACAAATGATCACCCAAATCGTTAAATACCGTTCAAAAAAACCTATGCCTTTTCCACTGTCATTGCTCATACTCTCCAACTCCTTCCCTTGTTCTTTTTTTAATCACAGCTTACACGCAAGCCACGCTTCTCTAATTCAATAAGCTTACTTTTTTGTTCAGGTAGAAAGGTAAGTAGCGTTTGAACCATTGGGAAAACTTCATGATCAGTATTAAGTCGATAAAATATCCACTGACCTTTTCTTTGTTCTTCAACAAGACCAACATCGCGTAACTTACGTAAATGCTGACTAACAGCAGGTTGACTCATTTGAAACAGTTCAACAAATTCACACACACAACACTCATCCTCAGATAACATCGCTATCATTGCTAAACGCGTCTTATCACCTAAAAGCTTTAACACTTTTGCAGCTGTATCAACTTCTACCTTTGCATGGACATCTTTCAAAAGATCATCTCCCTTCTGCTCAAATAAAGTATATAACTATATGCTTATATATACAATTAATTAAATGTAAAGAAAAAGTAAAGGATAGACGCAGAATGTAAATTCCACAACTACCCTTTAGATTCTTTCATTACTTATTTACATACTCATCAAAAAACAGTTGAAATTCTCCATTTGACACAGCTCCTTCAACACGAGCGACTTCAGATCCATTCTCATAATGTACCACAGTCGGTGTCGATTGGAGGTTGTACTGATCCCATCCTTGTTCAAATTCTAACAAGTTGTATTGCACGAGGTCTATTTCATTCTCTTCTGCTAAAGGTACGAGCCTTGGGGTAGCTTCCCGACAAAATTGACATGTAGAGCTATAAAAGTATACGGTCACAGTTTCGTCATTTGAAAGCTTTTCTTCTAATTCATCAGGTAAGATTACATTCTGATAATTAGGATCATCCATTAAACCAATTGTCGCAGGGTCTAACCGTTCTTTACCAAACGGATTTCCTGCTGCTTGTTGTGTTTGCTGCATGTTCGATACAATCGCAAGAGCAATAAATATTACCAGGACTACACTACCAAAAATCACTACTTTCTTCATGAAGCTTGTTCCTCCTTTGTTGCTTTCAATATCATCAGACTGCAAATAAAAATAATCGTAAACGCTACTAAAGCTAAAAATGGTATCGTAATAAAACCGAACCAATTAATATATTGTCCCGTACATGGTATCCGGCCACAGGCAGGCGCATTTTGGGCGAAAAAAGCAAGCTTCTGCATAGCATAATGATAGCTTGATAGACAGAGCCCAATAAAAGAGAAGATTGCTGAATAAAGAGCAGCTGTTGCATCTTTTTTTATGATACCAATTAAAAGGATAATGACGAGTGGATACATGAGAATGCGCTGATACCAACATAATGTACATGGTTCAAACAATCTAATTTGAGAAAAGTACAAAGATCCAAGTGTAGCGATTAACGATGTTAACCAAGCTACAACACTAAGGTTCTCAATTCGTTTGTTCATCGTTTATCCTCGCTTCTAATAGATTCAATTCCAGATTCATTATACAGATAGTTACAATACTTTACTAGTAATAAACATTGGCAATGAAAGTTTTGTACTTCTATCTTAAAAAACAAAAAACATCACTTTCTACTTCAAAAGTGATGTTAATTTATAGATTAGTTTCTAAACCTGAAGAAGCTAGCTTGATCTCGCCTGGGAATTGTTCTGCCACTTCTTTAATCAATAGTTGATGATCTCCAAAATGAGGTAGATGAGTCAAAATCAGCTGTTTTGGTTGTGCTAACTTTGCCAATCTACCTACGTCTTCACTTGTCATATGACCATACTGCGCTATTTGATCTCCTTTATATCCAGTACACTCTGCGAGTAGGAGGTCTGCTCCTTTAGCGAATTCAGCAAGCCCAGGGAAAAAGCTTGAATCCGCTGTGTATACAAGCGTTTTGCCTTTGCTTACCACTTTCACCGCATAACACGGGACTGGGTGATCTGTTTTAAAAAAAGTAAAAGTGAACGGGCCTGCTTGAACTGGATACTGGTCACTATATGCTTGTGCCTTAACTAAGTCTTTATACTTTAACTTCGAAAAAGCAAATTCATCCTCACGGTGACCATAAACCGTTACATCTTTCATGCTTGTACCCATACCTTTATGAATAATTCGCGAATATTGAAAAGGTCCGATATCGGCTTGGTGGTCTTGGTGATAATGCGATAAAACAATCGCATCTAAATCAGTAAGTTGACAATAGTTCTGCAGTGAGGAAAGTACACCACTTCCACAATCAAGTAACACTTTGCTCTCGCCTTCTTCTATCAAATATCCTGACGTTGCTTCTCCTTTTTCAGGATAACCATGCCAATAACCAACAACCGTTAGTTTCAATTAACTCACTCCCTAATTCGTTTGCTGATTGGTCGTTTCTTCTATCCGTTCTCTTTCTGTAATCAATGCAATTTCCGTCATTAGTTTCTTCTGTTCATTTTCTTTTTGAGCATCTGAAACACACTTTTGCAATTGCTTAATAGTTTCTTGTTCTTTTTCGCTAGTCACATCTAACACCTTCCCCATTTGAATCGAGAACCACCATAAAAAACTAGTGGCTAGTCGCCCTCTACTCTTTATTTATACACACTTTGACGATAATTAAACCTTATACTTTGCACAAGAACCATCAATCATAATAACGTTTCTACACAACAAAAAAAGTTCTCTTGCAACTAGAGTGCTACAAAAGAACTTTTTTCAACAATTATGCAGGATATACGCTCACTTGCTTGCGATCACGACCAACACGCTCGTATTTCACAACGCCGTCTACTTTCGCAAATAGTGTATCGTCTCCACCTTTACCTACGTTCACACCAGGATATACGCGTGTTCCGCGTTGGCGTACTAGGATAGAACCACCTGTTACAGCTTGACCGTCAGCACGCTTAGCGCCTAAACGCTTAGATTCTGAGTCACGTCCGTTCTTTGTACTACCTACCCCTTTTTTCGATGCGAAAAATTGAAGGTTCATTTTTAACATGGAATTCACCTCCCGAATGTTTCGTTAACTTGAATATTACGGCTGTATTCTTCAGCAATCGACTGAAGGGATACAAGCATCCCTTCAAGTAGAAGCTGGACTTTCTCAAATGTCACTTCATCCAATTCGTTTGGAACATGACAGCGGAGAAAGCCACCATCGTCTTCCATTTCAACATCAAGCTCTACTTCACAAAGTGCAGCAATTGCATTGACGGATCCAAAAGAGACGGCTGAAGCTCCAGCACAAACGATATCATGACCATGCGGACCAGCGTCAGCATGTCCACTCATCGTAAAAGAGACAATGTTACGTTCGTCGTTCCGTGTAATCTCAACCGTAATCATAACACTTATGCGTTAATCTTTTCGATTACCACTTTTGTGTAAGGTTGACGATGACCTTGCTTACGACGGTAGTTTTTCTTAGCTTTCATTTTCCAAACGATGATTTTCTTTGCACGACCTTGCTTTTCAACTTTAGCCGTTACAGTTGCGCCCTCAACGTATGGAGCACCAACTTTCACCTCATCGCCACCTACAAATAAAACGTTATCGAAGCTAACTGTTTCACCAGCTTCTGCGTCTAATTTTTCGATGTAAACTTCTTGGCCTTCTTGAACTTTAACTTGTTTACCACCAGTTTCAATAATTGCGTACATACTTGCACCTCCTCATATACTCAGACTCGCCATCCCAGGTAGGCAAAAAGCCTTTAAAAACCTGCTCTGTGCGGTTATAGTTGTTTGGGTGCGACCAAATAACTAACAAGCGCTATTGTAGCATATTTCTTCAAAATATGTCAACGGATTTATTTTGTTTTTAGACGCTCCAACTGTGCTGTTGCCTCAACAATATCACCAATATATCGGATCGCAAAAAACTCTTCTTTTGTCTTTCGGTTAGGGTAAGCGAAGATTCGAAATCCGAGCGCTTCCTCTAATCGTTTTAAGTGTTCACCTTTTTGACCAAACAGAACAGTGGATACAGAAGCCGGAAGTTCTAACACAACTGCTTCATCTGACATTCCCCTGTACTCCCATAACTGTCTTTCAATTTTGAATGCTTGTGCCTCATCAGAGAGCACAACTCCTTTGCCACTACAAGTGGGACAAGGCTTTGACAAACTTGCTTGAAGGTTTTGCCGAACTTTTTTTCGAGTCATTTCAAGCAAACCGAGTCCTGTAAACCCAAGTACATTGGTTTTCGTCCGATCTTGTTTCAATGCTTTCTCAAAGACGGCTTGTACATGTTCACGGTCTTCTGCTCGCTTCATATCAATAAAGTCAATTACTATGATACCGGATATATCACGAAGACGAAGCTGCCTTGCAATTTCTTTTGCCGCCTCTCGATTTGTTTTTAACACCGTGTCTTGTAAATTTGTTTTTCCAGTGAATTTCCCAGTATTAACATCAATGACTGTTAACGCTTCGGTCTGATCAATCATTAAATACGCGCCATTTTTCAGCCAAATCTGTCTGCGTAATCCTCGTTCAAAATCCTTTTCAATGCCATAAGCTGAAAAAATATTCTCTTTTTCACGATAAAGCGTAACTGCTTGATGCAAAGCAGGAAATGGCTCAAGCAACTCTTTCAACAGTATATATTCATCAATATGATCAACGACAATTTCATCGATCGTGGAAAAAGAGAAATCGCGCACGATACGTTCAATCAACCCAGAGTCTTGATGAATTAACGCAGGCGCTTTCTTGTCTTTTCCGTCTTTCCAAAGCTCTTTCCATAATTTGCGTAAAAATCGAAGCTCTTGAGTAACTGCCTCGAAATCTTTCCCTTCACAAGATGTACGGATAATGAGACCTTCATTTCCTTCTGTAACGTTATCCCCAAACGTTCTCCAGCGCTCCCTTTCTCTTTCATTTGAGAACCGGCGCGACACGCCCACATAATCTCCTTCAGGCATATAAACAAGAAATTGACCTGGAAACGACACCACTCCAGTCAGACGAGGTCCTTTTGAGCCAAAGCCTTCTTTCGTGACTTGAACCAACAACTCTTCTCCTTGTTTCACAAACTCAGAAATACTCCGCTCTTTCTTCTTCTCTTCATCCTCATTTGATAAGTGAAACGATAGTAAATCATCTCGGTAAAGAAAGCCGTTTTTCTCACGACCAATATCAATAAAGGCAGCTTGCATTCCTGGTAACACATTTACGACTCGCCCTCTATATACATTACTAACGATACGATTTTCAAGCGTACGTTCAACCATTAATTCAACTACTTGACCATCTTCTACAACAGCCGCTCTTCTTTCTCTCGTTGCCATATTAAAATAAATTTTCTTCAATGGAAAAGCCCCTTTTAAGATTGTACAACTCTTAATTCATCTTTATCCCATTGTAACAGTTTCACGATTAAAAGTCGTGAAACCACATATAGTGGGCACGACTTTTCAATCATTTTTTATTATTTGAGAACAATGTTGACAACGGTATGTGAGGCCTATTATCTTGAAAGAGTCGGTGGATCAACTCTTTTTCACTAATCATATGGTGTTCTCCCGTTTTCAATTGAAACACCTTAAATAAATGAGACCGACCTCTTTTTATTTTCTTCATCGCTTCACGCATTGAAATCGTATCTCGTACAGCTAATACTGCTTTTTTTCTATCTTTTGTTTCACTGGATCTCCTAGACATGAGAAAACGCATAAACCGATAATGCCGTTGCTTCCATTCTAAATAATTTGCAATCATTAAAAACGAGATTATCACCCATAAATTTAAATGATAAGGAAACAAAATGGCACTTACACCAATCATAACAAGTAAAACCAAACAAGACATCCAACGCGAATACGCTAATGCATGTACATAAGGAAAAAAGTACGTAAATCCTAACTGGACAAGTCGTCCTCCATCGAGAGGTAAGACCGGAATTAAATTAAATAATAGAATCATTACATTATGCCAAACAAACAGATGATGATCCGTGCTAGTCCAGAACGGAAACTGGACTAAAAAATAAGATAACAGGATCATCCATAAATGTTGAAACGGTCCAGCAATAATCACGATAAATTCCTCATGAAAAGGACGATTGCCCATATCTTCAACTTCAGCAACGCCCCCAAATGGTAATAGCTCAATTTTATTTATTCGCCATTTAAAGAAATGGGCTGCAATCGCATGTCCCATCTCATGAATAAAAACAATACTAAAGATCATCAATACTTCCCGAAAGTAACCTGTCAAGACCCCGACTCCAAGAACAAACCAAAATAAAGGATTTACTTTAATTTTTGCGAAAAGTTCTTTCATGTTACTCAAATGAAATAACTTCACTAGGGTTAATGTATTGGTCGTCGTCTTTTAGGGCAAAGTAAAAAATTCCTTTCTGGGCTTGTTCATTAGTTGATACGCTACCGATTTTATACCCTGCTTGAATATGGTCATACAAATTCACATCAACCTGATCTAACATCCCATAAACAGCCTCCGTTCCATCATAGTGTTTGACAGTCACTGTTTTTCCGATGTCTCGACCTTCCTCATCAGCGCCTACTTTGATTACTTGCCCACCTTTAACCGCCTCGATTTCAGCGTTCATTCCTGTTTCAATTAAAATGCCCCTACCGTCTTGATCAAAATCTTGACTTATCGTTCCAGAAGCTGGTACGGCGTAAACCATTTCAACTTGTTCATTCGGATCTCCTTGTGCAACATCTTGATTCATAGGTACAAGAGCAAGTGGGCGGCCAAACTGCTCTTCATACCAATTGGCAATCGAAGCGAACTGAATCTCCTGTTCATAGGATTGCTTTACAAACTGCCTTACTCCCTCAGCCTGTGGGACACTAGATTGAAACAGAATAGCAGTCATTAAGAAAATACAGACAGCAAGCATCAATCGAAATAGAAATAAATCACCTTTGTTAGTTTTTTCCTTCGGCTCTTTCTCTGTAGATGGAGGCATATAAAAATCTGGCTCTTCCCTCGCATCCTCATGACGATTAAGCAACATCGGTACCGAACGCTCACGCTGTTTCACATTATGATTTATTTGACGCCTTCTATTTTCAAGCTTTCTCCTAACCTTATTAAGATTTTTGGACATACGCTCCCCCATCCTTTTACGTACTAGATTTACTTAACTATATGACTTGTCCGCCTCTCTTATGACATAATAGAGCTAGAAGGAAAAGGTTGGGTTTCACCTTTTCCTTCTAGCTCTATGCAATGCGCGTAACCGCTGCTTTCTTTAAGCTTTGAATGAGCGAGCTTCTCATTCAAAGCGCGCAGCGTGTGGAGCCATTGCCTTCCTTGAGTTGCTTTCGATTCTTACTCAGAAGGTTGGGTTTCACCTTTTCCTTCTAGCTCTATTAACGTTTACTGGTAAAAAATATTATTTTTGAGAGGAGACAAAAAATTGGAGAAACGGAAACTTGGACTCTCTGATCTTTATGTAAGCGAAATCGGGCTTGGGTGCATGAGCCTCGGTACCGATCAAAGTAATGCAAAACATATTATAGAAACAGCACTTGACATGGGCATCAACTACCTAGATACTGCTGACCTATATGACCAAGGTTTAAATGAAGAGTTAGTTGGTGAGATCATTAAGGAAAAAAGAAAAGATCTCGTGGTAGCGACTAAAGTTGGAAATCGCTTTGAACAAGGAGTTGAAGGATGGACTTGGGACCCTTCCAAAAAACATATTGTCTCAGCTATTAAAGACAGTCTAAAAAGGCTCCAAACTGATTACATCGATTTATACCAACTACACGGGGGAACGATTGAAGATAATATTGATGAGACGATCGATGCGTTTGAAGAGTTACAGAAAGAAGGGCTGATTCGCTATTATGGAATTTCTTCAATTCGACCAAATGTTATTCGTGAATATGTAGAACGTTCTTCAATTGTAAGTATTATGATGCAATATAACTTACTTGACCGCCGTCCTGAGGAATTATTTCCATTTTTAGAGAAGAACAAAATCAGCGTAGTCGCAAGGGGACCTGTTGCCAAAGGAATTCTAACGAATCGCCCACTTTCTAACATGTCTGACTCGATAAAACAAAAAGGCTACCTCAATTACTCTTATGATGACATTGTCTCATTACGTTCTGCGATGAAGGATGAACTCCTGCACGAAAGACCACTACAAACTGTCGCACTCAACTATTGCCTTTCATCACCTATCGTCGCCTCTGTCGTTGCTGGTGCAAGCAGCGCTGAACAAGTCAAAGCAAATACCCATGCGATTTTTAAAGGAAATCAACTATCAACAGAAGAGTTTCAATGGCTACAAAAGCACACAAAACAAACATTCTATACTCAGCACAGATAAAACGGGGGTCAGACACCTCTTTAACACACTAAAGCGACAGGTGCAAAAGAAGGCTGTTTGAGCATAGGTCTCAAACAGCCTTTTTCTTAGACTCTGACTTTATCCATCAGGATTTCTTTCATAACCGATCCTAATTCAGGGAGAATAATTCTTTCCATCGCTAATTTAATTGCTCCTGTCGGTCGAGGCATTGAAAAGATCGCCTTCCCATCACGTACACCTGCAATTGCACGACTCAAAATCGCAGCTGTACCGATCTCTTCTTTAAAGCTTAAATGGCGAAACAACTCTCCAAACCCTGGCATTTCTTTATCAAGACTATCTCTAACAGCTTCGTGTGTCGTATCATGTAAAGCAATTCCCGTTCCACCTGTAATTAAAATGGTATCAACGTCTGCTCGAATGGCTGCAATTTTAATCCAATGTTGAATCAAGCTGTATTCTGCATTAATAATTTGATATTCTGAAACACAGTGACCTTTTTCTTCTAACATTGATCTGATCAATGCACCACTTTCATCATCCTCATATGAACATGAATCAGTAACCGTAAGTACCATACAACGGATGCTCTTTGTAGTTTCTTCCAAATGTTCTTCCATCATTGTCATTAATTTGGCCTCCTATTTTTTAAAAACCACATTCTTGAGAACTATCATAACACAGCCCCTTTGCCTCTGTTACCTAAGTTTGTCAAATAATTACTACGGTGCCAAGAAAGTGACGGATAAGAAGCGTTTATCCTCTCACCCCCTCTAATGCTACCTACTAACAAAAAATCAACTATAATGACGAAATATGAATATTTAATATTAATGCTATTCAAAAAATAGGTGCACAAATTTCAATCATATAAAGCAGATTTGTTCTCATACAAACAAAAAAACAAGGGCCATAGGCCACTTGCTTTTTATTATCTAACACTAAAAATCTTTTTAATTCTTGCAAACATACCACGTTGTTCGTCAAGTGACATAAGTGGTACCGTTTCACCAAGAATTCTTCTTGCAATATTTCGGTATGCAATCGAAGCTTTACTCGTTGTATGTAGAGCTATTGGCTCACCTTTATTCGAATGTGTAATAACATCATCATCATCTACAACGATTCCTAGGAGGTCTATCGCTAAAATTGAAGCTATTTCATCAACATCTAGCATATCTCCATTTTTCATCATATGACCTCGAATGCGATTCACGATTAATTTTGGAGATTCCACGCTCTCCTGTTCAAGAAGCCCAATAATCCTGTCAGCATCACGAACAGCAGACACTTCCGGAGTCGTAACCACAATTGCACGGTCAGCTCCTGCAACAGCATTTTTAAACCCTTGTTCAATACCAGCAGGACAGTCAATGAGAATATAATCGTATTCCTGTTTTAACTCATCAACAATCTTCTTCATTTGCTCTGGTTCAATAGCCGTTTTATCTTTCGTTTGTGCAGCAGGCAGTAAGTATAAGCAATCAAAGCGTTTATCTTTAATCAGTGCTTGTTTAAGCTTACAACGACCTTCTATCACATCAACGAGGTCATATATAATCCGATTTTCAAGACCCATGACAACATCAAGATTGCGGAGTCCGATGTCTGTATCCACTAAGCAAACTTTCTTCCCCGAAAGCGCAAGGGCTGTGCCAATATTAGCAGACGTTGTTGTTTTCCCAACGCCACCCTTTCCACTTGTAATGACGATTGCCTCTCCCACGTTGATGACCCCTTTCTCAATTCAGTGTATAATTGCGTATGCATAAAGATGATTACAACGGTCCACTCAGTAGCAGCCTTCTCATAAAAACTTAAAAAGACTAGCAAATCTAAATAGCCATTAGACAAGTACTTGTGTCTGATTTTTGGCAAGCTCTGGATGAGTTTGACCTAGTTGTTGAACTCTACCTATTTGAATCATTTTTTGATCATCTAAAAAAGCACTTGCCATCATATGCTCATTGGATTGTTCTCTATCAAATTGTTTGATCTCATTAGCAATTCTTAACTGAGAGGGTGCTAAAAGCGATGCCGAGATAACAGCTCTTTCATTTCCCTCAAATCCTGCATGAGCAATTCCTCTAAGAGCCCCCATAACGTAAATATTTCCATTTGCAATAAGAGTTCCTCCTGGATTAACATCCCCAATGAGCAATACGTCACCATTTACTCTCAGTACTTGTCCCGAACGCACAATCCTCATTAACGTTACCGTTTGCGACTCCTGACGCAATTTCTCTGATTCTTCTTTTGATAGAACACGAGATTCAAACTGTTCGACAGCTAAATTTCGGCCTTTTGTAATAATATGCTTTAGCTCCTCTTGCTGGTGTTCCTGAAGAAATCGGTAACCGATATCAACTTTCACCTGAACACTAGGACCTTCGGCTTGTTGATAATGCTTAGATGATAGTTTCTCCACTAACTCTTCTAATAAGTTTTCATAGGAACAACTATCATCCAATAAGAAAATAAGTCCTTCTTTCGTACCTTTTATCGTAACATATTGCTTCTTCTGAACCATTGTTGTGTTCACCTCAGCCTCACTCACCTTCGTTGCTCGTCACCAAGTCACTACCCGAGTAAAACGAGAAAACAGTGATGATACGTTAATTCAACAAACAACCTTTAAAACCCTTCTTCATTTGAAGAAGATGTAGAAAATTCACCGTATTTTATGTCGTATTATTACTTTTCACGGAATTTCGCTTGCTTTTCAACATGGGCAAAAAGTCTTTTAACAGGATAATAAATCACAATAGCAAAAGCTAAGTTTATTAGTAAGCTAGGAAGAAAGCGCTCCTGAAAAAAAACAACTGATTCCATGTCAGCTAGTCCAATTAACCTATACAAACCAAACTGATAATATTCAAATAACGAAACAGCGAGCAGGACTAAAAAAAGTTGGAACAAAAATGAATCCTGTACTCGCTTGTATGTATAAGCAAAAGCATACCCTATGAGACCAAATCCAAACATGTACACACCAAGCAATTGCGTATAGACAATATCGTAGATCAGACCAAAGATAATTCCATACATAATTGAACTATAGCGACCAAAATGAATCCCAATAAATACGATCATAACCACAATAAATCGTGCAACGATTGTGACTTCAATATCATGATGGGAAGGAGTAATAATTTGAAACAGAGTACCTTCTATAACCAACAAAATAAAGACAAGTGCAGGAATATAGAAACGACTCACGATTGTTCCTCCTCTAACAGATCCGGATCTAATGACGTACTCGTTCTTTCAATAATGTAAACATAGTCTAAGGCATAGAAATCAGCTGTTGGCTCAATATATGCATTTTGCGTTAGTCCATACTCGTCAGGTTCAACCCGAACGATTTCACCAATTAATAGTCCACTTGGATAAATGCCACCTTTGCCAGATGTCATTACCATTACGCCTTCCTCTATTTCTGCCTCAATGTCGATCTTACGCATAATTAACATTCCCGATTCAGCATCATAGCCTTCGATAAATCCGTACTCAGGCTGATCAATCGAGATCATCGCCGAGACCCGATTCGTACGGTCATTATCTGATAATAATTGAATTCTAGAGGAAAACTCACTCACTTGCTTTACTTTTCCAATTAACCCTCCATTTGAATCAATCACACCCATATTGGGCTCAATTCCATCATCAGAACCTTTATTTAAACCAATGTATTCTGTCCAACGATCTGGACTACGGTGAATGACAACAGCAGACCTCATTAGATAATCGTTTAGACTTTCTTCGAGTTCAAGCATGTCTTTTAATGTATTGTTCTCATTTCGTAACAAATTTCGCTCAACAGAAATTTGTGCGTACTCTTCTAGTCGCGATTTCAACAGTTTATTTTCTTCATAAATATGGCGGATGTCTTGGACATTTTCAAAGAAACCCGCTACAGCATACGCGGGTTTCGTAAAAATAGTCTGCACCCATCCAACAGCATCTCTCACCACTTGCTCTGGTCCTGTAATCTGTTCTCGATCTGTTCTCGAATAACCAATCAAGGCAACCAATATGATAATGCTGACCAGAAGAATAATTAATTTTTTGTTTGAAAAGAAGGATGGCATGCCAGACACCTACTTACAATTTTCTATCTGAGCGCGACGTTATACCCGCTTTTGAACGAAATAAGTGTAAATTTTCAAGTGCTCGACCTGTACCAATCGCTACGCAATCTAATGGATTTTCTGCAACAAGTACTGGCATATTCGTTTCATCACTTAACACTCGATCAAGGTTTCTTAACAGTGCGCCTCCACCTGTTAAGACGATACCCCGGTCCATAATATCCGCTGCAAGCTCAGGAGGTGATTGCTCCAACGTATTTTTCACAGATTCAATAATGGTAGTTACTGTATCGGCGAGAGCACCTGAAATCTCTTCAGCTGACACTGAAATTGTCTTCGGTAATCCTGTCAACAAGTCACGCCCACGGATATCCATATCATCGACACCTTCAGGGGCACCAGCAGAACCAATTTCGAGCTTAAGTGCTTCTGCTGTTCTCTCACCTATCATCAAATTGTAGTTTTTCTTAATGTATTGAATAATTGAATCATCCATTTCATCACCAGCAACTCGAATCGATTGGCTTGTAACAATCCCTCCTAATGAGATAATCGCTACTTCTGTCGTTCCACCACCGATATCAACAACCATACTTCCTGTCGGTTCCCATACAGGGAGATCGGCACCTATAGCTGCTGCAAATGGTTCTTCAAGCGTATATGCTTCCTTTGCACCTGCTTGCTTTGTTGCATCTTCAACTGCTCGTTTCTCTACCGCCGTAATTCCAGATGGAACACATACCATAACAGAAGGCTTACGGGTAAAAATTGAACGGTTTTTCAACGCTTGTTGGATAAAATACTTCAGCATCGTTGCAGTCGTATCGAAGTCAGCAATGACCCCATCTTTCATCGGACGAACTGCCACAATATTACCAGGCGTTCGACCAATCATATTTTTTGCGTCATTTCCAACAGCCTCAATTGAACCAGTATCAGTTCGAAGTGCGACAACCGACGGTTCACGGACGACTATTCCTTTGCTCTTCACATAAACAAGCGTGTTTGCTGTTCCTAAATCAATTCCTATATCTTTTGAGAACCCACCAAACATCTATGTATCTCCCTTCATACAAATCCGAAATCATAACCTTCATTATAACGAATAAAACATAAAAAAAATAGCCTTAAGTTCCCCAAGTTTAACAAAAAAGCTACTAAATAAAAACTTTCATGAACATTTCATCACTTTGAAGCAAAACATAAAGAAATTGAGTTACAGTGGCATGGCATGATTCCAATAAAAAAGCAACACCCCTCTTATGTTACCATTCTCTTTTGAAGATCGCTATCGCTTTATTTCCTAATCTTATTTCCACGACTACGATCGAGTTTATTATATGACATACCCTTGTTCCTTAAGACTAACAAATTTTCGATCACCGATAATAATATGGTCAAGAAGCTCAATTCCAAGAACTTTCCCCGATTCCGTTAATCGCTTTGTCACTTCAATATCTTCACGACTTGGGGTCGGATCTCCAGATGGATGATTATGGAGGCAAATAACAGAAGCAGCCGACCTACGAAATGCTTCCTTGTATACTTCACGTGGATGCACGATACTCGCATTTAAGCTGCCAATGAAAATTGTCTTTCTTGAAAGGACTTGATTCTTTGTATTTAAATATAAACAGTCGAAATGCTCTTGTTGAAGGAAGCGCATATCTTCCATCACATAGTTTGATACATCTTCTGGAGAACGAATGACATACCGTTCGTCAGGTTGCATACAATGAATTCGTCTTCCAAGTTCTATTGCAGCTAAAAGTTCAACTGCCTTTGCCTCACCTACCCCATTAACAGTACATAATTCCTCAATTACAGCATCCTTTAACAATAATAAACCATCAAATTTTGCTAAAAGATGATGAGCCACTTGCAAAGCTGATTCTTTTTTCGTTCCACTTCTAAGCAAAATCGCTAGTATTTCTTGATTCGATAAAGTTTTAGGGCCTTCTTGTAACAAGCGTTCACGAGGCCTTTCACGCAATGGAACATCTCGGATAAGAAACGACGAGTGAGACAAAGAGAACACTTCCTTTCTACTGTGTACAAAAAAGGGAGATTTTATAAAAATAAAAAGGTAAAAACCAAGGACGGCTGAAAACCTCAAAGAAGTGCAATGGCTTCTCTCGCTACTCGGCTTCATGAGAAAACCACTCATGAAGCCTTAAGACCATTGTAGCGGCTTCGCTCATTGCTTCGAGTTGATTCCAAAAGGGATAAACCGCCCTTTTGGCTTTTTTGCAATGGCTTCTCTCGCTACTCGGCTTCATGAGAAAACCACTCATGAAGCCTTAAGACCATTGTAGCGGCTTCGCTCATTGCTTCGAGTTGATTCCAAAAGGGATAAACCGCCCTTTTGGAATCAACTCTTATATACTTGGGGTTATGCCGATTTTTTTTAGTTCGCGCATTGTTTTGGCTAGGGGGAGGCCAACGACGGCGAAATAGTCACCTATGATTCGCTTAACTAAATAAGCACCGAACCCTTGTATTCCATATGCTCCCGCTTTATCAAACGGTTCACCACTACGAATATACATGTCAATATCGTCAGTGGATAATGGGTAAAATTCAACTTCAGTTTTCTCATAGAAGGTTGTTGTGCCGCTTGGATGACAAAGGGCTACGCCTGTATACACAGTATGTGTTTGTCCAGATAGACGCTCAAGCATTGCTTTTGCTTCAGTCTTATCTTGAGGCTTTCCAAGGATATCAGAATGAAATACAACGACAGTATCTGAACCTAGAACAATCGCATCTTTATGTTTCGATGATACGTCTTCTGCTTTTTGTTTGGCCAATTGAACTACGACTTCTTCCGGAGATAATCCCTCCTCTACTTTTTCTTGAACTGTACTTGCTTGAATGGAAAATGAATAGTGGGCTTGTTCGAGTAGCTCTTTACGCCTCGGGGAACCTGAGGCTAAAATGAAAGATTTCATGAAGGGGTCACCTCTACAATAGTTTTTTACTTATTGTACAGGTTCATAAGAAAGATTACCAAATCCTCTTTTTTTCCACAACAAGTATGTTAGAAAATGTATCTTTCAAACGTACTAAAAGAAGGCGCTCAATTGATAAGCATTGAAACACCTTCACTTAATTCCTCGTTATTGTAGCGTATCTATAACCTCTTCGTAATTTACAAGTGCATCTAACAGCGCCTGTTGTGACTGCCACAATTCTTCTTCTTTTTGAGTGTCTACATAAGCTGATAACTTCTCGCCTGCAAGAACTAGGTTATCCCCCATGGCCAAAGCTTTATCTTGCACTTCTTTTGGCATGTTCATAAAAGCTTGATTACGATTGGCTTGTAAGTCATCGGTTGCTTGTTCTAATTGCGCCATTTTCTCAGTTGTAAGTAACGACCCACCACCGAAACCATCAACCGTTAATGAAAGAAGTTCTTTATAATGGGAAATGGCATTTGTAAACCATGTAGTCGTTTCTTCAGCTTGTCCGGTTACAGCTTTCCCATCAACACGATACGTTTTCAAATACGTATCGTGGCCATAATCTTCATATATCATCCCGATGCTCGTTGCCTGTGCACGATCTCCCCCAGCACCTATAAACATATAAAATGGATCAGTTGTAGTTGTCAGTGTTGCAGCTAAACCTTGTTCTTTTAGATTTTTAGCAACGTCTTCTCCAGTCTCCAGTTCAGCGAACGCCCCACCTTGAACGACTTCCAATGCTAAGACTGGGAGCCCCTCACCTGCTTCTGAGAAAGCAGGAACTACTGCTCCACCTGTAGTTCCTTGGCTTGTCCCCACACCATCGCCAGTAAAAAAAGTCAATACCATAAATCCAAGACTTAGTCCAACTGCAACAGCTGAAAACAACGAGACAATTAACATCATTGGAAATTTAGGCTTTTTATTAGGATTATATGATTTCTTCTTACGTTTAAATGGAAGTTTCGGACTCTTCTCACTAAACCCATCATCCCAATATGGTGCATCATTTCGTTTTCGTTCTTCTTGTCTTTTTCCAAAATCTATGATGTTATCTGGTTGAGGAATGAGTTCAGTTTCATCATCTGCTACATCTTCTCGGGCCGCAACAATTTCATTTGAGATAACCTGGTTGGCAGATTGTTTGCTAGAGCGATCTTCATTGCTTTGCTCGTTCAGGGTCTGCTCTTTCCCATTTAATCGGACCGATATTTTATATTTCTCCTGTTCCATCTAAACCACTCCCTTCCACAATCATTTCTTTATATTTCTATTCTATTAAACATGAGTACTAGATAGAACAAGCAACTGAAATAATTATCGTATTAACTAATAGCCTTATCTAAGAAGAAACAATTGATCTAAAGGCTAGGGTACTCGAGTAGAGTTAGAAAGGCCACTGAAAAAGGTAAAAGACCTGTACCTTTTTCAGTGGCCAATAGAGATTTCACTTTCAACTTTATCCTCCAAAATTCTGATAAACAGAAAACATAGGGAGCATCGTCGCAAGTACGATTGTACCAACAACGAGCCCTAACACAACGATCATTAAAGGCTCTATTATTGAACTCATCCTTGAAGCCATTTGTTCAACTTCTTCTTCATAGAAGTCTGCTACTTTCTCAAGCATTGAATCAAGTTGTCCAGACTCTTCTCCTACCTTAATCATATGGCTTACTAGTTTTGGAAATACCCAGCTTTTGCTAAATGGCTCCGATAAGCTCTCCCCAGCACGTAATGACTCTTTTGATTCAGTCATTACTTTTTTTACCACTTCATTATTAGCAATTTCTGAGCTCATCGTTAACGTTTGTAAAACCGGAACAGAACTTGAAAACATAGAAGCCATCGTTCGCGTTACACGAGCAATAATAGTTTTTTGGGCCAATAGACCAAAAACAGGAAGCCTTAATTTGACGTAATCAAGCATATATCTCCCCTTCGGATCTCGTTGTAGCGCCACAAATCCGAGAATCAAACCAAGTACCACGAGCAAAGCAATATACCACTGATGAATAAGAAAATCAGATGCCGCCATTACTATTAACGTTGGCACCGGAATCTCCCCACCCATTGATAATAAATTATTTAATAAACTGGGTAATACCACAGTTAGCAAAATGACAACTACGACAACGGAGATGAGAGATACAGCAATAGGATACATCATAGCTGATTTCACTTTTTCGCGAACACGTCTTTCTTTTTCATAGAAAGTTGCTAAACGATCTAACACCTTTTCTAAGTCTCCACTCGTCTCCCCAGCACGAACCATATTGATAAACACCTTATCAAAGATCTTCTCGTGTTTCGTGCAAGCTTCGGAGAAAGAAGTACCTGATCTCACATCGTAATAAACCTCATCAAGTGCTTGTCTAAAAGGTTTAGAGGTTACTTGCTCTGATAAGATCTTCACAGATTCTACGATTGTTGTGCCCGCATTTAACAGGGTCGCCAACTGCCTGCAAAAAATAACAAAATCTGCATTCTTTACCGGCTTACCTATAATGATAGTAAGATCTTTGTTCCAAATAGACTCCTTTTGTTCCTTTAACTCAGCGATGTAGAGACCTTTTCGTTTCAACTCGGTTGCAGCTAAATCTACAGAATTCGCTGAGAGCTTCCCTTTTATTTCTTTCCCTGTTCTGGAGTCGATCGCCTTGTAGAGAAAAACCATTCGCTTACCTCCTCTCCATTGTTATTCATGTTTATTCCAGTTTGGTACAAATTCATCAGCAGTCTCACGTGTAACAAGACCTTTTTGCACAAGCTCACTCACGGCCATATTAATCGTTCTCATTCCACTGCTTCGACTCGTTTCTAATACCGTTAGAATCTGATGAATTTTATCACTGCGTATTAAGTTAGCAATCGCTGCATTTTGAACGAGAATTTCTAATGCTGCGATCCTCCCTTTACCATTTGCTGTTGGCAAGAGTCGTTGGGAGACAACCCCAAGAAGAGAACTAGCTAATTGCATTCTCACTTGCTGATGCTGTTCAGCTGGAAACACATCAATGATTCGATGCACCGTTTGCGAAGCTGTTTGAGTATGGAGTGTCCCGAGAACCAAATGACCTGTTTCAGCTGCTGTTATAGCCGTTCGAACAGTGTCCAAATCTCGCATTTCACCAACAAGAATTACATCAGGATCTTGACGCAAAGCAGCACGCAACCCTATCGAAAACCCTTTACTATCAAGGCCTATTTCTCGTTGATTGACGATACTCTTTTTGTGTTTATGCAAAAACTCAATTGGATCTTCCAATGTCAAAATGTGTTTGCTCATATTCTCATTAATGTAATCAATTATAGAAGCTAGAGTGGTAGATTTCCCCGAACCTGTCGGGCCCGTAACAAGTAAAATTCCTTGTGTATACTTCGCGAAGTCTTCTAGGATCGTTGGAAGACCCAGTTCTGAAATAGTAGGAACTTTCCCACTCACAACCCTGCAAACGATCCCGACAGAACCTCTTTGCCTAAACACATTAACCCTAAAACGACAAACACCTTGAATGGCATATGAGAAGTCAAGTTCACCATTTTGTTCAAATTGCTTATACTTATCTTCTGGAATAATTTGTTTAGCCATCATTAACGTTTGTTCAGGTGTTAAAATTTGTGATTCAACTTTCTTTAACTTTCCGTTGATTCGCAAATTCGGTGTTGCTCCTACTGTTATATGCAAATCCGATGCCTTATTTTGAAAAGCAAAATTTAATAATTTATCAATATCCATTAAAAGCCACCTTCTATTCCACTGTAACTCTATACACCTCATCGATTGTCGTAAGTCCTAAAGCTGCCTTTGTCAAACCATCTTCTAACATGCTATTAAAGCCTTGCTCTTTTACGTATTGGCGATACGCTGAATCAGATGATTTCTTTATAATTAATTCACGTAACTGTTCATTGATTACAATCGCCTCGTGAATCGCAAGTCGTCCTTTATAACCTGTACTATTGCAATTTGCACACCCTTTACCTTTAACAAGCTGCTTTACAGGAATCTCGTGTGATTGAAAGAGTTGCAACTGTTCTGCTGATGGATCATACGACTGAACACAACTTGGACATACCTTACGCACGAGACGTTGTGCAATTACACCCGATAAGGCCGATGCAACTAGAAACGGTTCAACTCCCATATCCATCAAACGCCCGATTGCGCTTACAGCATCATTGGTATGCAATGTACTTAAAACCAAATGCCCTGTTAATGCAGAGCGCAGTGCAATTTCAGCTGTTTCTGTATCCCGCACTTCTCCGACCATTATGATGTCAGGGTCTTGTCGCAAAATTGATCTCAGGCCCGTAGCAAATGTCATTCCTACGTTGCTATTAACATGAACCTGGTTAATTCCTTTTAATTGGTACTCGACCGGATCCTCAACCGTAATAATATTTACTTCAGGTGAGTTTAAGTTCGTCAAAGCAGAATACAACGTTGTCGATTTTCCCGAACCGGTTGGTCCTGTAACAAGAATGATCCCATATGCATTTTTAAGCATTTTAAGAAACTTCTCTTCATTATCTACCGAGAAGCCAAGACGATTAATCCCAAGTAGAACATTTGCCGTATCAAGAAGTCGCATAACAATTTTTTCACCAAAAATTGTTGGTAAAATGGAGATACGCAAGTCAATTTTATGAAGATCTAAATCCATTTTAAAGCGACCATCTTGGGGTAGTCGTCTTTCTGCAATATTTAAATCTGCTAAAATTTTCACCCTTGAAACTAGAACATTGTGCATATTTTTCGGCACCGTTCGCTCATGGCGTAGTACTCCGTCTACCCGAAAGCGAATAATCGTTTCTGTTTCTTGTGCATCGATGTGAATATCACTTGCTCCTTCATGAACAGCTTGAGAGATAAGCTGGTTCACCATCTTTGCAACTGGCGAATCATCCGATTGCTGCATTTCAAGAGTGGCCTCATCATCTTCTTTTTGGGGCGCCATATCAACGATCATTTGATCGAGTGATTTTTGCACTCCGTAGTAACGATTTATGGCCAAGCGTAATTCTTCTTTTTTTGCGATAGCTGGCTGAATTTGAAAGCCCGTGCTAAGTCTCAGATCATCTAAAGCAAAATAATCAAGTGGGTCTGCCATTGCAACCGTTAACCGACTTCCATTTCGCTCAACTGGTATTAGTTGGTATTCGCGGGCATATTCTTCACTAATAATCCCAATAATTTTTTGATCGAGTTTTACTTTATATAGGTTTATATGTGGAATCCCTAACTGGTACTCCAAGGTTTCAATAATTGTTTGCTCCGTAACCAAATTCATTGATACGAGTTGGTCACCAAGCTTGTCTCCCGTCTTTTTTTGTTCTTCGAGCGCTTCCATTAATTGATCATTGGTTATGACTCCTGAATCAACAAGTAAGTCGCCTAATCGTTTACGTTTTTGCGAAGCCATACGTCCAACTCCTTTTTTACTAAGAAAGATAACAATGAAGCTACTTCGAGTCGAATCGCACAAAGCCATTCAATGAATAAATGAATTCAAGCATGGCCCCTTGTGTTTGCCATAAGACTGCAGAATCCGGCTGATCATGATAGTGTTCGATTGAATCTTTTGCTAATGCTAAAAATGTGATCGTATCTTGCAGTTGCACAATTCTCGCTTCATCTTTTGAGTCTTCTATCGCTTGCTTCGCTATTTCTTCATATGTCTCAAAGACCTCATTGACCTTCATATACTGACTACTTGTAAGGGCAAAATTTTTGTCCGTTATCCCTCTGGATGCGATATCACTCATTATATTAATTGCATCAATGGCAACCGGCCACAAAGTCTGTTTCTCACTCTCTGGAAGTCGAACAGGCACTTTATCTACCCAAGAATAGTAATCTGAATGGATACTATATAAATAATTGCCTATTTTTTCAGCTGACGCGCGTGAATGCCCAAACCCCGTATTAATAACTAAACTCGTTAAACTTGGATCATGATCACGTACTACTGTTCGAGGGAATACCCCTTGTCCAATAAGTCTGTTTAATTGTCTATGGAAATAATAATCCGTATTATAAGCTCCTGTTTGAACAAGGTAAACAAACGTATCGTCATCTTTAACGGCTTTATCGTATGAGGCCGGCATATAGTATAATTCTAATGGAGTGACGCCTAATTCTACATTATAGCTTTCATTCGGATAAACAGGGTTTATGGAGATATTCTCTCTGTGATCGTGACCTATATCGTCTCCGGAAGGCATGTCCTCTACAGTCTCTTCCCTTGACTCGTTTCTTTCTTCCCGGCTTTCTTCTGCCTCAAGTTCCTCTTCATCATTGAAAGGCTCACCTTCATTCGTGTCTACACGCTCTCCATCAGTTGGTTCTTCGCTTACTCCCTCAGCTATTTCAATATAACGATTTAAGCGATTTACATCAAATTCATAATCTAACTCAAATTCATCTCGTTCTTCAACAAATGTAAGGAACTCCTCGCTATAATAGGCTCTCATGTTAACCGTAGCTGTTAAGCGTTCTGTCCCTACATCATTCTCACTAATTGTATAGTTATAATCTTGAATATGAATAATCCGAGGAAGATTTTCGATATCTCCAATGAATGCATCAACTTCTTCTTCTGTGCCTTCTACGTTAACAATTAGTTCAACTGAGGAAACTTGTAGCTCTTCAACCTCCTCAAGTCGCTCACCCAAAACCTCTAAAACGTCTTCAGAAAATACCGAGCCCCATTGACGCTCCTCTGCTTCATTCTGAATGATCTCAGTAGAAATACTCCTAATAAAGACTCCATTTTCAAGTTCTGTACTCTCTAAATCAGCAAGTAACTGTTCGACATTTGGCCGGATTGGAATGCTGTCTAGTAATAACCTTTCGTCTTCATTTGACAACACTTGAGGCTTCAAACTTGAAATCGCTTCTTCATAGTTCCAAATAGATGCATGAATTCTATCCAGTTCACCTTCTTGATTCTTTTGTGACGCTTGTAATGGTTTGAGTTGAAAAAAGTAGAAAAATGCTAACCCTAAAAAAGCAATAATCACAATATATAATAGTAGGTTTTGATTTCGAACAAGCCATTCCCTCATTCTCTTTCACCAACTAACGTATTAAGCATTAACGTAAACTGAGATGTATAGGCAAGGGTTCCATCGCTCTCTCTTTCCGAAACAGTCTCCACTTGTGCATCTGTTACAATTTCTTCATTTAGCAAGTGATTCAAATAAATAGCGGCATCTCCCTTAGAAGTCGTCGTCAGCCTTATTGCTAATGCTCCTTCATTATTAAACGCATATGTTTCAACGCTAGCACCTTCTGGTAAATAAAGATATATTATTTCCTTTAATGTAATGGCCCCTCTGTATATACTAGTTAAAAAGCCATCCAATTCTTGATAATAGTCAACATAGTTATATTCTGTAACACCTGAAGTCATTGCAATAAATTCAGCCTCGATTATATCGAGCTGTTCTGTTTGCGTTGCAATTTGTCCCTGTAACGTATTAATGTTACTTCGTGTATCAACATATGTGACTCCTAAAACGATCGCTCCGATCACAATCGAGGCTAATCCCATAACTGGGATTACCGGAAACCTATCTTCTCTTGCTCTTGATCGTTCTGGGAGTAAGTCAATGCTTATGTTCAAGACGATCTCTCCAATCTCCCACTACAGATTATTTCTTTTTCTTTGGCTTCTCGTTAGCGCGCATCGCTAACCCAATCGCCACACTACAGCTATCTAACAAATCGTTTGAAATGTCATATTCGAGTATCGGAGTATAATCAACCCTTGTCACTTCAGTAACCATCGTTAATCTCTCCTTAAAGAGAGGACACATTTTGCTTGCAAGATCACCGGTTACAATCACTCGATCAAATTCACTATCTCTTTCCCCTAATGAGTAACGATAAAAATTTTGAGCTTTTTGAATTTCATCAATTACAGCGTTGACATAGTGATCTTCTGCTTCATTCTTTGTCTGCTCTTTCGTAGCAGCTATTTCGCGGTCCTCTTCTAAATCAACTATATTAAAGGAAAGCACTTCCTCTTCAAGCTCTACCGGTATATCTACAGATTCCTCACTATCAATTACCATCGTTCTCGAGAAAATAATCATATCGTTTTTAAAAATATGGATATCTAGAATCTCTTCTTCTACATCAATGATCATCTCCACTCCTCTTAACCAACGAGGATGAAGATTCAATATCAATCGCTGTAGAGCCAGACCACGAATCTCGGCCGTTTGGGGTTTAAAGCCGGCATCTTCACAAGCTTCCATTAGCTCTTCAGAAATTTGTCTTGATGTTGCAAAGAAGAGGATCTCACTCCGGGGCTCGTCCTGGTTATTATTTCTTGCTAAATCCTCAACTGTAAAGTCTTCATTTTCTAAGTAAGCATTAGGACGGTTAATATTAAGCGATCCGATTTTCACAAAGTCATAAATCGGTTCATCAAATGGAAGGTGAATTGTTTCTCCAATTTGAAACTTAATGAGTTTCGCTAAATCCTTCTCTTCTAGATCTGGCAATGTATTTATCTTTCGAATTAACGTATTTTGAGTAGGAATGGCAAGATGAACTCGTTTTGAACTTTGTTTTTTATTTTCTAAAAACGTCTCGATCGCTTCAGATAACGCTTCAACTTCTACAACTGCTCCATCATCCATTATCCCTTTCGAAACCGGAGTCTCAAAAACCCCCACTAGTACAGGCAGCTGTCTATCCATTTTAATCGTAGCAAAGGTTACCTTCTTGTCACGAAAGTCCATGCCTGAATACTTATTGTTGAAGAACATTACTTACACCTCATTCTCTTTATCTTAATGTTCTATATGATACGACCTCGTACTCATAATTTTCGCCATACTCAACTGTAACATGCTCTAAATTATCCACTTTGCCACAATCAATTAGTGTACCATTAAGTAAATCACACGGTATACCATTTGCAGCACCTTCTACACTTAGATTTTGCCCGGCTGGTGGACTTTCTGGATTCCCTTTTCCTCCCATGACAAAATCTCTAGCAATGATTCCTGTATTAACAGTAAGAGTTGGAGTCCCGTTAATTCGTAAGTAATCAGCAAGTAACAAACCGTCCACAGTAACGTGACTATTCCCCGTTATCTCGACCTCATCTACTATATAAATTTCATTTTCGGGAACATTAAATGGCGCTGATAAATTTTTGCACGTTTTAATTACTAATTCGCCTATCGTAAATGGGTTAGGTGTATCTTGACAACTATTAGGTATTTGCTGAAAACCTGTATGAGGTTGCTGTCCAGAAAAATTGTAATGATACCCATATTTCTCGTGTATCAATTTGCTATATTTATCAACAACGCTATTATATTGATCGTTCGTGATCTGAATAATTTCTTCAGCAGACAACTTTACTTGTTTCGTCTCTGCATCAACATTCCCACCAATATAATTAATAGAAACCCCTTGCCCAAAGTATCTATTGATAATCTCTTTGTTAATATGCATCAAGAGTTCGCGTTCTATTTGGGGATCGTTTTGCACACTCGCAGTAATTGTCGCTTCCATTAGCTGTTCATGTACCTCTTCATTTGGTTCGCTCTGCAACTCTTCATCAGATATTACTTCAGATGAGATTGTAAACATGATTGTGTTTCCATCAATGACATATACATCATCAGTAAAGACTTTCTCTTCTGACAAATAATGCTCAAAAAAGGAAAAAAGCTCTTCTTCCCCGACATCCTGATAAATATAATCTAGAAATAAGTCAAGTCCACCTTCCAACATATAAAATTGACCTTCAATCACTTTATTTTGAACTATCGACTTTTGGCTGTACGTCGTTTGTGTTAACATCGACAGTCCAACTATGGAAAGAAAAACAATAACAAAGAGAACTAATATAAGGGCAGCCCCTTGTTCAGATTGAATGTGCTTTTTCATGTTATTCATCCTCTTCATTAAAACGATTAGTATAGATATCACTTCTTAATTCAAGGCTTTCATCAGCCTTATCAATTCTCAATACAACTTGGCCACTTTCCCCGAAACCAGGAAAGTCAAAATTCTCAATATCTGTAGAAAGAACATTTCCTCCAACACCGAGCCTCATTGTTTTATTAGCTTCTTCATAGGTTAAGAAAACATCGGAGCACTCTTCATCGCCTTCCTGATTTTGTTCACCTTTGCACAAGAACCAAATTTGAGTAGTTTCGTTCTTTTGGATCCATCCTACATCTTTATCACGCATTTTTTCCGTTATATATTCCATAATAAAACGGGCTTCTCGTTGTATCTCATTTCGTGTGGAAACATCTCGTTCAGTATTCAACGACAGTGAAACCATCATAAAAATCGGAGTGCTAATAGCCCCCATGATGACAATGATAACGAGCAATTCCACTAGTGTTATCCCTCGCTCATTATTGCTATTCATTTTTTTTCACCACCGTTACTAGCTCGATCTCATTCTTTTTTTCAACGACACCACTAGTAGGACCATGTGACACCAAGGAATCATTGCTGACCGTTACTAAAACTTCATAAAAATGATCTCTATCTGAATAACTCTTAACTTCCACATAAATGGTATAGTCGTGATTGATTTCTAAATCCCCATCGATATAAAAATCAGGTAAGGGTTCACATTCGACACCGTTCCAACAATAGCTTCCTTCGATTAACTGATGTTCGGAACTGTTCATTCTTACCTTTTCCATCACACTCTGAGCGATATAGGCATTAACCGTCTCTTGCTCTTGACTGACTGTGCGCGTAAACGTACCAGTCATGATCGTTAATAGGGGAACGAGGATGATTCCAGCGATAACAATCGCAACTAGCAATTCAACTAACGTTACACCTTTCTCATCTCTCATTCCACTAACCTCCTATAAAAAACTTGTGTACCAATACCAAATCTCAAACCCAAACAAATAAGCTACAATCGTACCAATTAAAATAAACGGTCCAAACGCAATCGGTTGCTTATGTTTAACCACCCCTAAAAGCATCAATACCCCACCGACAAGAGCACCTGCAAATGCAGCAAGCATCAGGCTCATCAACGTTAACCAAGGACCTAGCGCGACACCAATGGCTGCATAAAGCTTTATATCGCCACCACCCATGCCACCACGGCTGGCAATCGCAATAACTAGTAACAATACAAAACCAACAACCCCACCTGCTAAATAAAACCAAAACGACTCCGTGCCAATAAAGAAACGGCTAATTAGCAAAAGACCAAGCATCGGAAACGTAACTTTATCCAAAATCAACTGCTCACGAATATCTGTTAACACTGCTAATACTAGTAAAACCGTGAGTAAAAGCGCCGGAATCAATTCCCACTCTAATCCAACAAACTTATAAACAACAAACATAGATGAAGCCGTTAACAATTCCCCAAACGGATATAGAGGAGAAATCTTCACTTGGCAATAACGACATTTGCCCTTTAAGAAGAGATAACTAAAGACAGGTACAAGATCAAGAATAGACAGCTTGTGCTTGCAGTGAGGACAATGAGAAGGAGGGAATGCGACTGACTCTTTTTGTAGTAAACGAATGGCGACGACGTTGAAGAAGCTGCCGAGTATGAGGGCTATTAGGATAACGTATATGTCAATGAGCATGTCTTTCCTCCTTTTTTGGTATTATTTAAGAAAAGCTGTCGCTGAAATATAGCGACAGCTTTAATTAGTAAACTTTAATCCTCACTCAAATGTAAATCAGCATCATAGCCTGGGCAATCGTCATTCGGGAAAACTGCTTTAATTACACCATTATCATCATCTATAGCAAAAGGACTTTCACAACCTGCACCGACCGCTTCTGGAATAGCACTAATAAACGGACCACCTACATGAAGGCCTTCATTAGTTTCTTCTAATAAAAGATGAGAAGCCTCAGGAACAGTACCGTTTAAAACTTGATATCGATTAGCCGCATCAACAATAATACTAGCATTTTGTAAATTTGTGTTCGCATTCGCCTCATCCGTATTTCCCATAACCATCGGAATTACAATCGCAGCAATAATCCCCAAAATCACAACTACAACCAATAACTCAATCAGCGTTAACCCTTTTTGATTTTTCAGGCGTTCTTTAATCAATTTTCTCATTTCTCTATCCCCTTTTTCATTTTTCAAAATCATCTAAGATAGTAATAAAGACCCATAAAACCAGACTCATTTTTAACAAAATCAGCCAAATGAAAGGAATTGAGCAAACAAAAAAGCCTTTTGCATTTCAACTTACTAAAGTAGACAAAAGGCCGGTTGCACCAGTGGCTCAATACGACTTTTAGGTGCCCAGATACAAGTCGTATTTCATCGCTTCCAAGTGTGTTCATTTGTTACATTTAGTGTATTTTTTTTCGGAATTAAAGTCAATACTAATTTCCTAGATTTTGAAGCTTTCCAGAAATATCGACAATTTTCCAAATTAATCAAAAGGACTATTGATACAGCAGCAGTCCGGCTCTTCAGAAGTAAATAGTTTCACTACGAGGTTCTACTACTAAGTTATGTTTACCCACAGTCATTGCTTCCTAAACACATTATCTGTTGATCATTAGTGCTGTTTCATCTTTACTTAACAAGTATTTTCTGACCTTTGCTATAAAGTAAAGTGACCCACATACAATTAATAAGTCATTTTCATTCAGTGCATCTATTTCTGTTGCTAACGCTTGTTCCCAATTTTCTTCTATCTTCTTTTTAGCGACAGGCGCTTCCCTATATAAGTCATGGGCTTTTGCTGCACGTTCAAAGTCAAAGGTTGTAAACGTAAACTCAGCATCGAATCTAGTTAACGGCTTCAATAAATTGGCGACTTCCTTTTCCTTAGTCGCTGCCACTATAAAGCGAAACGTTTTGTCTGGATAATGTTGTTTTAACGTATTTGCTAGCGCTTCTATTCCTTCTTCGTTATGAGCTCCGTCAATAATGATAGGAGGATGGTCACTTATTTGTTCAAAGCGTCCTAGCCACGTGGCCTTTTCAAGCCCACGTTGGATATCTTGTTCTGTTACCCTATATAAATATTTATTTGTTAAAACTTGTAAAGCCTTAATTGCCACAGCTCCATTTTTCCTTTGATGTGGTCCTTGCATTTGAATGGTGACATCAAATGTTTCGTCATCTTTTTGAAGGTAAGTAAAAACTTGTTTCTGTTCATTATTAGTCACAATTCGCTCGCTAAAATCCGTACCTAATTGAAACAATTCTGCTAGCTGCTTTGTTGAGGTTTTCTGTACAACCTCTTTCGCACTTTGCTGAGAAACTCCAGATACAACTGGAATGTGTTTCTTAATGATTCCAGCCTTTTCCGTGGTAATCTCCTCAACTGTTTTGCCAAGTATATGCATATGATCAAATCCGATAGAGGTAATGACTGAAAGAATCGGATGAATTACATTGGTTGAGTCTAAACGTCCACCTAAACCAACTTCTAACAGTACAACATCTGGCTTTGCAATCGTAGCAAAATACTCAAACGCAATGGTTGTCAGCACTTCAAATTCTGTCGGACTTCCAAGGTCTGTAGTTGCTAGTTCTTCTACTAACGGGCGAATGCGATTCCCACATAAAACAAGCGACTGTTCATCAATCGGGATACCATTGATCGAAATTCGCTCTTCAAAGAACTCGATGCTAGGAGACGTAAAGGTTCCCACATTATAACCAGACTCTTCTAAGACATGCCTCATAAAACTAATCGTCGAACCTTTTCCGTTTGTCCCAGCGATATGGACAGCCTTTATTTTCTGTTCTGGATTCCCAAGACGTTCTAGTATCCATTTCATTCTCTCTAAACCGGGCTTGATGCCAAACGGCAATAACCCTTCAACCCAAGTAATGACCTCAGAACTTGTTTTCATGTACTCACTCACTCCCCTTCTATACGTTGCATACATTGTTCTATTATATCGATAATTGTCATAGTCTATCAATCATTGTTTTATGTTCATATTTTACCAATGCTACATACGCAGAAAAGACCCCAATATATTGGGGCCTCAGGCTGTTGAGAAAGTTTTCTCAACAGCCTGTTTTTTTGCGCAGACTAATCCGATTATTCAGGTAATTATAGTATAATATAGATAAGAATAATCGTGAGGTGATCCATATGTTACGTC